>CAZECQ010000226.1:0-4380 GCA_964510545.1 uncultured Pirellulales bacterium | reverse complement strand
ACTGCCAAGGCCAATAGAAGTATCGTCTCGGTGGTGCGATTTACAATTATACTGACTCTGGATAGCGGTGCAAGGGTTTATTTTGATTGGTTTGCTGGTGCCGGAGGCCGCGATTGTAGTCTTGGTTAGTAATTTTTGGTTCGAGGCCTGTTTAATTAGGCCACACTTCGTCGTTTTACTCCTCTGCGTAAACTCACCAGCACGACAACGGCAACAACCCACCCCCAGCAAGGACTGAGGGCTAAACCTTAGGTCAAAGCATTCTGGCGAGGCGGCCCAAAGTGACTTTGGGGCAGGTTGTTGGGGTTGAGATTGGGTTTTTCATTGATTATTTTGTTGAGGTTCTCCGCTGCTCAGAGTATATTTTAGTATTAATTTTTTAGACATTTTCTCCGGCCTGACGGTCTTATTCCCATAGGGCTGGGCGAAAGGCCTTTTGCGGCCGGAATGAAGCTGCTGTGGGTTTTCAGCAGAGCAGTAAAATTCGTAAACTTCTGTTTTTGGAAAGATTTTTTTAATGAAGAAAAAACCGTTGATTTTGATAGGTGAATCAGTTCACGCATCAATCCCTAAGACCGGCAGGATAATGAAACAGCTTAGCGAGCTTGGGCCTGATGCCTACTCGAAGCCATCGGAGCCGTTAGACTATATCAAGGGCTTGATTGAATCGCAGGCGGCTGACGGGGCCGACTATATTGCAGTCAATCTCGATGCCTTCGGCGAGAGCGAGCCACAGGCCGCCGTTGATATGATGGTCGAATACGTTAAAATGGTTCGCAAATGGGGCGGCGGGACGGCCGTATGCATCGACAGCAGTAACGACGATGTTCTCCGAGCCGGTCTGAAGGCGTGGTACGAAAGTGAGGAGCAAGTCAAGCAGCCGCTGATAAATTCCGTGAAGGTCTATACGATGGATAATATGTTGGGGCTGAAGAAAGATTTTGACTATCGCTTCATTGGGCTTCTTGTCAGTGAGGAAAAACCGACAGGGGCGGGCGGTTCACACTCGGTTGATGAGTTGTATTGTCTGGCTGAGCGGATTTTTGACGAGGCGGTGGGGAAATACGGTTTCGTCGCCGATGAGATATTTTTCGATTCGACGGTATTTCCATTGGCAATAGATATGCCGATGGAACCGAATGTGCCGGGCTATACGTACCGGGCGTTCGAGACGATAAGGAAAATCAAGAGCGATGCCAAAATGAAGGATGTTCACTGCTCTCTCGGAATAAGTAACTGCGGTCGTGACCTGCCGGGCCGCAAGGTCGGGGTCTGCAGGGCGTATGTGGCGAAGGCGGCCGAGTACGGCCTTGACGCTGCAATCGTTAACGTTGCGCATCATTATGGCGAGGTTGAGCCGGCACAGGAGCTTTTAGAGCTGGTTGATGCGTATGCAAAGATGGATGGTTCGGCTGAAAGGTTGAACGAGGCGATGGCTCTGATGGGCAAATTCTGCCGGGAGAGCAGAGGGCCGGCGGGTTAGCCGTTTTATTTTTGAGAGTTGGGGGGAAATTTTGTTCTTGCCGGTTTAATGGGGTTCTGTTACAAAAGGGCAGTTTTGTCAGGTTAAAATAACTTGTGGAAAGGAGTGGCATTATGGCAGAAAAAAAAGAAGCTGCGGAAAAACCGGAAGATTCAGGTGATAACAAAGAGGCCCAGGAGGGTGCAAAGGCCGAACAGCCTGCAGATGTTCAGCCGGAACAGAAATTCGAAGATGTCAGCAGTGACTCGCGGATGATGGGGATGCTGTGCCATCTGCTGGGACTTTTCACCTGCTTTATCGGGCCATTGATTATCTGGCTGATTAAGAAGGACGAGGACCCCTTCGTCGATAACCAGGGCAAAGAGGCGCTGAATTTTCAGATTACCGTAGCAATTGCCTTTATTGTTTCGGGATTGCTGACCTTTGTTTGTGTCGGGGTGTTTTTAGGTACTGCAGTAGGGGTGGCTGATTTGGTGTTCTGTATTGTTGCTGCAGCCAAGGCCAACAGCGGTCAGGCCTATCGATACCCGGTGAGTATCCGGTTCGTCAGGTAAAAGCTCGGTCGGTAACGATACCGTGGCTGTACTATTATAAGAGCGTTCGACAAGTTAGTTTATGCGATTTTTCGTTAAGTTGCTGGTGAGTGTTGTTATTATTGTCCTGTGCGGGCAGATAGGCCGGAAGCTGCCTACATTGGCCGGTTTGATAGCCGTAATGCCGCTGACAGGCCTGATTGTGTTGCTCTGGTTATATTCGGAGGCCCCCGGCAATTTCAATCTGATGGTAGAATATACGAAAGGTGCTTTGTGGGGTATTGTGCCGAGCATTTTATTTTTCCTCGTTGCCTTAATGTGTTTTCGCAGGCAATTGTCGCTCTGGATTGTGCTCTGTGCGAGTTTTGCGGTCTGGCTCATCGGGGCATTTATTCACCAGTGGCTATTTAATAAATAGCGAGCAGCGTTTAGCGGACAGTTAATTGTTTGTCGGTGACAGATACAAGTGGGAGGCAAATTGCATTTAAGCTGTACTCTTGCAAAAGGGTGTTCCTGCGGATATTATTGTTTGAATGGCATCAAAAACCGGCAAAAACAAAGAAAAAGGCGGTCCAGTGGCGGTTAATAAAAAGGCCTACAGGAACTTCGAGCTGATTGAGAAGTTCGAGGCGGGTCTTTCGCTTTTAGGGACGGAGGTGAAATCACTTCGGGCAGGCATGGCCGACCTTAGCGGCTCATACGCAAGGATAGAGGGCCAGCAGTGCCGATTGGTTGGCGCCAACATCGCCCAATACGAAAAGGCGTCAACCGCTAATCACGAGCCGACCCGCAAGAGAGAGCTGCTGCTGCACAAAGCTGAAATCCGCAAAATAAAAACCAAACTCGAACAGCGTGGTTTTACACTTGTGCCGCTGCGGATTTACTTTAATAATAGGGGTCTGGCGAAGATAGAGCTGGCATTGGCCAGAGGTAAGAGGCAATACGATAAACGAAAGGCAATCACCGAACGGACACAAAAACGGGATGTTGACAGAGAATTAAAAAGAAAAAGATAACAAATTTTGTTGGAGTTTTCAGAATGGCTGAAGAAGAAAAAAAAGAAGAGAAAAAAATTATAGTTGACGAGGACTGGAAACAAGAGGCCCAGAAGGAAAAAGAGGTTCTGGCGAAACAGGAAGAAGCAGAGCAGGAGAAAGCCACGCAAGAACAAGCCGGCCATGGGACTTTGCCGAAAGGTGATTTTGCTGCGCTTATAAGTATGCTGGTTACACAGGCATTATTTTCTCTTGGGATGGTGCATATAGAAGGTCATGATGAGAAGAAGGAGCCGGATTTGGCGCTGGCAAAATACAATATCGATATGCTCGAAACTCTTGCCGAAAAGACCAAAGGCAACCTGAGCGAGGAAGAGGAGAAAGTTCTTGAGAACACACTCAGCCAGATTCGCATGGCTTATGTGAAGGCGGCAGAGTAAAGGCCGCATATTTTTTGACGTAATTCGTATTTTTTGTGGCGCCGGTAACGCAAAGATTTCAGGGCAAAGTAAATTGGCGAATATATTAGATAAAATTATAGCAGACAAAAAAGCGGAAGTTAGTTTTCGCAAGTCTCAAATAAGTGTCGATGAGCTTCAAGCAAAAATTCGCTCGATGCCGAAGTGCCGCAATTTTTACAAAGCGGTCACCAAGCCCAACGGTCGGGGGATAAACGTTATTGCTGAAGTGAAAAAGGCCTCGCCCTCGGCGGGTATTATTCGGCAGGATTTCGACGCTGTGGCAATTGCGCTGAGCTATGAAAGATGCGGGGCCGATGCAATCAGTGTTCTTACGGATGAAAAATATTTTCAGGGCCAGCTCGAATACATAGAGCAGATAAAGGAGGTTGTGGATTTGCCGGTTATGCGGAAAGACTTTATTATCGATAAATGGCAGGCTTATGAGTCTCGTGCCGCAGGTGCCGACGCTATATTGCTGATAGCAGAGGCGCTGACGGCCGGTGAGTTGATGGATTTAATGATAGCCGCGGCGGAATTGACCCTTACGGTGCTTCTGGAGGTGCACGAGGCCGATATGCTTTTGAAGGTCCGCAGTCTTGTCGGCTTTCCGAAAAAAGGCTACAGCGTGCTCGGCATCAACAACCGGAACCTGACTACGATGGAGGTGGATTTGAACACGACGGGGCGATTAGCGGAGATGGTCGATAATAAAAAAGAACTGGTTACCGAGAGCGGGATAAAAACCAGGGTGGATGTTGAGAAGCTAAAGGCCATTGGGTTAAGTGCGTGTTTAATCGGCCAGGTGCTGTGCGAAGAGGAAAATATCGAAGATAAATTTGCGGAGTTGTTTGGTTAATAATTTAAGTCGGTTCAGTTAGAAAAAGGATGGTTCAATTACTATGAGTATA
>CAZECQ010000225.1:0-4412 GCA_964510545.1 uncultured Pirellulales bacterium | reverse complement strand
GCTCTTTAGCAGACCGTTCTTTCGTATATTCAATTTCTGTAAGAATGTCGTTGATATCCATATATCCTATTCACTTAATAAAACTGTATGTTTCTTTTTGTGCATAATCAATAGGAAAAAAAGTGAATTGTTAGCGTTTTCTTCTCAACACCACTTCACCATTTTAACGATTGCCAAGTTACTTATTGTTTTTGCTCGTTTGCAGGCTTATCTTCACGAAAACCATGAGCAACCCACTTTAATACAAGAGCAAACCTCTTTAATAAATAAAACACAGGCCACTTTATTAAATAAAACAATATATAATATGCAAACCAAACCGATACAAATGAACCTGCTCCACATGCTAATCCTACAAGACTACTATTTATTATGATTAAAGGCATTGGAGCATCTTTTACTTCGGTAGGCACTGCTTCTGCTTTCTTTAAAACAAAAATTTTACCAGTGCGCGAGTCTTTTCTTAACGATTGAAGATGTTGATTTTCTTTTTTATATCCATCTGCCGTAACAACACCTATCCAAACACCCACACCTATGGCAACGACAATACTTATTAGAAGTGTAATTCTCTTACAGCCACGTTTGTAGTTCATACTCCCAATCTCCCTATCTGGCTCATTTGCCTTTCATTTTTTTGATAGAAAAAAGAACTGTAGCTAATACAACGGCAATACTTATAGAGCCTATGAAAAATTGTGCGGATATATCTTCCTCGTCTGCACCTGTGAAGCAGAACAGGGACAGCATTAAAAAGACTACACAAGCAATCCAAACGCTAAATACTGCTCTCCAGTCTTCTGGGGATTTTCTTTTTAAGTAAGGAATTGACCATTTTATCAAATAGTAAATGACCCATTGAATTGCTATAAAAGGAACCGCAATAAAAATAATGGCAATATTTTTTTCAGAAATTGCTCCCCAGGTAAAAAAAAGGAATATCAGCAAGCTGACAATAGCGTATATTAAAATGAATTTTTTTGAAGGAGTAGCTTTCTTGTAAGCGTTCAAGCAAATTTTACTAAAAGATTCATTTTCCTCGTTTCCGAGAAGCTCTTCAAGCTTTTTCTTGAGTTCTTTATCTTTCAATTGAGCACCTCCTAAACTTTGGCTCTATCTTTCAATAAAACCATCCTCAGCCATTTTTCGCCCTTTTTGCGTATTTTTCGCCTAACCTCCTTAAAATAATCAACTTATATTATGTTTCACACGCTTTAACGGGCCTTTGAGTATCTTTTCCCAGCCGTTAAGTCAATTGACTTAGCCGCAAAGTAAACTGACTTAATCATAAAGTAAATTGACCTGACCGTAAAGTAAATTCACTTAGCCATAAAGCAAACTTACTTTGTCGTAAAGTAAACTGACTTAGCCATTGTTCCAATTGACTCAGCGACAAAGCAAACCGACTTAGCCGTAAAGCAAATTCCCTTTGCCATAAAGTAAACCGACTTAGCGGGAAAGTCAATAGATTGCTTGGATAACAAACCTGCATCACTGGTTACTTTGGCTGGCATGAAATTCGACCTTAAGTTTTCGGTCAAACAGGCATTGCCTGTTTTATAATCCCCCTCTGGGGGTGAGCCTAAGAGCATCCTTGCGTCTTTCACCCTGTTAGAGTTTTCCCAAACAACCTGTAAGGCGATTACGCAAATATCTTTTTCCCATCCCTGTTTTCAGGTATTTCTCTCGTCTTATCGCATCACCTTTTTCCAAACAAGCTTCGTAGTATATCAGCCTCAAGGGCCTGCGTCCTTTTGTTGACTTAACTTGACCATTGCAATGTTTTGCAAACCGCTTCTTCAGGTCTGGAGTTGAACCGGTGTACAAGTCATTATCAACATCGCTCTGTAAAACATAAACATAATACATTCTAAAACTCTAACAGGGTGAACCCATTGGGTTCTCCAAATCAGAACAGTCAAAACTGGCTTGAACGGCATCCATAAGCTCTATACTATCAAATCAATATCAAATGCGCTACTTTAATATGGGAAATACGGGTATGAATTATCCAATATCATTAAAAGAAAAAACCTGCAAAAAAGGATACCAGCAGCATTTTTTATACAACTTTTTTCAAGGTTTTGCTTGTTTGTAGTTCTCCAGTTGACTGCGAATTCGCTTGGCAAGTTCGTCCATTCCGGCGGCAGTGGCCAAATCCAGGACCGCCTGTGCAGTCAAAACAGCATTATCGTATTGCCCTGCCGCTGCATATACTTCTGTGAGAGTATTGAGAACCGCGAGATTCTTGTTTTCGGTCAACTCGGCCGCACGCTCGGCAAAACTAACCGCCCTGTCAGTATCACGCACCTTTGGGTCGGGGTGCAGGGCCAGTATTCGCGCAACCCCAATCAATGGAATCGGCCAATCAGGTCTTAAACGCAGCGCCTCCTGAAAATGCTTAAGCGCCCCATTGAGTCGGCCGGTTTTCGCCAACACAATGCCCAGATGACTATGCGCTTCGGCAAAATCAGGATTAGTCTGCAGGGCCTGAAGAAAATGCTCTATTGAATCGCCAAATTTACCCTTTGATTTAAGGGCAATACCCAGGTTAAAGTGCGAGTTGATGTCGTCAGGTCTGGCCTGCAAAGCGCGACGGAAGTGCTTAATCGCCTCGTCAAATCTACCCTGCGATACAAATATAATACCAACATTGTTATGCGATTCGATATCGTCCGGTTGGTATTTTAGTGCCTCATAATAGTAACTTACCGCCTTATCAAGTTTGCCCTGGGATTCGAGTGCCATAGCCAGGTTGTAATACGCCGCCGCATAGTCAGGTTTAACTTGAATTGCCTGGCGATAGTGACTGATTGCCTCGTTAATCTTCTCTTGTGACCTAAGCACGGTAGCCAGGTTATAATGTGCTTCTGCATAGTAAGGTTTGATTTCTATGGCCCGGCGGTAACGGTCGATTGCTTCGTCAAACCTATCCTGTGATTGAAGTTCAACGCCCAAGCCATAGTGCAGTATTGCCGAATCCGGTGTCAATGCCAACATATGTTCATAATATCCTTCCGTATCGCGCCAGCACACCAGATATCGCCGGGTGGCAGCGGCTTCCGCAACTGACAATACCAAAACAACCACTACTATCACCACGTTTCGTACAGCAAACCTGTCACCGGCTTTGCCGTAAACCAATAACCAAACCAGAAACGATGCCAATACCATCAGCAAACCTACCGAAGGCAGATAGGCAAACTTATCCGCAGCAATTACACCGCTGAAACCAATAATCTGCATTGTCGGCAGCATTGCCACAAAGAAAAACAACCAGCCGGTCAAAAGCCCCCGCGTCCAGCGAAGAGAAAGAACAAATAAAGGTATCAGTATACAGGTGCCGACAATACCGACGGCCACCATTGGCTCTGACAACACCATCGGTTCGGGAAAGGCATAATTAGATGATAGATTCACCGGCCAGACAATCTTGTACAGATAAAAAACAATGTTATGACAAAGTGTCAGCGGTATGCGCCACGCGCCATAATCGCTCGGCAGAATCACAGCAGCACTGCGGCTTTGTGAAATATATGTAATAACCGCAGCAATCCCGCCGATCACAAATAACGGTATCTTTTCCAGAATAGCTTTTTTGTTCAATCGCCGAAGCGGCCAAAAGTCCATCAGCAGCAGCAAAGCCGGAAGCGGCACACTAGTCGGCTTGGACATCAACGCCAATATGTACGCTGCAACACAGCCAATGTAAAATTTCCATTTCCTTTTGCGGGCAAAATGAACATAAAAAATCAGTGACCATAACGCAAAAAATGCCGCTAATAACGTCTTGCGGTCGCCAAGCCAACAAATCGACTCAACCGTCATAGGATGAAGTCCAAAGAGCAAGCCTGCCAACGCAGCTATCCAGGCACTACTAAACAACAAATAAAGCAACACAATTATCAATGCCGTATTGGCCGCATGCAATGCAAGACTTGTTCGATGAAAGGGCATAAGATTATCGTCTCGACCGCCTAAGGCATAATCGGCCATTAGCGAAATCATTGTCAATGGCTGATAGTAGCCCTGTACAGTTGATGGCTCTAACACCTCGGCGAGAAACCGCCGGGCCGATGACCAACCGGGATTCTGGACCAATAGATTCTCATTAAAGTACTGAGAATCATCAAACGACAGCGCATTGGACGACAATGCCGGCCAATGCACCAAAAGGACCGCGACGCAAACGAAACCTGTTAACACTGCCAGTTGTGCAATTTGCCAACCCGACCGATTCAATGACTTATTGCCTGACCGGCTGGCTGACTTTGACGTGGACTTCTTTGTTTTATGTCGCATTTAGTGCAACTTGAAAGAATAAGTGGCAAAAAAAACAAAAGAAAATTCTACCCTGAAGGGCGTGTTGCCCAAACAAGAAAACATTAACTTACAATAAAATATAAAATACG
>CAZECQ010000224.1:0-4435 GCA_964510545.1 uncultured Pirellulales bacterium | reverse complement strand
CTGATGTAAGCTGCCTGGCGACCGAGAGTGCCTTAAATCCGCAAACCCGATTCGGGGACGACTGTATAAGCAGAATCTCCTACGCCGAAAGCGATGAGAAATTGGCTGAACTGCAAAAAGTCATAATCGAGTGCATAAATGAACTGACCGCAAAACTCTGCAGCGCCAATTCCATAGATGCAAACGGGATTTATGAAATGTGCGTTGTCGGCAACACGACAATGAATCATATTTTCCTTAAACTGCCGGTCAAACAACTCGGCCAGGCGCCATACAAGGCCTTTAGCGTTGATGGCCGTGACATCCCCGGCGGACAATTACCGGTGCAAATCAATCCTGCAGGCAATATCCACACGGTTGAAAATATAGCCGGCTTCGTCGGCTCCGATATTACTGCTGCGGCTTTTGCAGCTAATATCGATTCGGCAGAAGAAGTAACGCTGCTGGTCGATATAGGCACAAACGGCGAGATTGTGCTCGCCGCAAAGAACAAGCTATATGCGGCAAGCTGCGCTGCCGGGCCGGCCCTGGAGGGCGCACGAATAAGCTGCGGCAGCAGGGCACAGCAGGGAGCTATCGAAGCTGTTGTAATAAATGATGGTGACATTGACGTCGATGTAATCGGGGCCGGCCAGCCTCGTTCTATATGCGGCAGCGGCCTTATTGACGCTGTGGCCGTACTGCTGAATCTGGGTATTGTTGACAAAACAGGGCGGTTCGTAAGGACCGGCAGTCTTTCGGAAAAACTGCCAGCAAAAATCCTGTCCCGAATCGGCGAACAGGCCGGCCAACCCGCCTTTTGTCTGTTTGAAACGGCAGGAGCCGACCGAAAGAAGTTACTCCTGACGCAAAAAGATATACGTGAAGTGCAATTAGCAAAAGCTGCTGTAAGGGCGGGGATTAAACTCCTGCAGAAAAAAATCGGGCTTGAAGATTCTGATATTAAACATATTTTTCTGGCCGGCGCCTTTGGCAATTATATTCGAAAAGAAAACGCCATCCGAGTCGGCCTGCTGCCGGACATACCTACTGAACGTATAGTTTTCATCGGCAATGCCGCCGCCTCCGGCGCCCAAATGCTCCTTCCGGGCAGCAGGGCAAGAGAACTGGCCAAGGAACTGGCCCGAAAAATCGAATATATCGAAATCGCAAACGAGCAGGACTTTACAACTGTTTATACTGATTCTATCTCGTTTTAACGGACAGCTTTATCAGTTTATGCGCTAAATGCTAATAGATAAACAATATAAGCAACGTATCCGCAGAATAAGACGATGCCGCCGGCCCTGCTGATTCGCCGGCCGGCCAAAGCCATCAAAAAGAAAACGCCGCTAACAATAATCATAATCCAGTAATCAGCTCCACCCGCGAAGCGTTTTGCTACATCAAACGGGCGAACCGCACTGGCCGCACCTGTAACGAGCAGTGTATTGAAGATATTCGAGCCTACAAGGTTGCCGATGGAAATATCGTGATGGCCTTTGACAGCGGCCACCACGCAGGTTACGAGTTCCGGAAGGGAGGTGCCGAATGCGATAATGGTCAGCCCGATGACGCCTTCGCTCAGGCCGACTTTAATGCCGACAAACACGGCGCCCGTTACAGCCAATTTTGCGCCGACTGCCAGGCCCGCCAAACCGATAACGACAAATAAAATGTTTGCCTTGAGTGTTTTAGCGCTGTCGCTTTCCCCGCTCTGGCCACTTGCCCGGGCCATTGCTTCTGCATTGTTTCTGGATTCTTTCTGTGCCATATAGACAGTTATAAATATCAAGGCAGAGAACACAGCTAACAATAAAACACCTTCCGGACGTGACAGAGATAAGTTCTTCAGAAAAGGCCACAACAGCAGTGCCACCAGCAGCATTACCGGCATTTCGCGCTGTAATATTTTCTTCTGGACACGGATGGGCCGAATAAGCGCAGCCAGACCGCCTACAAGAGCCAGATTAGCAATGTTAGAGCCGAAGACATTACCGATAGCTATGTCACCGCCGCCCTTTTGCAAAACCGCCGCGATACTTGCAGCCACTTCCGGCGCCGATGTCCCCATAGCAACTACCGTCAGGCCGACAACAAGGGCGCTGACACCAAGCCGTTTAGCCAGCCCAACTGCTCCATCGACCAGCATGTCGGCCGATTTCCACAGCATTAACAGACCGCCGACCAGCAATACAGATGCCCAGATTATGTTCATCTTAAAAAACATAACTTACCTGCTCCCGGTCATATCGGGTTTCGGCTCATCCGTTTTTTCCATCTCGCCAAGTGCCTGCTTTTTAAGCTCTTTGAACGAATGGTAACCGACAAGCACATTCTGAATAACTCCCTGGCGGTCGATAAAGAACGTGGTTGGGATAGACGTAATTTTGCTGTAAGGTTCAGGAAGCTCCCGGGCTGCTGCAGAAACCAGCGGATAATTAATCTTGAGGTTTTCGGCAAAAGTTTTGATTTTTTCGGCCGACTCGTCAGAAATACCGATTATAACAAGCTCTTCGTCGCCGGTGGTCCTGGTCAGTTCGATAAAGTGCGGAATTTCCTTTCGGCACGGTGGACACCACGTCGCCCAGAAATCCAGCACCACGCGTTTGCCCTTAAGTTCGGATATTGTAATCTCATTGCCCTGAAGGTCTGTCAGCTTCATATCAGGCGATACAGCGCCGATGTATTCTTCGAATTGCACATCCTGCCAATCCTGCATCATCACAGAGTAGCTCCTATAGATACCTCTGCTGTAAAAGACTGCGAATCCTGTCCCTGCTACCAATCCTATTGCAGAGAGGACCAGAGCGCATATCGCCAAGCCCCTTAAAGGCAGTTTTTTACTGAGATGTACAATGGCAAGTATCAAACCGATAAAGCCGGCTACTGCACCAACCACAAAAATCGACAGTGGCAGTGACACAAGCCCCAGCACAAAACTTGCCACAGCAAGGCCTGTCCCTGTCTCTATGCTCGGCGTGGGCTCAGCAGGGCTTTTGCCGGGTAAATTTGCGTTTGGGCCTGGAACATGCTCGATGGGCGGGTTTTGAAATTGTTCCATATTTGACATTTGCTTTTCTCCTTGCACTGTTTTTAGCTATAAATACACGCAATAGAACGGTCATTGGCAAATATACCGATAATTTTATCACTCTCCAAGTTATCTGAAATGCTGCCAAAGAACAAGAATAAATTCTCACAGGCCCTCAAGGGCACACAAAAATGACTAAAATGACAAAGAAGCAAATTAGTCTTGATATTTTTTGAACTTAATGTAAAATTCACCTGCAACAGCACATTGTAAGTATTTATTGTTTTAGTCACGAAAGGAGTAAAAAAATGAAGTTTGCTACAACGGTGGTTCGTGCGGGAATTTCGCCCGACCCGTCAACCGGCGCGATTCTTCCGCCGATTTACGAAACTGCGACGTATGTTCTGGAAGAAGTCGGAAAAAAGAAAGGTTTTGATTACACACGCTCGTCAAATCCGACACGTGCGGTTTTAGAAGCGAATCTTGCTGCTATCGAGGGTGGAAAGTACGGAGTTGCTTTTGCATCAGGAATGTCAACGGTCGATGCGGTGATGCGGCTGTTTTCAGCAGGTGACCACTTCGTTTCAACCGATAATGTATATGGTGGAGTTACACGATTGTTCGACAAGATTCTCAGCCGATATGGATTATCATTTACCTATGTCGATACTTCTCAGCCTGAAAAAATTGTTGAGGCGATTCGGCCAAATACAAAAATGATTTGGGTGGAAACGCCGACCAACCCGCTTTTGAAAATTACAGACGTAGAAGCCGTCTCGAAGATTGCAAAGGAGCACAATTTACTTTTTGGTATCGACCCCACTTTTGCATCACCCTATCTTCTGCGAACGATGGAATGGGAAGTTGACCTTGTTGTACAGAGTACGAGCAAGTATTTAAGCGGACATAATCAGCTTATCGGTGGTATTGCAATCACAAATAATGAGGATTTATATAAGAAGTTGAAGTTCATCCAGAAGAGTGTTGGCGCCGTTCCCAGTCCTTTTGACTGCTGGCTGACCCTTATGGGTGTCAAGACACTGCCGCTGCGAATGGACCGTCATTGTTCGAATGCAATGGCTGTTGCACAGTTTTTAGATAATCATCCAAAAGTAGAAAGAGTGATTTATCCGGGGCTGCCCAGTCATCCGCAGCACGAAATCGCCAGACGCCAGATGAAGGATTTCGGTGGTATAGTTTCTTTTGAATTGAAAGGTGATGTCGAGTCCGGAATTACGCTGATGAACAATATAAAACTCTGTTCTCTCGCTGAAAACCTTGGCGCTGTAGAAACGCTGGTTACTCACCCGGTCAGTATGACACATACGGAAGTTCCCAAAGAAAAACGATTAAAACTTGGTTTGACGGATTCGATGATTCGTATTTCTGTTGGGATTGAAGACGTCGAGGATATTATCGCTG
>CAZECQ010000223.1:0-4449 GCA_964510545.1 uncultured Pirellulales bacterium | reverse complement strand
CTTTGATCTTTTTGCTATCGCTTATAATTATTTGTCCCAGTATTCGTCGATAATTTTTTGGATATGCGGATACTTCTCATCCGTTTCGTTATATTTCTTTCTTATTGAGAGCAGTTCGTTTTTCAGCTCTTTGATTACCGATGCGTATTTCCGGTTGCCGTAAAGGTTGTTCATTTCGGTGGGGTCCTTTTTTATGTCATATAATTCCCAACCAGGCTGAGTTTTCGGATAGATTTTTTTGTCCTTTTTGCTCTTTCTGACCGTTCTATAGCTGCAGCCATAAAAGAATATCAGCTTGTATTGTTTAGTTCGCACGCCGAAATGAGATGGATTTCGATGGTGAGCCATGTGCTGCCAGTATCTGTAATACGTTGATTTTCGCCAACCGGAAGGTGTTTTTCCTTCGAGAATAGGTACTATACTTTTGCCGTGCATATAACCCGGAGCTTTTGCGCCGGCTAAATCCAGTATCGTTGGGGCGAAATCGGTGTTGTTTACGATCTCGTCAGAGCGTTGGCCTTTTTTGATCATTTTCGGGTAGCGAACGATGAAAGGCATTCGGAGTGACTCTTCGTACATCCAGCGTTTGTCGATATAGTCATGTTCGCCTAACATAAAGCCCTGGTCAGCGGTGTAAATGATGATGGTATTATCGAGGAGGTTTTCTTTTGTGAGATAGTCCAGGAGCCGGCCTACATTTTCATCGACGCCGGCAACGCAGCGAAGATATCTTTTGAGGTATAGCTGGTATGCCTGATGTGTGTATTCTTTGTCGGTCAGCGTCTTGTCTATTTTTAGTGACTTGCCCATATTTCGTGATTTGCAGCGTCTCGATACGGATGTTCCCATTCCTTTGGTAGCTGCGGAATGGTGAACAGGGGTTATCCAAAGGTTTTCGGGTTCGGGAATATCGACATCTTCGAAAAGCGAATCAAAGCGATGTGCGTTTTTGAACATGTCGTGCGGGGCCTTGAAGTGGTGCATGAGAAAGAACGGTTTTGTTTTGTCTCTGCTGTCCAGCCATTTTAGCGATATATCTGTAATAACATCGGAGCTGTGTCCAGTGTGTTTTTTCGGGTTCTTTTCCCATGTATCGCCTGTTTCATAGAATGTTGGATTGTGGTATTTACCTTGTCCGGGCAGGACGTTGTAATAATCGAATGAGGCAGGTTCTTCTTTTAAATGCCATTTGCCTATCATCGCGGTAGTGTAGCCGGCTTTTTTCATGAGTTTCGGCAGATACTGGTTTTCGGGTTTTAGCCGATCGTTCAGAGTAAGAACTTCGTTTGCCTGGCTGTACTGGCCGGTAAGGATGGTCGCTCTGCTTGGGGTGCAGATGGAGTTTGTGCAGAAAACGTTTTCCAGTAGCATTCCATCTTTTGCGAGGCGGTCGATATTTTTGGTTGGTGTGATTTTAGCAAGTCTCGTGCCGTAAGAGCCGATAGCAGTGGCAGTATGGTCGTCAGACATTATGTAAAGGATGTTTGGCCTGGAGTCTTTGGTGAGTTTATTTGAATGGGGCTTTTTTTTGCCATAAACATCGCTACATCCCAAGACAACTAACGATGCTGCGCCAAGGCTTAAAGTTTTTAGAAAGTCACGCCGGGTCTTTTTTGCTGTGTTCATAGTTTCGCCTTTATTAATTTGATATATTTGCTGTAGATATTTTTCCCCGCAGGTCTGTGATAGACCATTTAAACGGTTACGAACATCATTTTTTCCATGCGATGCCAATAATCTTACAAAACTTTCTTGAACAGTCAAGGAATTTTTCCGGCAAACGTGGGTTGTGAGCGGGTTTATTTGGTGCAATTCAATTCGGTGTACCATTCGGCACAGGATTTACCCCCCCACACTGGCCTGAGTGCGGTCTGCGATTATACAGTAATAAAGACTATTTGTGCGATAACTGGCTTTTTTTCAGTTTCAGCTCGTGGATAACCTCATTGTCAATGTTGACTATCTGGTAGTTTATTTGAGGCTCCTTGGCGGTCGTATCGAATGTTAACAGCCCGAATGAACATTTCTTATTGTAGCCGAAAATACTGCCCGGTTCGAGCCTATGAGTGTGAATATTGGTCAGTTTCGAGCTTTCAAATTCGTAAAGGGGATAACCATTTTCTCGATCGGTTTTTCTTGCATCGGAACGATGGCGGTCGGCAGAGATAAGTATCACGCCGTCAATTTTATTTTTGTTTATGAAAGAGAAGATGTCTTCGCGTTCCTGTTCGAATCCGTCCCATGTGTCGAGGCTGCCGGGTTTTGTGTTTTTGCTCCATGGCACGGGAGAGGCAAGAATTTTAAAAGTGGCTTTGGATGCCTTTAGTTTTTCCAGCAGCCATGCTTTTTGTACAGGCCCTAACATAGAAGGATTTTTTTTCTTTGGGTCAGTGCGGTAATATCTTCCGTCGAGCATGAAGAAATCGACGTCGCCGATAGAGAAATCGAACCAGCATCCCGGCTGAGATTCACCCCCGCCGTAGGCGGGATTGTTCCAGTTGTTTCTGAAGGTTTTCCAGACTGGCAGCTTCCACCACGGCTTAAAAGTTTCAGAACCGCCGTGACTGTCGTTGGTTGCAAAATCGTGGTCGTCATAGATCGCAAAGATAGCGGTGGCGGCGCTGAAGTCTCTAAATTCGTCTCTTGACTGCCGGCGGTAGTAGCAGTACTGCTGGACAGCTTGCATGGTTGGGTGGTCGATGTAGACATTGTCGCCCAAAAACAAAAAAGCGATGGGCTTGTGTGAAAAAATTGTTTGCCACATCCTTTCATTGTTAGGATTATAACTGGCTCCGCCTCCAAAACCTATCTGGAATCTTGTTTTAGTGCCCTTTGGTACGGTAGTTCTGAAAGACCATTTGCCCGGTTGTTTCTTTCCATCTATAACGAGTTGATAATAATATATTGAGTTGGGTTTTAGTCCGTCGATGGCGACGATCGCAGTGTATTCTCTGTCAGGCTTGGTTTTGACTTGGGCCGATTCGATAGCAGAGTCCATCTTCTTCGGTTCGCTGACGAGTACGCTGACGGGGACCTCTCTTACGGTTCGAACCCAGAACTTTGCGCCGGTGGGCGTGAGACAGCCTAACATTGGCCCGTGCAGCAGTTCGACGTTTTTATCTTTGGCGAATTCTTTAAATTGGTCACTTGCTGTCAAGGGCAGCAGCAGTTCCCTTGGCCCTGCTAAAAATCTTTCAAAGGCAATGCCTGCTTCAAGGCTTTTTTTCATCCATTTCATCGCTTTGGCAATATTCTGCTTCTGAGCGTATGCTGCAGTCATCCCGAACATAGATTCCTGGTCATTGGGTACTTTGACGAGGTATTTGTTCATTTTTTCAATAGCCGGGTCAAAATTTCCCTTTACTATCTCGGCAAATTTTTCCCTGTTATGCTTTTCAGCCCACAGCTGTTTTTTAGATGGTGGCGCTTTGGGGGTTTTAGCTGCCGGTGCGGATGCGGCCAGGGAAATAGCTATTAATAAAATAATCTTAATCCTGTGTGAATTCATATTCTTTTCCTTTTTTTAAGCTGCTAAATAAGGGTTTGGGCATACTTTTGAAAAGAAAAAATCCTCTTTACTTTCGGCAGAGTAACAAATCTTTTTGCAAAGTCAAGATTATCCAGTTTATATTAAACTGACATCTTATCTCCCACAGACTGTTAGGCACCGTCGGGGGTTGTCATTCTTTCCCATATACCGAAACCGCTTCATAATTCAAAATTCTTTCCGCGACACTCTAAACCCTTTTCCCTTTTGACTTGCTCCTGATGCCTGCCCGTCCTGAGCGCAGTCGAAGGGCGGTTCGGCCTCCACCCTCATTCCGGCCTCCGGCAGCAACTCGAAATTTTGACTTTTAATTTTCTTTCCGTGCCCACCTGCCCTCTACCAGGTGATTATTGGAAAGTTTTTGCTAAAAACAAAAGGTGATACCATATCTGGATTAGCCTTTCAGGGAATATGGCTTTATATGCCCAGGAATACTAACGGATCGAACATACGATTGTTACCGGGAGTGCAACTGGTTTGAATTTCTGCTCATTGACTCGGATGTAATATACACTATACCAAAAACCAACAAAAATGGCCTTTTGCTTCAACCTAATTTGCTAATTTTTTAGCCTATCAAGCTCTTCCAGCGTTGGTTTGAGAAGCTTGACTTTGGCACCAACATCAACTGTCAACAAAAACCTATGTTGCACACCATCCAAGAAGAATGTTACTACTTGTTTGGGGGGGGTTGATGTCATAAAAGTACGCTTATCGTGTGTAACATTTGTAACTGTAGATTGAACTTTGAGCCAAGTCACAAATTCATCGACATCATCAAAATCATTGAGCTTTTGTTTAATAGAAGTGATGTCTAGTTTCTCTGGCTTCTGTCGACATCCACTAACACACAGAAAGGTAATGAGGACAATAGAAATAATCACTATAAATGGTTTTATTTA
>CAZECQ010000222.1:0-4472 GCA_964510545.1 uncultured Pirellulales bacterium | reverse complement strand
AACTTAACAGCAGGCGAATAAATGTAAGTGAAGATAAAATAGAAAAAGTTTCGAGTGTTGGCCTGGACAGCAATTTTGAAACTGAACTGCCGGGCTGGGCCTGCGAAATTATGAAACGAACAAGATACCGCAATTTAGGCGTAACCGCTCTGCAATTAGCATACGTAGCAAAAGGAAGTTTTATTGCCACCATTAATTCTCATCAGAAATTGTGGGACATAGCGGCCGGTACGGTGATTGCCGAGGCCGCAGGCGCCGTAGTAACGGATTGGCAAGGCGGCAAAATCTTTCCTGTTGATTTGGACAGTTATGAAGGCGGAAGACTGCCGATATTAGCAGCCAATAAGAAAACCCACGCTGAGTTGTTACAACTTATAAAATGATTTTCAATTTACGATTGCCGATTTACGATTGAAATTTTATGCTTTACACCGGGACATTGGCGTTATGACACCTAACTGCTTGAAGAAAAGAACAAAACAATTTGGTTTACGCATAATCCAGTTGGTAGAAACTCTTCCAAAAACACAAACTGCTTTTCTTATCGGCAAACAATTATTACGCTGTGCCACAGCAGAACTACTTGCAGAAGCCAATGAATTAACCGCTATTATAGCTGCGTAGCGCAAAACTGCTAAAAGAAGCAAATAAAATCGCCATTCGTCAATCGTCAATTATCTCGGGTCGGGGACAGGATGCAGGGCAATTACTTTTACTTTGCCGTTGTTGACATCGCTGACTTTGCTTCTGTCGAGTATTGCTATAACTCTTTTCTGCGGGCCGTCAACTCCGATGCGGACGAGTATATAGGCGGTAAATACGTCACTTCGCACCGTAACGAGATTGCTTATTCGTGAAAAGATTAAATCACGCTCTTCAAAATCATCCGGAGCGCCATCACCACCAGTTAAGTCGGGAAATCCCGGCTGGTCTCCAGGGTCACGAGCATAGTAATCAATGCTGTAATTAGGGTTGTTGGCATCAATAACATTATTTAATTGTCCAATACTTTCAAAACCAGCAGTACCTATACGGAGGGTATAGTCGGGCCCCCCGGAGATAGCTGTTTTGTCTCTGTATGCTACAATTGCATGAGCAAGCTGCGGAGAGACCCACGGCAATTGTGCGATTACGAACCAGGGTGCGGTGTTGATGTTGATTCGGCCTTTTATTCTTGTTTCAGTCGGGTCAAGTATATAGTCGGTCGGGTCCATTACAGTCAGATAATTAAATATGTGCTGATAATGATAAGCAGGGTCGGCTAAATTGATGCGTATATCAGCTTCAGCGGTGGCGGCTTTTAACTGCCGGCCAATGGTGCCGTCCGGAGTAGTATTCGAGCCGATTTTCAAAGGAAGTGCAATGTCGCCGATAGTAATAAAATCGTGGTTTGCCAGTGCCAGATTGTAATTTCTTTGACCTGAAATATGACTATTGATACTGCCTAAAGTCCCTGCCGGGTCATTCGGGTCATAATCATCCTCATAAACAATGTGCCAGTTTGTATCATCCCTCTGGACATACTTAACTGTTCCCTGAGCAAACCAGCAGGGGTCTGTGGGTTGGTTATCAAGGTATATATCAGTTCCGTCAACAGTTCTTTTAAGGGCGATATTATAGTTTTCCCAACTGTCAAATATTCCGTCAGGAGGTACGGTGGTATCATTATAGTTTCCCGAGAGTTGTAAAGCTGCATATTCATATGAATTTGGCGGATTAGAAAAATCCGCTGCGCTATCAAGTACCACAAAGAAATCATTCGGGCCAATAGCGCCGGATAGAAGAATATCTGTACCGTTTGAAAGAGAAAGTGTAAAACCGTCCAGGGGGATGGATATATTAAAAGGATTATACAGTTCTACGGCATAATGATTATTTGCAGGATTGTCCGGTGCATTGGCGTCAATTTTTATCCCTATTTCACTGATAAAAGGCTGTGCTTCAAAGCCGTAATGTATTAGTCCCCCTGAATCCATTAAACTGCTTACAATTGCATCGCTGTCGCTGAAATCCTTTATATTGACGGCTAACTGCGCAGCGACGGAATCATCAGCAAAACCGGCATCAGCAAAACCCAGCCTTATGAAGTTATATAAATCAACGATGTTAGGTTCGTTGGGGTTTATTCTGTTGACATTTAACATCTTTCCGCCGACAGGATTAATTATCCTGTCCATATTGTATGTGGTTAGCAAATGCCGAAAGTTATAATCTTCATCAGGGTCAAATGGATTCATTAACTCTTTCCAATCCAGAAAGTCTGGAGTGGTATCAATAGGAGCAAATCGATGTCTGTATGGATTTCCAAGGTAATACGGAAGAGTTTTGGGCATAGCCGCTTCAATACGACAGGTATTACCATATATATCCAAAATAAAACGATTCCGTAATTCAAGTTCATCGCTTATATCATAAGGTAAATAGTTAATATTAGTTCTGTCCGGATTTTCGATTCGAATAGCACACTCATCGTTAAATGTAACCAAGTCCGGCTCTTGACCATCACAACGTACACGATGTAAATTATTGGAATCATCTATATTGCCCTTGTAAAAGCTAAGGAGATTTATTTGTGTTACCTTAGAACCATCAACTTCAGCAGTAGTTACTCCTGGAACGTTTGGGTCAAATTTGTAAGCGGTGTTGACGTTTAACATTCCGCCGTTGTCGATAATTCTGATAGCTGCGTAGATGGGTTTGCCTTTGTTGGAGGTTATGTCATCAAGCTGAATCCATTTCGAATCGGCTATGCCGTCACCATCGGCGTCAGCAAGCTGTTCCAGTAAATTGCCGTTATTGTCTAACTCTATTTTCTTGTGGTCTTCTACTATGGCTTTGAAAAGGTAAGGGGCGCTGTTAGTTATCTCTATATCTTGTGTATCCCAACTTGCTTTCACACCAGGAATAGCTCTCTCAATGAACCCTGTAACATCACTTACCTGCCGCCATCTATAATCGTTTGCATCAAACTGGTATGGTTCAAGAGATGCCAGAAAGTCGTTGCAGGGGTCGGGGTAGTCGTAATACTCCTGATTAAGGTCATTACCGGGGACATCGAGGGCAAGCTGCTGCGATATTTTAGCTACGACGGTATCGACGGCAAATTCGAGCTCCTTATTTTCGGTAACGGCTGACGTTGCGATTTTATCGATGCGTGCGACCATAAGGAACACGGTGCCGATTATGGCCAGCAGGGCTGTCAGGACCACCGCTAAAATAAGGGCAGAACCAGGCTTCGTTCGTGGTTCGTGATTCGTAAGTCGTATTTTATGGTTCATATAACAACCTCTTTTATTCGCAATCTGTGGTTTTTTGCCACCAAGTCACCAAGACACAAAAGGCTAACCACATTTATTTTTTAACTTTAAATTTCTTTGTGACTTTGTGTCCTTGTGGCCTGAATTTAATTACCCAGATAAACAATATGCGTAAACTCCTTGCCGTTTTTTATAATGCCTTTCGAATCGTACAGCGTAAAAGTGAACTTCAACGCCACTGGATAAACATTATAATCATTATCGCTTGAAAGCCCATTTACCCAACTGCTTACACTTATCGAGCCGGGGACGTTAAAGTAAACGCCGAATGGGTTGCCGAAGACAAAATGTGAGTCCGCGGTGCTACCATCGCCGTCAGGGTCAACACTCGGAAACCAGTAAAACCGCTCATCACCGGAATCCCGGTATGCCCATTGTATTGCAAAGCTGCCGACGCCCTCGCACATCAACTTATGAAATGTAATCGGGTCACGTTTATCAAGCCAGGGACACTTATAAAAACAAGTATTAACAACAGACACGTAGTCGTCAATTGGTATTGTTTTCCACTGAGCTAATGATAAGCTGTCATGTTCATAAACTTCATTCAGGTTACCTGAACCTGAAGTGCAGTCAAAGCTTGTCTGAATATCTTTTGCGTCAGGCCACGGAAACAATCTCGTATCAGCACTTAATATGTGTTGGCGTCTGGCAAGCAGGTTGGGGTCAGGTTGTGCCTGTGCGTAACGGATTCTGGCAACGTTGCCGACTAAGGGAGATGTGCCGGTAACAGGGTTAGGTTCTGCTGTTCCATCAGGGCCGCTAAAATCATATAATTGTGTTGATTGGAAATCACCGGCGGCGAAGAACATAATCTGGTCGAACCGATTAAGGGCGCCGTCCTTCTGGAACCATATTAAAAGCGGAGCGTCTTTTTGCAGGCCTTTGAAGTCTCTGTTGAACTGGTCGGTAATTGCGCGGAATTTCTGCATAATCTCGGCGCTGGCCGCTGAAGTGCGGTGAACGTCGATACTGACGTTGAAAATCACGCTTGCAAAGGATATCACCATCGTCAGAAGCGCAATCGCTACGACAAGCTCAATCAGGGTAAAGGCCTTTTTCATATTTTTCCTGCCACCAAGGCACCAAGACACCAAGATTTTAAATTATTTCTTTTTATATTTTTTTAGCACCAAGACACCAAAATTATAAAAT
>CAZECQ010000221.1:0-4502 GCA_964510545.1 uncultured Pirellulales bacterium | reverse complement strand
GCGATGAGAAGGATAAAAGCCTGTTTAGCAACAGACCCTTTCGCGGGAATGACATCCTTGTATTGTTTGTACAGTAACGTTCCATTTAATATTCAAAGGTCATTAAATAGCCCTGATCTGCTAATAGCTCAATTGCTTTCTCAATGAAAAGCATATATAAGTCGAATTGGCCGTTTTTTGCCGTTCTAAAGTTACTCTTATAATTGTCTACCTTTGCAGGGTATGATTTGTAAAACTCCTGTACCCGGACAAATGGTGGCCCGCCAATAATCACGTGAAAACCTTTATTTTTCAACGTTCGTTCTTCAAGAAAATCCATGCAAACAATATTTTCTTCAAGGGTAAGGGAAGAATTGAACTGGTATTTTTAACTGGTTTGAAATTTAGATGTATTTATTGTAAGTGATTATTGTTCATTAGAGTACGCAATTACAACGACCTATGGAATTTTCCATGTCCAGGGCTTTGAAGGTGCCAGCTTCTTCCATACATAGACCGATTTGCAGTTGTGGTTGTAGTTTTCTTATTTTATCAATGAGGTATCGATAAACTTCAATTCTTAACTTTATAGGAAAACGAACACGGCCATCTTTCGATTTGCCTTTTTCGAGCATTTCGGAGATAGGATTATCTTTGCCTAATTTTCGTTCGGTAAGTTGTAGGGCCCCGGAATAACTGCAAATCTGCCCTAACGTGATACGTGTAAGCGGCACCGATTTCAGGAGATTTTCCAAAAAGCTGGTGTATATATTTTGCCATTCCTTGACAGGAATAATAGGCATAATAACAGCACGTAACGGATAGCCAGCGTCTGCACATTTTTGCATTGCAACGATTCTTTCATTAGACGGTGGTACATTTGATTCAAAAGCATCGCAAATATCAGAGGGATTTAAACTCCATGAGAGGATAGTATGACCTTGATGGTCAAGGTCAAGAAGGTTGTCCACCTCGTCACTTTTTGTCAATAAAGTTAACCTGGCGTTTTTCTGTTGAGCAAAAAAAGGAATCATTAGACGGGAATAGCCAGTAAGAGGGTCAAGAGCCAACCCGTCCTGGAGTTTACCTAAATAAAAGGCAGTCGGTTGAGATAGCTTAAAGGCAACAGCGGCAATCTGGTCGAGAATTTCACCGACATTTACAAATATTTTTACTGTAGGTGAGAATTTTACGCCGGGCGTACCTGCCAGATAGCAATATTGGCAATCATAGGGGCAAAAGCCATAGGGAGAAAAATGCCAGTAGTTTGGGCAGGTGTTGCCGTCTTCATCACTGAATCTAAGTGCACTTTTATGCACTCCAAATAGCAATGTGTGTTTTCCTTTGTAATGCAGTTCCAAAGGATCCGAACCCCCAAGCTCAAAGCGGTTGTGAGGAATATCAAATCTTTCAATAACTCGGACTTCGGGGTATAGAATGCGAATCGCCTGTATGAAATTACGCTCTTGAGTGGTCCGGAAGCTGCCTCTGGTTAGTACAATTGTATCAGGGTTAAAATGCGAAGCCGGTTTCGGCTGGTAGTTCAAATATGAGTTTTCTGTTGGAAAAGGACCGGTCTTCATTGAATTTTCATGCTCTAAACTTGTATTGCCAAGACAGGAATGATTATTATTCATTTTATATTGTCAATTATACACCCCCTATTTTTGCAGACATTATACTCGATAATGCCGAAAATTGCAAGAAAATTCTGCTGTTATTTTGAGGTAAGACCGGCAGTTTTAATTGTACAGTGCTGATGGTTTATCAATCTTTTGAGAACCCGGGTTACTCTGGCTCTGGATACGCCAAGTTATCTCGCCAAGTCAGCCTTTGTTTCGATGCCATCGGTACCGATCAGGCCTCGCCAACACTTTGCCAACTGAAGGGACCGGCTCTTAATCTCATCTCGCGACATTTTTTCTCTTTTCCGCCTGTGTGAGGCTGGATTTAGAGAAAAAAAATGACTGATTGATGCCTTCTATAGGCATAAAAAGCGAACTTTATTGTTGCTGTGAGGCTTATGCGTTTGGTTTCCAAAGTGTTGACCGGCCAATACCCAGCAACGCATAAACGGTATAGTATATGGAGCGGGGAGGCTTGGGTGTATAGGTCTTTAATTATTGTGTTAAGAATATCACTTCAGAAGCTAAATTTCATCAATTTGTCTTATTTGAAACTTGGATCGAAATTAATACAAATAAAACGTAATGGCAGAGGTAGTTTTTAAATAAAGAACTGGAAAATTAAACTGAAGTCGGTTATATATAGAATATATGAGCAGATTACTTGTAGTCTCCAATAGATTGCCAGTCAGTGTTACAAAACGTGCTAACCAGTTGAATTTTCAGCCGAGTGTGGGCGGTTTGGCTACGGGACTTGCTTCGTTTCGTGAGTCTCATCAGAGCCGGTGGATAGGCTGGCCGGGAATAGCAAAAGATAAGATTTCAAGGGAGCAGAAAGAGCAGATTGTTAACAGCCTGAAAGAACATAACTGCCATTCTGTTTTTCTCTCCACCAAAGATGTTCGCAATTTTTATTATGGCTTCTGCAACAAGACCATCTGGCCTCTTTTTCACTATTTTCCTTTATATACTGCATATGAAGACCGATACTGGCAGGCCTATAAAAACGTTAACAAAGCCTTTTGCGAGACGGTCGTAAAAATTGCCGGGCCGGATGAGTGTATCTGGATTCATGATTATCAACTAATGGTGCTGCCTCAACTTGTACGGGAAAAGCTGCCCAATGCCCGAATCGGGTTCTTTCTTCACATACCATTTCCATCTTTCGAGCTGTTTCGTCTTTTGCCCTGGCGAAAAGAAATCCTCAAAGGCCTGCTTGGTGCGGACCTGATAGGTTTTCACACGTACGATTATGTAAGACATTTTCTCAGCAGTACCTCACGCATCATAGGAACTGAGCACTCTATGGGGGCATTAGCCATAGATGACAGGATTGTAAAGGCCGATGCATTCCCAATGGGTATCGATTATGACAGATACTCCGCTGCTGCAGAAGACCCAACGGTTAAGAAAATGTTATCTACGATTAGGAAAAAGGTAGGAGATCGTAAAATAATTATATCCATAGACAGATTGGACTACACCAAAGGTATTATTCAAAGACTCGAGGCATTTGATCTGTTTTTGACGCAAAATCCTAAATACAAAGAAAAAGTTACTCTTATACTTGTGGCAGTTCCCTCTCGCACGGGTGTTGAGGACTATGCCGAATTGAGAAGACGGCTTGAAGGCCTGGTGGGCAGGATAAATGGTGAGCATGGGACTCTTGGCTGGGTGCCTGTGTGGTATTTGTATCGTTTCTTGCCGTTTGAGAGAATTGCTGCTCTCTACAATTCGGCAGATGTAGCTTTGGTGACGCCCCTGCGGGATGGGATGAATTTAATAGCTAAAGAGTTCGTCGCAACAAAGAGAGACGGCAAGGGTGTTTTAATTCTCAGTGAGATGGCCGGGGCTGCAAGTGAATTGGGAGAAGCTATCACAGTAAATGCTCATAACAAGCAAGGGATAATCGATGCGATAAAAGAATCGCTCGAAATGCCTATAGAAGAGCAAGCTGAACGCAACAGACTAATGCAAGGCCGGCTTTGCCGTTATACTGTTTCAAGGTGGGCTAATGATTTTTTAGAAGCTCTATCTGGTGTAAAAAAGGTTCAGGGCGAACTTTCCGTTCGCAGGCTTGCTCAACCAATCAGAGAAAGATTGTTCAAGGAATATGATAAAAGCTCAAAACGGTTATTCCTCCTTGATTATGATGGAACGCTTGTAGGTTTTTCTGGCAGGCCGGAAAAAGCCGGCCCTGATAAAGAACTCTGGTCTTTGTTACAGGTACTTGCGGCAGAACCCAGGAATGAGGTGGTAATAATCAGCGGTAGGGACAAAGAAACCCTCAGTTTCTGGCTCGGCAATACTGAGGCTTCACTAATCGCTGAACACGGAGCCTGGATTAAAGAGAAAGGCAAGGACTGGCAGGTAATAGAACCGTTACTAGTTGATTGGAAAGATAGGATAAGACCTATTCTTGAATTATATTCCGACAGAACGCCCGGCTCTTCCGTTGAAGAAAAAGATTTCTCTCTGGTCTGGCATTACCGCAGAGCGGATTCTGAATTGGCTTCTCTTAGGATCCAGGAGTTGAGAGGTGCTGTTTTGAACCTCACCAAGAACTTAGACATCGGTGTATTCGAGGGCAGCAAAATACTTGAAGTAAAAAACATTGGTGTAAGCAAGGGCCATGCCACAGAGCGATGGATAGCAAAGAGTAAATGGAACTTTATTTTAGCGGCAGGTGATGATTATACCGACGAGGATATGTTTTCAATTTTGCCCGAAAGTGCATACTCAATTAAAGTAGGATACGGCATTTCAAAAGCCCGATTCAATTTGGATTCAGTGTATGAGCTTAGATTGTTACTTGATGAACTAACCAAAAAGTAGAAAATTGCTAAGGAGATGGTACGATAAAAACCGCCTCTGGCGGAAATAGCTCTTTGACAAGTG
>CAZECQ010000220.1:0-4505 GCA_964510545.1 uncultured Pirellulales bacterium | reverse complement strand
GCCTGTCCTGAGCAAAGCCGAAGGGCCTGTCCTGAGCAAAGCCGAAGGGCCTGTCCTGAGCAAAGCCGAAGGGCCTGTCCCGGCCAAGCTCCACCCAAGCCGGACCCAGCGGTGTTTCCCCCCCCCCAAATCCCCATTTCTTTCAATTTCTTACCATTTTTTGCACTTTTTTGCATTTTTCTGTCCCCTTCGGAGAATTTTTAGCTGGAGAATTTTTAGCTGGAGAATTTTTAGTGGGAGAATTTTTAGCGGGAGAATTTTTAGCGTTTTCTTCCCGAATCAAAGAAAATGGGCACATCGAAGCCGGATAAGCAAAAGCAGGGATTGTTCGGTGATGGAGATATCAGCCGAGTCTATCTCGCGGGAGAGTAAGGATTTGGCAGTTGTTGTTTTCGATGTTGGCTGCTGTAGTAATCGAAAAATCACGTGTTATCGTACTCAGAAGGGCACTTTTGGCGGCAAAGATTTAGTTATGTGTGCCGCTTCTGAGTACGATAGACAATGATGACTCTATGCAACAGCTTTCTTCCTATAGAAAAGGAAGAAGATGACGCTCAAAGCGATAAGCCCAACGAGTCCATTTTCGCCCAGAGTGTTGATTAGTGCGGTGAGATTGGCGACAACATGGCCGCCAAAAAACGGCACTGCACTGCCAAAGAGGATTTCCACTGTAATCCCAATGGCAATCAACAATAAGAAAATTTCGGTAATCTCCCCCAGCCATCTTTTCAGTTGTTCCAGAAAATGCATAATAAATTCTCCTACATAAATAGTAATAAACGGATAATTAAGAACCTGGCGCATTATTCGGCTTACCATTTC
Organism: uncultured Pirellulales bacterium; assembly: GCA_964510545.1. Classification (GTDB taxonomy): domain Bacteria; phylum Planctomycetota; class Phycisphaerae; order Sedimentisphaerales; family Anaerobacaceae; genus CAYXPG01. The sequence goes on along the minus strand of CAZECQ010000220.1, from coordinate 3,683 downwards.
CAATTCCTTTAATATTTACGGCTAAAAAAACCAAAGTATTCTGATAATTGGTTTTGTAAGCCGCTGTTTTTGTTAAAATAGGAATTTTTTGCTTGACTTTCTGTGTTAAGATGGGTTATTATGGATTCATGTTTATGAGTGTTATATCCCTTTTTTTGCGAATATCGCTTATTGTGGCTTTTTGGGGTTTTATATGGCAGTTTGTGGAACCCAGGACACGCCTTTTGCGGGTACTGAGGGCTGCAATGCTGGTGGTCGGCCTTTTATTTATGTTGGCTTTGTTGAGACTAACGGGGTGGTGATGTCCGGGGGGTCCTCTTCATTGATTATTGATAATTATCTATTGATTATTTGATGAGATTGCCCCTGTATCATTCGATGTGGGGCTTACGCTTCGCTCCATTTGACTGCGCTGCGCTTCGTCTCCTTCGACAGGTTCAGGGCCGGTGCCGTAGTGGTGGCGGCAAGGCAAAAAGTAAAAAAATATGATAATTTTTTGGGGGGTTGTGAAAAATTTGTCGGGGGGATTTTTTTGCATTATCGGGGTTAAGTGGGGGAGATTGCCGGCTATTGGAGAAAAGAGGAAAGATGTTAAGATGGAGCGATGGGGGAGTGAAGAAAGAGTGAGAAGGCTTTAAGTGGTTGGCATTCTTGCCGGCATTAAACAGTGTTTTATGAGCGGAGAAGGTGACTAACAAAAAGGCTCAAGATGACAGAGAGAATCTGTCGATGGACAAAATAGAAAAAAAAGAAGTAGCAGTTGGCCGGGAATGAAAAAGTAAGCCGAGTTTAATTTTACTTTGTGTTGCCGAACTGGTGGAACTGAATACAAGTCAGAGCGAAATGCGGGCGTAGTGAAAAGGCAGCTAACGAATAAAAAGGAGCAAACGCCAACTGTTATGGTCTTGCCCCTGTGATACAGAAGGCGAGTATTTCAAAGACAAAAAAAAATATAAGGGAATACTCTCGCCTTAGTTCGCACAGGGGTTTTTTTTATTCTATGTTTTAGAATTTGCGATTTGAGATTTTTTGGCGCAAGAATGGCAAGGGTGGGTAACCTCTTCGGTTTGGTCGGCCTTTGGCGGATTCCTGTGACGATGGTGATATCTGAAAGTGTTCAGTATTGAATTGAAAGTTATTTTATTAGATGTCGGGGGCCGGAGGGAAGTCGTTAGCTGTGCGGTTGAGGTGGTTAAAAGAATTTGTAAATAAGTTCATTGAAATGACGGCGATGACTTCGACGATGTCGGCATCGGTGTAACCAGCGGCACAGAAGGTGTCAATCTGCTCGTCTGAGACGGCGCCTTTTGTATCAAGGACGGTCTGTGTGAATTGTGCCAGGGCGTTTAGCTTTGGGTCTGTCATTGAGCCTCGACGAGCTTCGCGGGTCTGCTCTTCGATGAGGCCAGCCTTTTTAGCTAAGCCGACATGAGCACGGACATAATAATCGTATCTGTTGACCTGGCTGATAAGAAGCCAAATGACCTGTCGCTACGGCTCTGTTAGAGAATCTTTTGCGAGAGCGGCATTGGCGACCAGGAACATATCGAGGGTTGCGGGCGAATTAATCATTGCCTTGAAGATGTTTATGTGCTTTGAAGCAAGAGGTCCCTCGTAAATTTCCTTTGCCCTGCCCTGTGCAATGGCGGGGTCAACGTTCTTTAGTCATGTCATAATTTTTTCCCCTACTGTCTGATAATATCGAAAATCGGATTTTAGCCCATCAGGGAACTTGCTGGTCTTTGAGGTATCGGCCGCAGTGAGCGACAGGGAACGGTAACTAATATATTCGCTGGTTTAAGTTTTGTCAATATCAATGGGCAAAAGATGAGGTATGAAGAAGAGATGTAGAGTCTGGGAATGAAGTTTTTGTGATATTTGGGGCGGTTTAATAAAATCAATTGGTTCTTGAGGTAAGATTGCCCAGCAGATATAATCGGTCGAAATTGAAAGTGTAACAGAAAAGGACGGTGAGTAAAATGAATGTACTCAAGTTATTGTTTATTGTAAGTATAGCGCCGGTTATTTTGGCAGGATGCGCGGACAACAAGCAATTTGAGCCGGTCGAAGAAGTTTGTCTGTCAGATATAGCTGAAAGCGAGGCGATGCAGGCGGCAGAAGAGGTCTTAGGGCAGATGCAATTTAGCATTGTCAAATCAGATACCGAAAGCGGGGTGATAATGACCCGGCCAATACGCGGTGCGCAGCTTTTTGAAATCTGGCGTGGTGACAGTGTCGGGGGCTTTAATACCGCAGAAGCCAATCTGCATACTATTCGAAGGAGCGCAGAAGTAAAAGTCGGCGAAGAAGGCGGGCAGGTTTGCATTCGCTGTGAGGTAAGAACCCAAAGGCTTAATATGCCACAAAAGGCCGAAGGCAGCAGGTCACAAGCTTTTAAGCTGTTTAGCGAAGGCAATTCAAGGCTTCAAAAGCTGACACTTGGGCCGGAACAGAAGCAGGGGATGGTCTGGGTTGATTTGGGTGGTGATAAGGTGTTAAGCACAGCGATTTTGAAGCGAATTGAAAAGAAAGCTACAGGACTGTAGAAAGAAAGCAAGCTATGAAAATACTGGTTGCAGGCGGGGCGGGATACATTGGTAGTAATATGGCGGCACTACTCAGGGCCGAAGGCTTTGAGCCAGTGGTCTTTGACAATCTAATTAAGGGCCACAGGGACGCTGTGGGAGATGCTGAGTTTGTCCAGGGCGATTTGGCCGACAGTGAACTGCTTGTCGATACGCTGAGCAAATATAAGATTGAGGCGGTAATGCATTTTGCGGCTTTTATCGAGGTCGGCGAGTCGGCGGCAGAGCCGATTAAATACTACCAGAACAACGTTTCCAATACTCAAAATCTATTGGGTGCGATGGAAAAGGCGGCGGTGGAGAAATTTATATTCAGCAGTACGGCGGCGGTGTATGGTATGCCGAAAGAGGTGCCGATTGGCGAGGAAGCGCCGACAGAGCCAATCAATCCATACGGGCAAACGAAACTTGCGATTGAGAGGATGTGCCACTGGCAGATGATGGCGGGCAAGCTTCGTTATGCCACACTTAGATACTTCAATGCCGCCGGTGCGGGGTCAAACGGCCGGCTCGGAGAGGACCATCGGCCTGAATCTCATCTGATTCCGCTAACTATCAAGGCGGCGATGAGCAAGCGCAGCGACATAAAAATCTTCGGGACCGATTATCCGACGGCAGACGGGACATGCATTCGAGATTACATACATATAGAAGATTTGTGCAGGGCGCATCTGCTGGCGTTGAGAAAGCTGGAGACTGAAAATGAGCTGGTCTATAACTTAGGTAATGGCAAAGGATATTCGGTGAGAGAGGTAATCGAAATGGTCAGGAGGCTTTCGGGTAAGGATTTTGATGTGGTGGAATCGGGACGCCGGGCGGGTGATGCGCCTGTATTGACGTCCGATGCAACAAAGGCGCAAAAGGAACTTGGGTGGGAGACCAAATATCCTGAATTAGAAAAAATAGTTGCCACGGCGTGGGAGTTTCACAATAAGTACCCTAATGGCTATTCTGATTAGGTAACAAAACAAAAAAATGAATGAGCTTTTTGTTGGAATTGATTTGGGTGGGACAAATATTAAGATTGGCTGCTTTGATTCTGGACTGAATCTTCTCTGTAAGACTTCGACGCCGACCGATGCGGATATGGGGCCGGAG
>CAZECQ010000219.1:0-4531 GCA_964510545.1 uncultured Pirellulales bacterium | reverse complement strand
AATCATTACCAATCTCGTATGCCGTCTTCTGCTTGAAAAAAAAAATGTCGTTCTTAATTCCTAGTAATGCAATAAGTTTCTTATACCGTTCAAACCAAACATTCCATGTTTGGTTTTTGGGATAACCTCCTCGAAGAGGATATGGTTTAATCCTTTCAAGTTTTGTTATTTTAATTTTAGATTCTGATTCTGGTAAACTGTTGAACTTAAAGGCCATTTTGCGAAAGAGAGGTGAATTCTCCCCTTTTACCATCTTGAGATAAGCGATACGACCTTTAAGAACATTACGTAAATTAACACAGGATTCGTCTATTCCCAGTTTCCGTGCATAAGTTTTATTAGCAGCCTCATCTCCAAAATTCTCCAATGCGTATATACCACTTGAAATCGAAAGTACGAATGGCCGTTTAATATTTGGAAATTCGTTGACTGTAATACCAGTAACTTCCTGCCGAAGGTCTCTATGTATATATTTAACTTTATCGAAATTTATATCAAAACTATTGTTGTGAATAATCGCAGTAAGTTCTTCACCGAGTATTACATCATCTGTGATACTTGCTACTCTTTGGTTAAATTTTGTTTGAAAAGTTGAAAACGTTATATCATCTGCATACCGAGAATACTGACATTTCACTTCTTTAGCAAACTCCATTAATTGTGAATCTAATTTTCTGCATACCAAATTTGAAATAATCGGTGAAGTGGCCCCACCCTGTGGTAACTCGCCGCTATCTAAACAACATATCTGCGCGACGACCTCAGCTGCTTCCTCTCCCATATTGTATGGCCCTCTTTTCAAAGCTCCTTTTACACGCCCAATATGAATTGAGGGGAAAAAATCTTTTAAATCTATATTAAGCAAGTAGTGCCTTCGGCAATGGTTTTGGGCATTTGATACGATACTTTTTTTGCGAACAAACCCATGGACGCATTTTTTAGGATTGTATATTAGACTTAAAGCATGATGAAGTTTAGATTGTAGAATCGCTATGTTTTTTGGTGGCTTATTTATTATCCGTATCTTTTTAGACTTCTTCTGTATCCCAAAGGTAGAATAGTTTTTTCTTTCTTTTATACCGTACAGTATCGTGCATAAAAATTTATTTTCTATTTCTAATAAATTTGCTACGTCTGTACGGTTAGTTAATCGAGTGATTTTTTGTCCAATTTCTGCATCTGATGCTTTAAGTTGGGTTTCCATTTTTCATCATTTTATTAAACATTAACCCGACCTATGGTCCACCTACTGCGAGCTCAGGTCATGGCTATCTCAATAATTTAACTAACTGAGCTTGGAAGATAATAGTAAAGCTTATAGTGAAACATTAGTTCCACACTGTCGCATATTGTCGACCGTGAAAGGCCATAGGCCGGGTATTATTATAATTATTCTATAAGACCGACTTATTGAATTATCACCAATAAACTCAAATAGTCAACAATCGCTTTATTTACTCAATTCTCTTTTCCTATTCGATAAGAGTTTATCCTGGCTTTTCGAAGATCCCACTATTTCTAATAAAACTCCGCCACGTTGTCTCCCTTAAGTTCGCCCATTCATCCTACCACCCAACCAAACATTACGCAATAACATTTTCCCCCCTCTTTTTAAGAATTGATCGGGGTCTCAAACCCCTTTTGCGCGGAGTTTCGGGTTAGTACAAGGCGTTTGCCTGCTGCCGCCCGGAGGCGTACTGTAGTACATCGAGTACGTGCGGACAAATTTGACAACGAAGTAATCACCCGAAACAACCGCAAAGAACGCTTTTTTTGCAAAATTTGCCAATTTCTTGCATTTTTTTACTCTTTTTTGCACTATTTTTCACTTTTTGACGCTTTTTTTCTTACCCATTCTACCTATTCGCCCCAATTGAAACTTGCATCGCGATGCAATTTCAACCCAATAATTATTTATTTCCCCGCGTCACAGCTTCTATCACCTTGACTTGCCGCTCAAACCGCGATAAATTCTGCTGCGAACACCTAAAATAAGCCGAAAATAAATTGTTAAACTGCCTTTTTACACCTTGGCCGGCCGCGAATTAACCGGTACATAACTCTAAGAAAATAAAATGGTTACGAAAAGCCAAACCAATCCTGTTGCCGATTATATACCGGCCGTTGTTGTTGTCTTGATGGCAATCGGAACCGTCTTTGTCTTCTCCGCCGATGTTAACCTGAGCCAACAGCACAGCTTACGAACATTTTATGATTTTACCGGACTGCGCCAAATCCTCTTTTTTCCCCTTGCCTGTATTATTATGTACTCTGTTTCATCCATCAATTATCGCAAATTCAGCTTCGCAAACAGATGGTATAAATCCCCAACCCTCTTCCTATTAGTCCTTAGTATAGCATTACTTATAATCGTTTTATTTCCGCAACTCGGCACCGAGGTAAACCGTGCCCGACGTTGGCTGAGAATACCGGCCGGCCCGGTTACAATTAGCTTTCAGCCTTCTGAACTGGCTAAATGGGCAATCGTTCTCTTTCTCGCCGCCTTTTGTGACAAGTTCAATGACAGCTTAAACTTATACCGCAAAAGATTCATCCCCATCTGTTTGACTATCGGCGTTGTTGCCGGCTTAATAATCATCGAAGACTTTGGCACAGCAGCATTTATAACGCTTTTGGCTTTTCTTATTTTAATAATCGCCGGCGTAAAATTCTTGCACATCTTAACCCTCCTTCCATTTGGCGCAGTTGCTTTTTGCGCAGCTTTATTTAGCTCCCCTACCCGAGTTCGGCGGATTGCAGCTTTTTTAAATCCCGAAAAATGGGCCGTTTCTACCGCTTATCAGGCAAATCAGTCTTTAATCGCACTCGGTTCAGGCGGACTGTGGGGCAAGGGTTTAGGAAGGGGAATTTGCAAATATGGGCACCTGCCGGAAGATACAACAGATTTTATTTTCGCCATCATCGGCGAAGAACTCGGTTTTGTCGGCACCGCTGTGGTAATCGGGCTGTTCATCGCTTTTGTATGGCTGGGGGTTCTTGTTGTTCTTCGCTGCAAAGACAGGTTTGGGAAACTTCTTGCGTGCGGTATTGTTCTGGCAATCGCAATCCAGGCTGCTCTTAATATAGGCGTAGTAACAGTCGTGCTGCCAACAAAAGGGATACCGCTTCCGTTCGTAAGTGCCGGCGGAACAAGTATGCTGCTATCGGCGGCCGCGGTGGGCGTGCTGATGAATATCGCCAAACAATTGCCAAAACCAACGGTGGGAGAAAAGAAACGATGAACGGCAGAATCTTTTTCTTTGCAGGCGGAGGGACCGGCGGACATATTTATCCCGCTCTCGCCGTTGCAGAACAAATAACCAGACTCGAACTGGAAGCAAAAATACATTTTTTTGTAAGCAGCCGTGAAATCGATTCTAAAATCCTTTCACAAACCGATTTTAAGTACACACAGCTTCCGGCTAAAGGCTTTTCAGCCCGGCCGGCCAAACTAATCGAATTTGTCCGTGCGTTTTTGAAAAGCAGCCGAATCGCCGAAGAAATAATTTCAAAAAGCGAAAATCCGACAGTCATCGGTATCGGCGGATTTGTCTCAGCATCGGTTTGCAGGGCGGCACATAAACTCGGAATTGATGTTAAACTTTTGAATGTTGATATTGTGCCGGGACGGGCAAACAAAATAACATCGCGATGGGCGGATGAGATTTTTGTGCAGTTCGAAGAAACAGCCAAATATTTTACCAGGCGAAAGGCCGAAGTTCATACCGTCGGATGTCCGCTGCGAAGCGGGTTTAAAAATCCCCAGCCTGCGAAGGCGATGGAGCGGATAGGTCTTGATAAAAATAAAAAGACGCTGCTTATAACCGGTGCATCAAGCGGCTCACAAAATATTAACGATGCGGTATGTTCGCTGCTGGATAAATTGAGCGCTTTTGCCGATACCTGGCAAATAGTTCATCTGGCGGGCAAGGGCAATTTTGAAAAAGTGAATGAAAAATACGCTGGTGCGAAAATAAGCTATAAGATTTTGGATTACTGTGATGAAATGGCGGACCTTTTGGCTGCTTCGGATTTGGTGATTGGCAGAAGCGGGGCGGTGAGCGTTGCTGAGTACGCTGCGGCGGGTGTGGCGAGTATTTGTATGCCTTATCCGTATCATAAGGACATGCACCAGTACTTAAATGCGGGCAAACTGGTTGCGGCCGGAGCTGCGATAATCGTGGATGATTTGCCGGATGAAAAAGAGCGAACGGAATGGCTGGCCGAAGAACTGGAAGGGCTGATGAAAGATGATGTCAGGCTGGAGCAGATGGGGAAGAATTGCGAGGCGGCCTCAAAGAAAGATGCAGCTTTTATAATTGCTGAAAAGCTGTTAACAACACAAATAAAATAATAAAAATCAAAATCAATTCGGGTTTGAAATTGGGTTTGAATGGGGTTAATGGGTAAAATGGGAAAGATAAAAATAACGAAAAATTGGGTTTGATTGGGGTAAATAGGCAGTATGGGTAAGGAAAAAGACGTGAAAAATTGGGTTTGATTGGGTTTGAATTGGGTTTGTTTTTCTTCT
>CAZECQ010000218.1:0-4571 GCA_964510545.1 uncultured Pirellulales bacterium | reverse complement strand
GGTTGCACTGATATTAAATTTGACAGTAAAAGAAATATTGATGGATATTGGTCTCCTTCTGAAGAAGATATTCACGCAACCGAAGCTGCTATTCAAAATTATACAGTAATCTCACAGCCAGAAATATTCACACGTTTGCATAAATACGGCCGACAGTATTTTGGCATAGTTGTGAAGGGCAGGAAACGTATATATTGCAACTTTTTTACGAATCCAACAAAATTTCCCAGTCGGTTTTCAATGTTTGTTTTGGTTTTGGATGGAGGTAATAATTATTTTAGGATTGAATATGACATTGATTCCAAAACATGTCTTGATTTCCTGCCTAATGGGCCGGCTTAAAAAAGTAAAGTATGATTGTATCAGAGGCACATATTCTTGTATCGAATCAAACGGTAAAATGGTGTGGTGAGATTGAGAAAAAGAAATAGTAAGTGATTTTCAGGCAGGGCGGTGCGGCTAATCTGAATGGGCCCGGTAGGATTCGAACCTACGACCAATGGATTATGAGTCCACTGCTCTAACCGCTGAGCTACGGGCCCGAAAAAGCCACGCCGGCCAAACGCATGGCGATTCGCAAATTAAATTACACTAAGGCCGAAATTTTTGCAAGAAAATTCACCCCCTGACGCCTTTCAATAAAAGTTCAAGCTTCTTAGAAGTTTTCCTGGATGTACCTTACAGCGTTATTGAAGATTATCATCCCGTCGCCGGCGTCTTTCTCTTCCAGCCGTGACCAGTGCGGATGCTGGGTATGCCTTATGTACCTTTCCGGATGCGGCATAAGCCCTAATACCCTGCCGGTTTTGTCGGTCAGCCCTGCTATCGAGCCCATCGAGCCATTGGGGTTAACCGGGTAGTCACCTTCGGCGCCGTCTTTATCGACGTATTTGAACGCAACGTGTCCGTCGGCCTTCAGCTTATCGAGACTGGCCGGGTCTTTGGTTACCATTTTACCCTCGGCGTGGGCGATGGGAAGATAGATTTGTCTGTCCGGCTCGATGAAAACGCACCTGTTGGTTTGAGGTGCGAGATATACCCAGCGGTCCTCATATTTGCCGCTGTCATTATATGTTATGGTTACCTCCTGACCATTGACAAAAGATGAGTGACTGCTCTTGGCGTCTTTTTCGGCTGTATCATTATTACCGGGTAGAATCGAAGCCTTGACTAATGTCTGAAAGCCGTTGCAGATTCCAAGCACCAGTTTGCCGTCATCGATAAACTTTTTAACGGTTTCAAGAAGGTGATGCACTACTTGATTGCCTAAGATTTTACCTGCTGCAACGTCGTCACCGTAGCTGAACCCGCCCGGAAAAACGAGTATCTGGAATTGACCGAGCAGCCCTTTATCCTCGATGATTCTGTTTATATGTACACTTTTAGCTTCTGCGCCGGCTGCTTCGAGAGCATACTGGGTCTCCATATCGCAGTTTATCCCCGCCGCCCGTAATACTATTGCTTTTACCTGTCCCATCTCTTACCTTCTAAATTTATTCTCTGTGTCCCTGTGGCTGATTTTCTATTACCAGTCAAATGTTTTTTGCCACGCTTTTTTAAGCGAAGCCAAATCCTGTTCAATAACCGTTTGGCCGTCCTGTGCTTTTATGATAAGCTTCTTTTCTTGTGTTACTTTTCCAAGCTGTCCGAAGGGCAGATTGAGGCACAGAGACGCAAAGGCATCGTAATTTTCCAGCTCAACCTCCACGATGTATCGCGAGTTTGATTCACTGAACAGTTGAGAATCTATTCGTGTGCAGTTCTCTTCTTTGGGCAGTCCCCGCAGGTCGGCCTCTATCCCCAATCCGCCCGCAAAGGCCATCTCTGCAAGCGCAACAGCCAGTCCGCCCTCGGAGCAGTCGTGACAACTGACTATAAGAGAGTCGGCTATTGCCGAACAAATCCTGCCGGCGATTTTAGGGGCCGTTTCCAAATCCACCTTCGGCACGTTGGCACCGAGCCGGCCGTTGATTTTATAATAATGTGAACCGCCTAATTCGTTTTTCGTCTCGCCTACTATAAAGAGCAGGTTGGATTCCTTTTTAACGTCCATCGTTACGCACTTCTTGATGTCGTCAACTAATGATATGGCGCTGATTAAAAGTGTCGGTGGAATCGAGATTGTCGTTCCGTCTTCACAGGCGAACTCATTATTCAGCGAATCCTTACCTGAGATAAACGGCGCCTCGAATGCCATTGCACCGTCATAACAGGCCTGGGCCGCCCGTACTAATGGCCCGAACGTTTCCGGCTTCGTGCAGTTGCCCCAGCAGAAATTATCCAGCAGTGCGATTCTGTCAACTCGTCCGCCGACAGATATTATATTCCTGACCGCCTCATCAATGCCGGCCAGCGCCATCCAGTACGGGTCAATATCGCCATACAGTGGATTCATTCCGCAGCTAATCGCAAGGCCTCTATCGGAATCGAATTTTGGTCGAATCACCGCTGCATCGCTCGGCCCGTCGTTATCTACACCCATCAGCGGCTTGATGACCGAGTTGCCCTGTACCTCATGGTCGTATTGACGGATTACCCATTCCTTGCTCGCCACGTTATAAGAAGAAAGAATTTGCAGAAGTTCATCATTGTAATCAGCTTTTTCAGGTATGCTCGGCTCAGCAAGCTCAGGACTTTTCCAGGCCGCCTTGCGCGAATATTTCGGAACGCCGTCATGCAGAAAATCCATACCGATTTGCCCGACCACCTGCCCCTTATATTTTAATACCAATTGTTTATCGTCGGTGAATTTCCCTATTATTGTTGACTCGACGTTTTCATCATCGAAAATTTTCGTTATCGCTTCCACATTTTCCGGCTTAACAGCTATGACCATTCTTTCCTGTGCTTCGCTAATCCATATTTCGTTATAGGAGAGCCCGGCGTATTTTATCGGCACTTTTTCCAACTCGACTTCCGCTCCGAGTTCTCGGCCCATCTCACCTACTGCGCTGCTCAGACCGCCGGCCCCGCAGTCTGTAATTGCCTCATACAGTCCGGCCTGGTTTGCCTGAAGCAGTACATCTAACATTTTCTTTTCTGTTATTGCATTGCCTATCTGGACGGCGTGGGAAAAGATTGTTTCATACTCGTGGGTTATTTCGCCGGAAGAAAAAGTCGCCCCGTGGATGCCGTCTCTGCCTGTCCGCCCGCCAACAACGATAATAATATTTCCGGCCTGCGGGTTCTTGAAGCATTTATTTTTGTCCATCAGCCCTATATTACCGCAATAGACCAGCGGATTACCTATATACCTGTCGTCGAAATAAATCGCGCCGTTGACCGTCGGTATTCCCATTCTATTGCCGTAGTCGCGAACGCCGGCCATAACGCCTTTCATCACTCTTCTCGGGTGCAGAACTCCTTTGGGAATATCTTCGAGTTTCTTGTCGGGCGGGCCGAAGCAAAATATGTCCGTGTTGGCGATGGGCCTTGCGCCCAGGCCCGTCCCCATTGGGTCACGAATCACGCCGCCGATGCCGGTAGCCGACCCGCCGTAAGGGTCCAGTGCGGAAGGACGATTATGCGTTTCGACCTTGAAGCAAACCGCACTTGTATCGTCAAATTCCACCACGCCGGCATTATCATCGAAGACCGATATGCACCATTCTTTGTTCAGCTGCTTGGTGGCCTTGAAAACGGTTTCTTTCAGCAGGTTGTCAAAATGCACCTGCTCTCCGTTGATTGTCATATCAACTGAACTTTTAAGTGTCTTGTGAACGCAGTGTTCGCTCCAGGTCTGCGCCAGCATCTCCAGTTCGACGTCGGTTGGCTCTCTGCCGAGCTCTCTATAGTATTTTTGGATTGTCTGCATCTCCACCAGGTTCAAAAACAAATCTTTCCCTTTGCTCAAGGCCGTTAACTCATCGTCGTCAAGCTCGCATACCGGCCAGTGAACTACCTCGAACTCGTATGGTTTCAGGTGCGGGCTGGGCGGCTCGGCTTCGTTGCCGACCATCACCTCTTCGATACAATCGTTTGCAAGGATTTTCTTGGCGATTGTATCGGTTTGGCTCTGGCTGATGTCACCCAGCAGGATATACTTTCGGGCAGTCCGAACGTTATCGGGAACCGCCCCCATATCCTTCATTGCCGTCGTTACCGATTCTGCCACAGGGTCGGTAACACCGCTTTTCAAGTGCACTTCGATTAGAGTCGCTTTTGCAAGACCCGCCGGCGCCGCGCTTCGGCCTATGTAATATTCTTCACACACCGGGTCGGTCAAAAGCTCTTTGCCGACTTGTTTTGCAAAATCACCCTCGAAGTCGGCCTCAATCATAAATACCTTCGCCGACTGCACCGCCTCGACCGTATCGATTCCCATTTCTTTGATGTCCTCCAGCACACTGCTGCCGTGCACATCGGAAAATCCAGGCCGATTAAAAATCTCAAAACGCCATTGCTTCACGATATCAGTTCCTTCTTCTTTAATTTATAGTTTATCATCGCAGCACGTCTGTCACGAGCATTCTTCAGCAGCTTTTCAATCTCTCTTTTATCACCGCTTTTAATTGCCTTTTTAATTTTCAACAGTTCAGCAATAATTTTATCGATTCCTTTGGCGGTGTTTT
>CAZECQ010000217.1:0-4576 GCA_964510545.1 uncultured Pirellulales bacterium | reverse complement strand
ACCTCTTAAGCTTCTTTTTTAGTTATTACATTGACCAGAGCGAGCAGCAGTCCCAGTGTTATAAACGCACCGACCGGCATACTCATCGCAGCCCAGGGTACAAACCAGCCGCCGTTCTCTGAAAGAGCCAATACCGGAATCTCAAAAACCGCACCGGTCGATAGTATCTCTCTTATCCCTGCCAAAACACACAGTGTCGCCGTAAAACCGATGCCCATTCCAACCGCATCGATAATACTTACAAAAATAGGGTTCTTACTGGCGCAGGCCTCGGCCCGGCAAATAATAATGCAATTGACAATAATCAAAGGTACATACGGGCCGAGCGTTTCGCTCATTCTCGGCTGAAATGCTTTTAAGAACAAATCAGCAATCGTAACAAAAGTTGCTATTGTCAGTGTGAACATCAGGATTCGCAGGTGCGGTTTGAGGAGGTTGCGCATTAGACTGACTACAATATTACTGCATATCAACACGAAGATAACACTCAGTCCCATAGTCAGTGCCGGCTTGACCGCAGCAGTAACCGCAAGCGTCGGGCACATCCCAAGCAGCAAACGAAATACCGGATTTTCACGCCATAAACCGGCCAGAAATGTTTCCTTATACAAACCGGTGAACGTCTGAGATTCACTTGTCATTACTGATTAGTCCTTTTTCCTGTAAATGATTTTTTATTTTTTCTGTATACATATTAAATATCTTCACAACCGCCTCGCTGCTTACGGTAGCTCCGCTTATCGCCACGATTTCCGAATCGATTTTTTCATCATCGCCGGTTTTTACAAGCACCACCTTTGCTGCCGGTGCATTTTTGAACTGGCTGGAAAAAAAGTCTTCCTTTATCCTGCTGCCAAAGCCCGGTGTCTCATTGCTCGCCAGAACAGCGAAACCTGCAAATTTGCGGAAGGAGCCGTCAACGGCAATAATCAATTCGATTTTGTCAGCAAAACCGGGGCCTTCGGCGTTAAACGCCCAGCCGATACATTGGCCCTGCTGTGAAAGGGCCTTGTAAACCTTACTTGTTAGTTCTTTTCCCTTGCTTGAGAGTACTTTTACTTGGTCCACCTTGTCAAATTTTTTGGCATCCGGCAGCAGTGAAGTCATCAGGTGATTGATTTTGGCGATTTTATTCTGCTCTATCCTCGGCGACCATGCGGCGTTTGTAACCGCTATAAGTAAACCGAAGATAAACGATGAAACAATCAGGAGCCAGCTTTGTTCAATAAAGTGTTTTATTTTAAGCATTCGGTTTACCTCCTGCCGGCACCAGTTTACAGAGCCTGTCAATCAACGGAGTTACGGCATTCATCAAAAGAATCGAAAACATTACTCCTTCCGGGTATTCTCCGACAATTCTTATAAGCATCGTTATGGCCCCGACTCCTATACCGAAAATCCACATCCCCTTCGCGCTCAATGGCGCTGTTACCGGGTCGGTCGCAATAAAAAATGCGCACAGCATCAAACCGCCGCTGGTCAAATGCACAACCGGCGAAATATAGGCATCGGGATTGAGCAGGTACCCTATAGCCCCAAAGACAAAAGCACCCAGCAAAACAGCCAGTGGAATATGAAAGTTTATTGTCCTTCTGAGCAGCAGGAAAACTGCTCCGATTAAAAGTGCCAGTGCGCTGGTCTCTCCCAGACAGCCCCCGATTTCGCCCGTGAAAGTAGCCAGGAGTTGCTTGTTGACGACGTCACTTGCATTGCCGCTTTTTACGGCCTGTTTACTAAAAGCCAACGGCGTCGCCTGAGTGCGTGCGTGGATTGTATTTTCCGGGCCGATTTTCGACATCGTAGAATCGATTGTTACCGGCGCCGTCCAGGTTGTCATCAGCATACCAAAGCTGGCGGTAAGAAACGCCCTTCCGACCATTGCAGGATTAAATATATTAGAGCCGAGTCCGCCAAAAACCATCTTGCCAATAGCGATAGCGAAAGCACTTCCTATTATCGCCGCCCAGACAGGCAGGGCCGGCGGGACCGAAAAGGCAAGAATTATGCCGGTAAGAACGGCGCTGAAATCGCCCAGCGACTCAAACGGACTGGGCGTTCTGCGGATTAGATTGCAAAGCAATTCGGTTACAACAGCCGAAATAACACAGGTTGCAATAAGAATAAACGCATAGGTTCGGAAATAATAGCCGGCCGCCACCATAGCAGGGACAAGGCCGATTATGACATCGAGCATTACCCTGCGGGTTGAAAGCGGCCTGCTGATATGCGGCGATGGCGAAACTGTTATCTTATCGAGCATTTATTCTTTCCTATTCTAATCAACTTACTTTTTCCTTTTCTTTTGAATAGCAAGAAGGATTTTGCCTGTCTTGATATATCCTGTCAGTTCTATATTGGCGGGGCAGACATAACTGCAGCAGCCACATTCAATACAGCCGCTGATATAATAGCTCTGTGCCAAATCCAATAAATTGTGTTTGACGGCGTGGGCGATTCTGGTGGGGTTGAGATGTTCAGGACAAACTTCAAGACATCTGCCGCAGCGAATACACGGTGTTTGCCTTTTGGTGTATTTGGCCCTGCCGATTTGTTCCTTTGTTAAAATGGTTATGGCGCCGGTGGTTTTTGTAACAGGCATTGTCAAATCGGCAATTGCTATTCCCATCATTGGCCCGCCGAGAATGACCCTTACGGCTTCGTCCCTGAGTCCTCCACATAACTCAATCAACTCAGCAACGGGCGTTCCTATCGGAACATAGAAATTACCCGGTTCGGCAATTCCTTCTCCGGTAACGGTTACGACCCTATGGGTCAGCGGCCAGTTGCAAACGACTGCTTCGGCAATTGCAGCGGTAGTGGCAACGTTGAGAACCACAACACCAATCATCGGCGGGATACCGCCGGTGGGAACGTCCTTTTTCAGAATCGACTTTATAAGCTGTCTTTCACCGCCCTGTGGATATTTCGTTTTGACGGGAACGACCTCAATGCCGTCACCATTTTTATAAGCTTTCAGCGCATCATTGAAAACTTCTATAACATCCGGCTTATTATCTTCGACTCCGATGAAGACTTTCGAACAGCCGGACGCTTTTCGGGCCAGTTTGACTCCAGCGATGATTTGATTAGTCCATTCGAGCATAATCCGGTAGTCACAGGTGATGTACGGCTCACATTCACATGCGTTTATAATCAATGTATCTTTAGGCGATTTCTCATCCAGTTTTATTTTTACCGATGTCGGAAAGCCTGCACCTCCCATACCGACCATACCTCCGGCGCGCACCGCATCGAATATCTGCTCTGCCGAGTAGTTTTTGTCTGTAAAATCGCTCGTAAACTTCCCGGCGCAGGGCTGCTTGAGCGAATTACCCTGCTGCTCTGTCTCAATTATTATTGCAGGGCTTCGGCCAACAACGGCGTGTGACTGCAGTGCAATCTGCTTGACTTTACCTTTGACCGGTGAATGAACAGGTGAAGAGACAAATGCCTCGCTTTCGCCGATTTTTTGGCCCGGCTGAACCTCATCGCCTTTTTTGACGAGCGGCTTACAGGGAGCACCAATATGCTGGCTAAGCATTATCGCAAGCTCTTTGGCGAGCGGGGC
Source organism: uncultured Pirellulales bacterium (assembly GCA_964510545.1). GTDB lineage: Bacteria > Planctomycetota > Phycisphaerae > Sedimentisphaerales > Anaerobacaceae > CAYXPG01. The sequence continues at coordinate 1,008 of CAZECQ010000217.1, read as the reverse complement.
CTGCCGGATTTCACATTCACGGGTAAGGTCTTTTGCTTGTGGGGGATGTGTTCCGCCGGGAAATGTAATTTTGCCTTTTGTATCAACTTTCATCTTAAAAATTTCTGAGATTATTTATTTCTACCGGTTAACCTGGTTATCTTACTGGTAATCAAAATACATATAAAAGTTACCGCCAGTGCCAGCAAAAAGCTAATGGCAGTTCGCACTTCTGTGGTGTTCATCAGGCCAACATCCTGCGTCTCCTGTGAAACGCCAACACCTGCATTGACCAAAATTTCCTTGAAAACCGCTAAAGCAGCGATAAAAACCACCAGCGGCAGCAGGAAAGCAGTCACAACTTTAAGGGTGACCGAAGGGCCTTCAGCTTTGCCCAACTTTTGATAAACATCCTGACATTTGTCAGCCTGGCTGCAGCTTCGACAAAAATCTTCCTGGGCCATAATTTTTGCTACCATATAAAATTTCGGAATTTATAATAGATATCAGCCGAATTTTCAAACTAAAAATTATTTTAATTGGAAAAGTAATTATGTTTAGAAAAGTCGGGACGTTGACATTTAGTTTGTTTTTATACCTCTGCAGCGCTTGTGCCACCAATCCAATTACCGGTCAAAAACAGCTTAAGTTGATTCCAGAGCAGCAGGACATCGCAATAGGCCGCAAGTACACTACCGGCCGGGCCTGAAGGCAGGTAAAGAAGATTATTGCAGGTTCGTCATCGAACAGTTAAGATAATAAAACGCCCAAGCGGGGTATATTTTCTTGCAATAGACAAAGGAGTTTTATAAATTGTGGGCGGTTTTGGTGGATTTTGGAAGTATGGCGGCGTAGCTCAGTTGGTTAGAGCACGGGATTCATAAGCCCGGGGTCGAAGGTTCGAGCCCTTCCGCCGCTATTATTCAGTAAATTGTGAATTGTAAAGCGTGGAGCGAGAGACGAGATACGAATAGTGCCCCCATCGTCTAGCGGCCTAGGACGCCGGGTTCTCATCCCGGTAACAGGGGT
>CAZECQ010000216.1:0-4650 GCA_964510545.1 uncultured Pirellulales bacterium | reverse complement strand
CTGTAGTGAGCTTGTCGAACCTATTTAAAACCACCCAAGCTTGTCCTGAGCGAAGCACAGCGAAGTCGAAGGGCTTGTCCCGACCAAGCCTCTGGCGAAGACGGATTGATTTTCAACTTTTGATTTTCTTAAGATATGCAATTTCATTTTTAGTCAATTTTCTAAATTTTCCCACTCCCAGCCCGCGAAGATTCAATTTCCCTATTCGTGTCCTTTTCAGCGATAGCACCTTATACCCAACCTTTGCCAGCATTCTGCGAATCTGCCGTTTCCTCCCCTGCCGAATAATTATTTCAAGACTCGATTCTCTGCCGCTGCGTCTTAACACCTTCACTGCCGCCCTGCCCGTCTTGCCTTCAGCTAACCAAATCCCTTTTTTCAATTTCTCCATATCCTCACCCCCGATTCGCCCTCTCACCCTCACAACGTACGTCTTTGGCAGTTCATATTTTGGATGTGTCAATCTGTTCGCCAGTTCATTATCATTAGTAACTACAATCAAACCCGTACTATCGATATCGAGCCTGCCGACACAAAAGATACGTTCGCTGGCTGAGACAATATCTATCGCTTTTCTTCTGCCCTGCGGGTCAAAATTGGTACAAATCACCCCTTTCGGCTTATTTAAAAGAAAGTAAACCTTCCGCTCAGCCCGTATTTTTTTACCGTTCACCGTTATAACGTCTTTCTCCGGATCAGCGAAAGCCGGCAGTTCATCAACCACCTTGCGATTAACGCGCACAGCACCGGCCAATATCAATTCTTCGCAGCCCCTGCGAGAATCAACGCCCGCTGCAGCCAGAACTTTCTGTAATCTTTGTTGAACCATAGCTATAATATTACACGGTAATTAGCTTGCAGTATACTTTTTATTGCATATATTCTACACCACACGAAATACGAGATACGAATTATGATAACAACGGTTGTTTTTGATTTGGATGATACTCTTTACGACGAAGTCGATTACTGCAGGAGCGGCTTCGCAGCGGTTGCCGACTTTCTCGCCGCTCAGCCCGATACCTGCCCTGCCGAACAAATCTTTACCGCCTTATGGAATCAGTTCTCCGCAGGCAACCGCACAAAAACATTTAACGCCGCCCTCGAAGAACTTGGCATAAGCTATGATGACAAGGTGATAACCGAGTTGATAAAAGTCTATCGTAATCACACCCCCAAAATAATCCTGCCTGCCGAGACCAGAGACATCCTCAACAAGCTAAGCGGCAAATACACACTGGCCTTGCTGACAGATGGCTTTTTACCTGCCCAGCAGTTAAAAGTCCAGGCCCTCGGTATCGAACCCTATTTAAAGAGCATAATTTACACCGAACTGCTCGGCAGAGAATTCTGGAAGCCATCCCACCACCCTTTTGAAATGTTGGTGCAGGAGCTAAACACAAAACCCCAAACTTGCGCTTACGTAGCTGACAACGAAAAAAAAGACTTTATCGCACCGAACGAACTGGGCTTTTTGACCGTCCAGCTAATCCGCCCCGCCCGTCTGCACACAGAATCTTCCGGCCGGCCCAACGCCCACGCACAACACGTTATACACAAATTCAGCCAACTGCCGCAAATTTTGGAAAATTTCTAAAACTGCGTTTTTTGCCGCCCTTTTAACCTCTAAATCAAGCTGATAACACTCAAAACAATCTCTTTAGCCGCCCAATACAACCCTGATACAGGTTTTTTTGTTGACTTAGAGGCCTTTTTGGGCGATAATATAAGGTCTTAAGATCTTAAAAATTAGTTGATTTTTCAGTATTCTAAGGAGTTACACAATGCCAGCTGGCAAAAGACAGCAAAGCAACACTATGTTATATGCCGTTGTAGTTTTTGTTGCGCTTTTTATCATCGCAACTACAGTCGCGGTCATATTCTACGTCAAATTCGAAGAACAAAGAACAATTGCAGCAAAAGCACAAAAGCAAACTGATGAACTCGCAACCTCTGCTGAACTGAGAAAAATCGGAAACATCGTCGGCCAAAAGCAGCGACAAAAGAGTTGGCTCGCTACAATGTCCGATAATCTCGACAAAGCAGCATATCTAATCATCGGTGGAACTCCGGAAGAGACATCCGCTGATGTCAAAGTTAAAACCGCTCATCAGCAGGCAAAAGAAACGTTAGCTATGCTAACGCAGGACTATCCCGACATTGAACCTTACGACCCTGACTCTACCGGTCTTATAAGAGTAATAAAAGAATTAAAAACGATACTCGATAATTCCGTAGAAGCGCAACTCGCCGCAAAACAACAGCTCGCAGAGCTGCAAAAACGTTCTGAGGACGCCAGAATGGCAAACCTTGAAAAAGAACAAACACTCCTGGCCGAAAAGGAACAATACAAACAGCAGGTCGAAAAAATTAAGCGGGACTATGATTCACTTAAAGCTATGTTGGAACAAACCACCCAACAGCAGGTTCAAACTCTCATTGCTCAGTTGAATGAGGAAAAGAATACGTACAACGAGCTATACCAAAAATCCCTGCGAACACAGGCTGAACTTGCTATGGTGCAGGGCAAATTAGAAAGCAACCAACGCAAGCTCAGCAAGATTGTGCCGTCGCCGGACATTGAGGTCGAAGTTTTTGAACCGGATGCAAAAATAATATTGCTTGAAAACCACGCTAAAGACCCAAAGGATATCATCGTTCATATCAATATCGGAAGTGACAGCCATGTTTATCAGGGCTTGACCTTCTCAGTTTACGACAGGAATATGCCCATCCCCAGGGACGGAAAGGGCAAAGCCAAAATCGAAATATTTGATGTAGGCGAAAAAATATCCGCCGCTCGAATCATACAGCATAACCCGAAAAGACCTATTGTCCTGGACGACATCGTAGCAAATCTCATCTGGGACAGTGATAAAAAGAATTTATTCGTTATTGCAGGCGATTTCGACCTCAATAACGATGGTTCCATCGACAAAGACGGTTTCGACAGGATAAAGGTCCTCATCGAAAAATGGGGCGGCAGTGTTGACAATAACGTTTCCATCAACACTGATTTCGTCCTCCTTGGCAATACACCCCGGGCACTTAGAAGACCAACTTTCGAACAAATGGAAATAAACCCATTGGCGATGGAGCAGTATGAAGCATCGGTAGCAAAACGGGCTCGCTACGACGAGGTTCTAAACAGAACAAAAATTCTGCATATCCCCATAATTAATTACACCCGTTTTCTCTATCTCATCGGCTACAAGGAATAAATGCAAAAACCCGGCGGGATTTAGCCAACAGCTAATATCTACCGAATAGTCGAATTGTTAAAACTGCCACCCCCAAATCGGTAAGAATTCATGATGAGCATGTTAAACTCAGGGATTTTGAGTCAATTGGCAACAAAGACGAGTATCGGATTGAACATACGTTGAAACGAAATGAAATGTCCTATCGCAAAAATTGCAGGCGAGGTTAAAATGTTGAGCTTAGGGTGGCCAATAATTTCCTGAACCACTTCTGTTAACGGGAAATAAATTATGATGAGAATATCTCTCTTGCTATTTCATTGCCGACTCTGTTTGCATAATACTGCTTAACAGCTTTGTGGCCTTCGGTCTGGAACTTATCCATAGATGAGAAAATGCCGATCTTCATAAGCAGTAAAATAGCGATACAGGCAGCTACATTTGCCAGAGAGTGTTTATATTTCCTACACCTTTCAAGCAGCTTCGGCTCAGGCAGCATAACTCTAAGCTTCTGTGCCCGGGGAGCATTGCGGAGACTGTGTTTGAGTACGTCGATGGCCTGTGCATTTGCCTGCATTAACAAGGCGAGACTGTGAGGCTGAGACTTAATAAGAGAAAGGGCAAGATTAACCCGGCCCATCAAAGCAAGTCTTTGTCGGCATCTTGGACAGTTGGCAATATGCTTTTGTATCCAATCAGCATTGAGACCAATACGTTTCCCTACGGCACTATACAACCGGGACCTAATATTTTTACACTTTTTATTTACTACTTTAGTTTTCATTTTTCTATTCTTTTTTTATTCATCAACACTGTAAGCAGCTGAACCGCTTTGCATCTGTAAACTCTTGCGGTGGCCGCTGTTATTCCCATAATTTTACCGACCTGAGCATATGACAACTCACCCAGGTCGTGTAAAGTAACAACGCTTCTTAGATGTTCGGGAAGCTGGGCAATACCGCCTCTTAAACTTTCCTGTAAATACTTTGAATCAAGCTCTATTGCCGGTGACCTTATAGGGTTGTCAGTAACAGTTTTGGGCAGATTTTTTCTTTCAATGATTTTGTGTCTAAGCATCGAAATTGCAACATTGGTTGCAGAGCGGAAAATATATGCTTTAACATGTTCGGGTTTTTGTCCGCCCTCGAAATGGGCCAGCTTCAAAAACGTATCCTGGTATGCGTCACACACGTCCTGTTCATTTCCGAGTATTCGCCATAACATTGTGACCAACTCCGGCCCATATCGCTGCATTGCAGACAATACCCAGACCCCGGTTCCACTTAGGGAGCCAGCGATGGCAAAATCCCAAATCAGTCCGCAACTGTTTGCCCTGCTAATCATAAAAACCTACTTTTTTGTTCCAGGTAATAAGACGCAGTGACTGCCTATATGTTAGTAAAGAACCACCAGTTAAAACTGGTGGCATTTTAGAATTCAAGCAGAGCTT
>CAZECQ010000215.1:0-4745 GCA_964510545.1 uncultured Pirellulales bacterium | reverse complement strand
TATGAATTTATGGTTGTCACTCCGGCGATTTCGAATCTTATCCGTGAGAACAAGGCTTATCGAATTGATTCAAGCATTCAAACAGGCAAAAAATTGGGAATGCAGCTACTTGACGAGCACCTTTGGTTGCTCTATGATACGGGAAAAATAACTTTACAGGAGATGCTGGATAAAAGCCGCCAACCAGGTTTATTACAGGATAAAGCCAAGACAAAAGTAGAGCGAGTAAAAGGGAAAAAGAAAACCAAAGCTTTAGATATGGGAACGACTTTAAGAACATAATTGTAACAGTCATTGTGAATTTTGCAAAATACCAGCAAAAAAAATTGCTGGTATTTTTTATTTCTGATAGGCCAGAATTAATGATTAAGCAAAAAGCTTGAATTCTGACTCATTATCGGGCGCACAGATGTTAAAATAGGGGGTGTATACAAGTCCCATTAACTAAGTGTCCAAACGCTAATTTACTTGCCACAAAGGCGTTAATGTTATATAATAAGACTGTGTAAAATTGACTAAGTTATATTAGTTATAGGGGAAAACGACTGATGGAAAAGATACCCGACGTTGAACAATTAAGAGGAAGGACACTCGGCCGGATACTCATAAAAATGGGTCTTCTGACACGAGAGAAGGTCCATGAGTGTCTAAACATCCAAAAACAGAAGGGAGGATCGATAAAAATAGGCCAGTTTTTCCTTGAATTTGGGTTGATTGATGAAAACCAACTACAGATAGCTTTGGCTGCTCAGCGAGGATTGGAATATATAAACATAAATGACATAAATATTGCACCTGATATAATAGAAAATGTGCCTGCCCAGATGGCAAAGACATATCACATTATTCCAATCGAATATAACAAGAACAAGAATGAACTGGTTGTTGCGATTGATAATTCCGATAATTTTAGGGCAACTGATGACTTAAGCACCCTTACTGGTTTTACCGTTACAGCAAAGATGACCGACTCTGAATCGCTCGAAAACGCTTTAAACAAATATTATGAGGAACAGGAAGGACAGGAAGGTATAAATGAGCTGATAGATGAAATACAGGATGACAAGATGCTCGCAGAATTTGAAGGCAGAAACCAAAGCATCGACCTTGATGAATTGAAGGAACTGTCCGAGTCGAACCCTGTAAAAAAATTACTGAACCTCGTTTTGCTTCAGGCGATTCGTGATAAGGCATCGGATATACATTTCGAACCTTTTGAAAATGAATACAAGATGCGTTACCGCATCGATGGTGTGCTTTATGAAATGATTCCCCCGCCAAAGCATATCGCTGCGGCACTTAGTTCACGAATAAAAGTTATGGCCGATCTCGACATTGCCGAGCGGCGTTTACCGCAGGATGGCCGAATATCGCTGACCGTCCAGGGCAATCCTGTTGACCTGCGTGTCAGTGTTCTGCCGACGATGTTCGGCGAGAGTGTTGTGCTGCGTGTTCTGGACAGAAGTCAGGTGAGTCTTGAACTGGAGAAGTTAGGTTTTAGACCGTATGACCTTGAAACAGTTCGCCAGCTCATTCGCAAACCTAATGGTATTGTGATTGTTACCGGCCCGACCGGCTGCGGCAAAACCACAACCCTTTACGCAGCCTTAACTGAGCTTAACAGCATCGAAAGAAAAGTAATTACAACTGAAGACCCTGTTGAATATGATATTGACGGGATTGTTCAGGTACAGATGAAAACTGATATTGGTCTTACCTTTGCAAGGTGTCTTAGGTCGATTTTGCGTCAGGACCCTGACATAGTCATGGTTGGTGAGATTCGTGACCTTGAGACAGGACAGATTGCAGCGCAGGCGTCTCTTACAGGCCACCTGGTCTTTACCACTTTGCACACAAATGATGCACCAAGTTCGATAGCCCGACTGCTGGATTTAGGCATTGAGCCGTTTCTTATTACTGCTACTCTTGAAGGTATCGTGGCACAGAGGTTGGTCAGGAGAATTTGTAACAAGTGTAAAACACCCTACGAACCCACCGAGGTTCAGCTAATAGAACTGGGGCTTAAGCCGGACAAGCTCAATGGCAAGAAGTTCTATTATGGGCGAGGGTGTAGCAGGTGCAATAATACCGGCTATAGGGGCCGAATTGCCCTTTTTGAGATTATGGTATTCAATGATGAGCTGCGTGAATTGGTTATGGAGCAGGCCTCGACGAATCTTTTACGTAATGCCGCACAGAAAGCCGGTATGACATTGCTTCGTGATAATGGTTTGGCGGCGATTTATGACGGTGTTACCACAGTAGATGAGGTGATAAAAGAAACTATCGCCGAACGAATGGAATAATGTGTGATTAAGGAAGTTTTAATAGGTAATTTTAAATTGAAAGGAGGTGTTAAGAATGCCTGTTTTTCAATATGTTGCGATGGACTCACAAGGGGTTGAAATAAAGGATGAAGTAGAGGCCCTGAGTCAGCAGGAGGCAATAAGCAAGATACGCAATCTGGGTTATTTTCCCACAAAGGTTCGCGTCCGCGGTGCTAAGAAGAAGGCTGGCGCCAAAGCTGCTGCCAGGCCAAAATCCCGGCGAGGTGCCGGTGGGAGGGTTAAAATCAAGCTTTTAACACAGTTTGCGCGTCAACTTTCAACCCTTCAGGATGCAGGTCTTCCAATTCTGCGTTCGCTCAGGATTCTCCAGGAGCAGCAAAGGTCGGGCACATTTAAAAGGGTCATCGGTTATGTAGCTGATGACATCGAGGGTGGCTCAACGCTTTCCGAAGCGATGGCAAGATTTCCCCGTGCTTTTGACCGACTGTTTGTAGGTATGGTTGCTGCAGGTGAAACAGGAGGTGTGCTGGATTTGATATTGTCACGTATCTCTGATTTTATGGAAAAGGCGCAAAAACTTAAATCGAAGGTTAAAAGTGCGATGGTTTATCCGATTGTGGTATTGGGTGCGGCATTTTTGATGCTTCTGGGATTGATGAAATTCGTCATACCGAAGTTCATTACAGTACTGCAGGAAATGCTCGAAGGTGCGGAGATGAACAAGTTGACCGCTGGAGTCCTTGCAACCAGTGACTGGATAGCATACCGTTTCGGCTGGGCCATCCTTCTGGCTGTGCCTATAGGAATAATTATTGTGCTTAAATTGGTAAGGCAGTTTCGCGTCGGAAGACTTGTTCTGGACAGCGTAAGATTGAAACTGCCGATAATTGGTGGCCTTAGCGGCAAGATAGCGATTACTCGCTGGACAAGAACATTGGGAACATTGATTGGCGCCGGTGTGCCGATTCTCGATGCAATTAATGTTACCAGTGAAACCGCAGGAAACGAAGTCTATACCAATATGCTGAACAAAGTGCACAATTCAATCAGACAGGGCGATACCTTCGCCGCGCCTTTGGGAAAATCCAAAACGGTTGACTCCATTGTTACCAATATGGTCGCTGTAGGCGAGGAAACCGGAGACCTGGACAAAATGCTTTTGAAAGTAGCAGACAACTACGATGACCAGGTGGACGTCCTGGTGGCCTCCTTAATGTCACTGCTTGAGCCGATTATGATTCTCGTCCTCGGCGGTGTTGTTATGCTTATCGTGCTGTCAATATTTCTGCCGATGATTCAGGTTATTTCCGCCCTGGGTTCAAGTTAATAATAAATTGTAATTGGAAAGTAAACTAACAAAATTATCTAAGTTGGAAAAAGGAGAATTAAATGAAAACGACAACAAAAAAAACCGGAAAAGAAACCGCGTTTACCATTATCGAACTGCTGACCGTTATGAGCATTATTGTAATTCTGCTCGGTCTGCTTGTACCGGCCATGAACAAGGCCAAAATCTATGCAAAGACGGTAAACCAGAAAAACCAGTTTCACAGCATCGATGTTGCGCTGGAGCTTTTCAGAACCGTGTATGAGGATTATCCGCCCTCAGATCAGTTTGATGACGCTGCCACACCTGTGGAATATTGCGGGGCGATGAAACTTACCGAAGCTCTGGTAGGGCAGGATTTGCTGGGCTTCCATCCTGATTCAGCCTTCAGGGCTGATTTGACTGATGGTGCTGCTACACCCACTTTACTCTATGATTTCGACCCATTAGATCCAGCTGATGACCCGATTCCAGCGAATATAGAAGCCAGAAAAGGGCCATATCTGCCGATCGACCGTGCTAATGCCTACATACTGCAGGATCTGTGGGGGCCGGGAGTGGCGCCCTTTAATAGATATAGATTTGTTCTGTGTGATGAATATGCACGTGTAGCAAACAAAGGCACCGAGGGGCCTTCGAAAATTGGCATGCCTGTACTTTACTACAAGGCGGATATTTCGGCTTATGGACACGATATTACTTTGCCAGTGTTTGACGATAACATTTATGATTACAAGGACAACATTGACTTAATCACACTGGGTTTACCCTGGGATACTTCAAAGCAACATCCTTTTGGTGTCCCTGCTACCGGGCCCGCTTTATTTTATGAGAAGACAAAAAATCCCAATATTAAGATAGCTACTGGCAGGCCTTACAGACCGGATTCCTATATCCTTCTCTCTGCGGGAGTTGATGGTGAGTATGGTACAGAGGATGATATTTACAATTTTGGCAATTAAACCATAAGGCGAAATTACAATGAGTCCCTTGCTGTTATCTTTTTATGACTGTCGGCAAAGGGTCGCATGGAACAGACGATTAATGGTGAATGCTTGATGGATGGAGCTAGCGAAAGATGAAAAGAGTAACATTGAGGGGGGGCAGTAGCAGCTGGAATATTCTTATAG
>CAZECQ010000214.1:0-4747 GCA_964510545.1 uncultured Pirellulales bacterium | reverse complement strand
TACAACTTTGAAGGGGCTTCCATGCTTTTTCCCACAATCCATGGATGCTAATTTAAACGAACCCATTTATACTCAAAAAAATAAACCCAAGCGATGCACAGGAGTTTATAAAACATTTTAAAGCATATCCGATAACCTGAAGATTGAAGGTAGTAAAAGATAGGATTTTTTAGCATAGAAGGCAGGTCAGGTAGGCATATTGGATTTTTGTTCATTGGACGGGACTCTCAATGAGGGGCCGTTGATTTTTATTGTAATACAGCGATGCTTGAGACGATCGAGCAGTGCATCTACAAGGGGTTTTCTGCGGAACAGATCGTACCATTCTTCATACTCAAGATTTGTAGTAATAATGGTTGAGCTTTTTCCATAGCGTTCTCCCATCAGTTTAAAGAAGGCATTGACCTGTTCTGGTTTAAGGGTAAGGTATCCAAGTTCGTCAATGACCAAAATTGGGTAGTTGCAGAGCCGTTTAATGAGCTTGGGAGTAGTTCTGTCGGCCAGGGATGCATACAGCTCATCTAAAAGATCTTGCGCGTTATAAAACCGTCCTCGGTAACCGTCAATCAGCGCTTGATGTAAAAGCCCGGAAGCCAGTCCTGATTTTCCGGTGCCAGGATTACCGATAAAGACAATGTTCTCGGCCCGTTCAATAAACGACAGTCCTGCCAGAGACATAATCTGTGGTTTTCTAACGCCCGGTTGTTTATCAAAGGGGAAGGTTTTAAGGGTCCAGTCCCACGGAATTTTGGCATGATTGAGTCTGTAAAGCATGCTGCGTTCCTGGCGATAAGCCAGTTCTTCAGCAAGGAGACGATAAAGGATTGAATCCAAGGCACTCCCTTTTTTTTCTGCACGGTTAAGCTCACGGTCAAGAACATTAGCCATACCCTTAAGGCGAAGATCAATCAGCAGTTTATGGAGTTTTTTCCTCATCAATCCTCTTTTTTAATATTAAAAAAATCACCCGCCACGTAGGATAGGATTATGTTTTCCAGGCGAGCAAGATCATACAGGCCATAATGAAGAGCCTGCTCAATTGCCTTTTCAAATGCATCCCCAGGATATGTTCGTTTAAGATCCAAAAGCCTTTGCAATTTTCTTTTGCCGGTGCCATGGGAACGTTTTTTGACACCATCCACATACTGGTCGATAACATCACACTGTCCCACAAGAGCATTTTCTTCTTTGCAGGGACCTTTTTGGCCCTTGTATTTATTAAGGGGCAAATGGTGACCTTTGGCCATGACTTTAGTATCCCGCTTATCTATAGCTCGTTTGTGATCGGCTATTTTCTTGTGTTTAAAAAAGACCAGGATGCGATCCCAGGTTTTATGCACTTCAACCTTTTTTCCGCAAAAGTGCTCGGGTACTGAGTATCGATTGGTATCGACAATCACGTAGCCGGACATATCAACGATTCTTTGCAATGTTTTGCAGGCTACGGGGATATAAGCAGGTAGCGGCAAAAGATGAGGCTTTTCAATCAGATAAGCCTCATCCGGGCTCATACCAAGGGACCGTTTGAGTTTTTTGTTTGCAACGATATCACACCATTTTTGGGCGCGTTGATTCAGATCGTGCCAATGGGTAAAAGTTCTTCCGGCAAGAAAGTTATTTTCGGCATATGAAAAATTTCTTTCCACGCGAGCTTTTCGATCGGCATGCCCGATACGATGTGGGACAAAACTCATCCCAAATGTTTTTCCGAAGCCTTCCATTTCAGGGGCAATTTGAGCATCCGGACCGCTGCCGTGGGCAACCATGACACTGGTATTATCAATGATGCATCGAGGGCAACTGCCGCCCATATACTCAAGCGCCTTGGTGAGAAAAACCTTGGCTTCAAAACGGGTGAATGACGGATAATATTGGATAAAGACTTTTCTGCTGTAGGCCAGTACAAGGCAGGCACACTGGGCCGTTATTTTCTTGCTGCCAAGGGTCATGCGATGCGGTGAGGTGTCATGCTGCAACTCCTCGCCAGGCCCAAAATTGTATGATCCGGCTCTTTGCTTTTTCTTGCCGTGGCGCAAACCCATTTTTTGCACCAGACGTGTAAGCGTACTGTAAGGAATATCATGGCCGTATTTATCACTTAAAATTTCCCGTACCCGTACCACATTGCCTTTGCAGGGCTTAAAGTGCTCCCGGATGGCGGACTCAAGATGCTGGTAACGGCCGGGTTTGGCATCTGTGTTGTTTGTTCTGCTCCTGACAATGCGACGAACCGCATTGCGTGATATGTTCAGCAGACGACTGATTTTGCGTATCGGGCACCCCGAATGATGCAAAGTTATAACCGTCTGCCTCTTGTCCTCGGATATCATCGTCGATACTCCTTATTTTTTCGTCCAATGACAAAATAAGATCTTTTGTTTGTTCAAAAGCGGTAAGCAGGCAACGTTTATCCAGATTGGTCTGCCCGGCATAGATGACAGAAGGAACCTGCTTGATAAGCCTGCGGATTATGTGAGCGATCATTTTTACGTCTGCAAGCCATTGCCCTTCCGGCCCGTCTTTGAGTTGTTTGGCCAGATGGTCTTGTTTGCCGGCCTCAAGGGCTTTAATAAAAAGTTGCGGTTTTCGAACCATTTTTTTTCGTGTTTTTCGATTCGATTTTTTGTAGTAATGAAAAAAGATAAAAAGCTTGCGCGTGGAGATCTTTTCTTTCATTAAGCTTTGTGCAAGCGCCTTTGCGTGTTCGATGTTGGCGCGCGCCATAGGAGTCAAGACCCGGGTGGCAGCCCAAGTGGATATATTACCTCGCTGCACCGACTGGATGATCTCTTCAGGAAGCGTATCCAAAAGAGCGATTCGTCTGGATACCCAGCTTTGATCTTTTCCCAACTGCTCAGCAATTTGACGCTGAGACAGTTGATGTTGAATATGAAGTTCCTTTATTAGACCGGCTTCTTCGAATATATCCCACTTGCGCTCACCGGTTTTGGCCAAAACGTGAATAAGTGCCTCTTGTTCCTTGCCATACCAAATTTGGGCCAATAGCGTATCTTTCCCACATTGTCTGGCTGCAGCCACCCGCAGATAACCGTCAATGAGAATATATTTTGGATGCTCTGCCGGCACAACGAGCACAGGGATGATCTGACTATACTGTTGAAAGGATGTGGCAAGACGTAATACAGCTTCCGGATTATGTACTCTGATATGCGCGTACCCAAGCTCAATATGGCAAATTTCTATCCGCCGTATCCTTAAATCAGACCCGTTTCCCACGATTTGTCCCATGACATCATTAAATTGAAGGCCACTTTCACCATTGCAACACATGGATCAAGCAGTAACCTATCATAATGCCTTTGTCACCGGGCAAGTTCGGGGATAAATGGATCGCCGTAAGTTGTAATGCCAACCCTGTTGAAAATTGCAGATTCAACCATTGACTGAAAGCCGTTTGCTGGGTATCCCATTGCCTTGGCCAAGGCTTGAAGAATGAGAAAATTCCTGGCAGCACGTTTAAAGAATTGGGCGCCTGTGTGTGCTATTTTGTTTTCAACATCCTTAACTTTTTCAACCGGGTTCATGGACTTTTTTGAAATGGCAAATAAACGACAAATAAGCTCGGACGGTTTGGCAATGTCGGCGATCCACTTTAACCAGCGGCCAACCGTACGACGCGCACACTTATAAATATCTGCAACCTTGCTCAATGTCGCATCAGAATCAAAAAGAAAACGGCTTGCTGCATGGGTTACGACACACAGTTGATAATGCCGTCCGGGCATCAGGCCCCCAGGCCGGATGGTCCAGCTCTTCTTGCATTGGAAACACTTTATCCGCCTGCATAAAATATCTATAAGATGCACTGTTTGATCGCCAATGAGCACACTGGCAGTGCGTTCTCTTCGCCCGTTCCAAAAAAGCTTCATGCAGTTGCAAAAGATGCATTGGCAAGGCTTTTTTGCTTCCTCAAAAAATTGATTCCATTGCTGCTTGAGTTTTTCTGCTTCTTCTTGTACATTCATGTCCGAACCTCCCATCTATAAGGAGTTGTCGTATGGCAAAAATATCACGCAATTCGCCATGTCCCTGTGGCAGTGGAAAAAAATACAAAAAATGTTGCCTTGATAAGGATCAGGCAGCATCTCGGCACAAAGACCAAATCCCCAAGTCTGCCGGTTACTTTATGCATGAAATTGATGAATTGGACAACCTCTCCAACCAGGTTTTAGACCTTATCGATCCCGGACGGCTCGATCATGCGGAAAAATCGTGTCAAAAGCTTCTGACACGTTACCCCGATCAGATCGATGGTATTGAAAGAATGGCACAACTTCTTGAGGCTAAAGGTGAAAACAAAAAGGCGGCCGGCTACTATCGTAAAGCATCCACATTCGCTAAAACCAATCCAGGTTTCGATCCGGAAAGCGTGCAATGGTATGTGGAACAAGCAGAACGTTTGGAATCTGAAAATTAAATCTTCCCTCGCTATATATCCATTTCACTCAATAAATTTAGAAAGATTCAAATAACAAGTTGATATATTTAGATGGGTCTTTTCTCCGAGCACTTAATAGCTTAAAATTAGGATGGGTTATTTTTTTTTATTATTAGGTGGGTCAATTTGTTTTAGCGTCAAAGCCCAAGCAAACAATTACATAAAATTAACTAAACTTTATTATGAGGGTGTTGGAGCCCTAAAAAAGAAAGAATTTGATCTAGCAAAGCGAGTCTTTATAGAAATTCTTGCTAAGGATCCCAATTTCAAAGAAGCAACGCTTTATAT
>CAZECQ010000213.1:0-4752 GCA_964510545.1 uncultured Pirellulales bacterium | reverse complement strand
CCCGCCGATTATACCAACAAGCAAACGAGACCGAAGCGAACGTATCATGATTTTGCCCCCAGAATATAGCCCCTGCCTCGTACGGTACGAATTAATGCAAGTTTGCCCGGCAGTTCAATTTTTCTCCGCAAATAACCAATATACACATCCACTACATTACTGGAGGCCGATGAGTTGAACTCATAGACATGCTCCCATATATCCGCGCGGGACACAGTTTGGCCTGCCCGCATAGCCAGATATTCCAAAAGCGCATATTCCCTGGGTGTGAGCGATATTTCTTGCCTGCCGCGCCAAAGCCTCTGTGTTGCAAGGTCAATCCGCATATCTTTGATGTTGATGCGAGGATTCTTCTGTCGATAACTGCGGCGCAGCAGTGCCCGAATGCGCGCTAATAATTCTTCGAATGCAAATGGCTTTACCAGGTAATCATCGGCTCCAAGGTCTAGGCCGGCTACGCGGTCTTCTACTGTGTCTTTAGCCGTCAGGATTAATACATGGATTTTCTTACCTTTACTTCGAATCTTTTTGAGGATTTCGAGGCCATCCAAGCCGGGCAGCATGATATCAAGGATGATTACATCATATTCGTTGCCCATCGCATACCACAGCCCCTCTTTGCCGTCGCCTGTGGTATCGACAGCAAAGCCGGCCTCGCGAAGTCCCTTTGTAAGCGATTGCCGTAAAGGCCGATAGTCTTCTACAAGCAATAGACGCATCTAAATACCCACAATAAAAAACCGCCGAGCAATAATTCCAATACAACCATCTCTCGGCGGTTCATATCTTAATTCCTGAAACTTAATTTGTCGCTACTTATTCCGGCTTTACTTGTAGTCGTCACCGGTGCCCTTTGGACCTGTGCTCGCGTTTTTCCTTGCCATCACCGGTGCCCTTTTCGGACTTGTGCTCGCCGTATTCTTTGCTATCGCCGGCGTCGTCCGATTTGCCTTTCCCAACTTCCTGCTCAACGAGGCGGCCATCCGGAGTAAGCAGCATCTCGTGTTGACTATCGCCTTTGCCGAACTTGACCTCGTATTGAATCGTCGTTTTTTTCTCGAACATCAACTCGGTGTCCTTACCGGCTGCCTTTCTCACCGCCTTGAGCACTGCCGCCGGAACCTTGTCGGCATCAATCTGTTCCTCGATTTCCACCAGGGCACCTGTCGGAGTAACCAGGACATCCATATTTGCCCCTGTGGGAGTTTTCCATGAGCCCTCGTAGAACGTGCTGCCATACTCGACTTCCTCTGCAAACCCTGTGAACCTGGCGCCGGCAGCCAGTTTCCTAAGTGCCTCCAGGGCTTTCGCAGGTACCTGCGATTGTGTTACCTGGCGTTCGTGCTGGCTTTGAACTTCTCGACTATGCTCACCGCGTTCTTCGCCGCTACCATGTTCGCCGATTCCTACTTCAGGATGGGCCGACCATTTTTCAAATTTCCTGCTTGTTGCCTTTAGTTTGATGCTTCTTTTTTCACCAGGACCAAGGTCTCCAGGAGTTGTTGGGCCGAGTTCTGTTCCATTTGACAGATGAACTTCAACTCGAACTCGTTTCAAGGTTTTGTTCGTTGTGTTTTCCACCGTGCCTTTGAAGGAATTGCTTTTCGCATCATAGGCCAAGATCAACCGGGCACCGTTTCGAACCTGATTGTAGGTTTCGTTCAAGGCATATTGAGTGCCTGACTCTTCACCTTTCTCGCCATGTTTGGCTTCACCGCCTCGTTCGCCACGGCCTTCACCGCCATCGCGACTATGTTCGCTCCAACTCGCCGTGAGGTTGTCTGAGTCTTTTTTCTCGCCGGTTCTCGCATATACCGCTGCGCACAACACAATCGCAAGCACAACCATAACGGTGAACAGTTGCCCTTTTCGAGTCCTCATTTTTTCGTCTCCTTATTTAAAAAACAGCCACAATTTTTTAGCCTGCCACCGTGGTCAGGCCGCCCGACAAGTCCTTAGGACATTGGCATCCGGGCACTTTTCGATTTTACCGGGTTTTACCTATATTCCACAATAACAAAATAAAGATGAGAAAATTGTGAGAAATCCAATATTTTTTAAAAAATTTTATCTTTAGGTTCTCATCCAATAAAGTTGGTTGGTTTTTCGAGACTGTAGTATGATTACAGAGAGATATTTGGGGTTTTTGCTCACAAAACCCCAGCATTTATCGTTTTAGAGCCAACGGCATATATGTTGTATACCCTTAAGAATAATAACTTCACGCGACGGGGATTGTAACTTATTGTTTTAAAGGTACCCACGAATAAACGGGGAATTTCTTTTCGTGAGCACCATGTAATGCTGCTTCCGCCAAGTAGGATAGCCAGGTGAGGTTACAGGTCAAATGTTAATCCGAATAAAATCTAAGAGTTCTCCATCCAAAGCGTGTAATTACAATAAAGCAAATCAAAGTCAGTACAAAAGAGAGCCTGACCGCGGAAAACGAAAACACTGTACCAAGGTCGGTGATAGCTCCCTGTAAAGGGGGCATCAGTGAACCGCCGAGAATGGCCATAATGAGTCCGGCGGCGCCGAGTTTGGCGTCATCTCCGAGTCCTCTAAGGGCGATTCCATAAATGGTCGGGAACATCAGTGACATACAGGCTGAGATGGCCACGAGGCAGTACAATCCGGCTATACCGGGAATAAAAATGGTGCCGAGTGTCAGCGCGATACCGCCGATAGCAAGCCTCATCAGTAATCCACCCGGACTGATGTACTTCAACAGGAACGTACAAATAAAGCGGCTGGAGCAAAATATGACCATAGCGACAATGTTGTATTTTTGAGACAAGACCTCAGCTTCCTGCTCAGCCATGCCCCGTGCTGTGAATAACTCTGTGCCGTAGTGAATAATAAAGGTCCAGCACATAATCTGTGCCCCGACATAGAAAAGTTGGGCGATAACCCCTCCGACATATCTTTTATTCGATAATAAGCGTTTTAATGTGGGTTTGAGGTTGAGCGTTCTATCCCGCCCCGCCTTGGCGGGCATCTTGGTCTTTGCAATGAGAACGAAGACAACAACAATGACGACAGCAATGGCAACGTAGGGTACGCGGATAATACCCAAATCCTGCTGGGTGACTGTACGCAATGATTCTGCGTTCATTGCCTCGCGCATTTGCCTCGAGGCCGGATTTATCCGAGCAAGAATTATTTGCTGAGCTGTGAACATACCAAACAGGGAACCAATCGGATTGAATGCCTGGGCGAAATTAAGGCGCCGGGTGGCGGTTTCCTCAGAGCCCATCGAAAGTATGTAAGGATTGGCGGTGGTTTCCATGAATGAAAGACCACAGGTAATAATGAAATAGGCGACCAAAAACGGCCAAAAAACCATCATCATACTTGCGGGAATGAATAACAAAGAGCCTGTTGCATATAATCCGAGGCCAACCAGCATTCCCGCTTTATACGAGAATTTTTTGATGAACATAGCGGCTGGAAATGCCATTACAAAGTAACCACCGTAGAAAGCAAACTGAACAAGAGAGCCTTCGAAATTGTTCATGAGCAAAATCTTGGAGAAGGCTTTTACCATTGGATTGGTAACATCGTTGGCAAAACCCCATAAGCTAAAGCAACTGGTCAGGAGAATAAAAGGCCACAGGAAGTGAAGCGGAATCAACCTCGTCTTTTGCGTAGAATCCTGAACATCGGAAGAAAGAACCTCTGCCATTGCTAATCACCTTCGTTAAATAGAAATTTTTCATTTGCTCTGAGCATTGTAACACTCTCTGCTCACAAAAGTTATGAGAGCATAATGTCCCCTTTGACTTTCGTCAAGCACTATTTCCCGTCAACGACAATTATTTTTCTGCTGATTAAAGGTTATACGCTATCTGTGTCGTATCATAGGATTGTCCCTCCGGGAGCTGCTTTTGTGGACATCAAAAGGCCTACGCAAAAATTTATCGGGCAGGGCCCATTGAAAACTGTGTGAATTCGCCGGGTTTAAATTCCTCTAAGAGTGAATGAATATCATCGATTGTAACCGCTTTAATTGCACTGACATCGTCATCAATTGTTCGATACTGCTGTAGATACTGCCAGTTGAAGCCTATCTCGACCAGCCGACCCATCGGTAGTTCGTTCTTTATCACCAGAGCGCTCAATAGTTTGTTTTTTGCCTTTTGCAATTCATCATTTGTTACGCCGTTTTCAGAGAGAGTCTGGAAAATATCCCTGATTATATCGAGCACTTTAGAGACGTTCTCGCTGCTGCAGCGGATATAACTGCAAAAAAGTCCTGTGCCGTCCATAGCTCCGAATATCATTGTTGCTATTTCGGCCAATGCTTTATCGACCAGCTCCCAGAAATATCTCGACCCAACATCATCACCAATGATAGCGCCTAAAAGCGAAGCTGCAAACCTGCGATTATCCTTGGCGGACACTGCCGGACTCATCAGACATATATGCTCGCGGGCCAGGTTTGCCTTTTCAAGGCGTTTTTGTTTTTTGCCGCCCGTGTAGTGTTTAAGTTCTCTTTCAGCCGGGCGTTTTTGCCATTGCCCACAGGCATCCGCCATAATCGAGCGGATTTGGTCCCAGTCAAAATCGCCCGCACACGCCACCACCATATTATTCGGTGCATATCGTGCAGAAAAATAATCTCTCATTTGCTCGGCCGTCAAATTATCTATGCTTTCGGTACTGCCGAGAACGCTGTTGCCGCACGGATGCCCATCGAAGTAGAAATTCCTGCATTTGTCCATTACATCGAAGCTCGGCATATCTTTATAC
>CAZECQ010000212.1:0-4792 GCA_964510545.1 uncultured Pirellulales bacterium | reverse complement strand
GCGGGGCTTTATTCAGTGAAGTTGGCTTGACCGGTGCATTGACCGAAAAATAGAAACTTTTTTCTCATAGCGACTCAGGCCAAGCTTGGCATTTTGCAATCGGTCCGCATCCCCATGCAATTGCTCACGGTCGACAAACCAGCAAGAATAGCAAACCGGAACTGTTCATCCACAAAAAAGACTGGTGCATCGCGCAAAAAAACAGCCATGGCAAAGATCCATATCCGCCAAAAGATTAAGCAACAAACCATATTTTGATTGTCTCATTTGGAGATTTCAACAAATATATTTTTCAAAACTTAGCACACCTGGCTTCAGTAGTTTATATAATTTTCTAACATATAAGCAGGATTCGTGAAGAAATGCTGGAATAAGCCAATAACACCTGACTGCCGGAGGAAACAATAATGATGTATGAGCAGGGTAATTATCGCGTGCTTCTTGAAACAAACAATGATTATGCTTTTGCTCGCTACAAGGTTGTCACGGATAGCTTTGGTAATCCAGTAGATTACATTTTCTTAAAGGTAAACCGTGCCTTTGAAGAGATGACTAATCTGGCCGGTGCTGAAATAATTGGCCGAAAAATTACCGAAGTGCTTCCCGGTATTGAAAAAAGTGAATTCGATTGGATTGGCACCTACGGCAAAGTAGCAATAAAAAGTGGCAGTATAAGTTTCGAGCAATATGCGGAAACTCTGCAGCGCTGGTATGAGGTAATTGCTTATAGTGAAGAGCAAGGTTTTTTTACCACTGTATTTCTTGATATTACCGCTAGAAAAAATACAGAAAAACTGTTGCGTAACAGTGAAATGCGCTTTCGCTCCCTGGTTAAAAACATGCAGTGCGGTCTCGTGGTAGAAGATGATCAGCGTGAAATTATTCTAACCAACCAGGTTTTTTGCGAAATCTTTTCTATTCCTGCACCACCGGAGGCGCTGATCGGAAGCAATTGCAACAAGGCAGCAGAAGAAGTCAAGCATCTTCTTGCCGAGCCAGAGCTATTTCCCAGCCGCACAACAGAAATAATCGAGTTGCGCCAGGTTGTTATCGGAGAAGAGATTCATTTTGCTGATGGGCGAGTGTATGAGCGGGATTATATTCCTGTCTTTACTGAAAGCAAAAACTTTATCGGTCATATGTGGCAGTACCGAGATATCACCGACCGGAAACAGACCGAAAAAGTCTTAGCCCACCACTCACAGTTACAAAAGTTGCTGATGGAATTGATGGCCGAATTTATTAATATCCCCCTGGAAAAAATAGACGATGCAATCAAGGTTGCCTTAAAAGAACTTGGAGAGTTTGTCGGTGCAGACCGGGTTTATGTGTTTGCTTACGATTTTGATAAAAGGATCTGCACGAACACTCACGAATGGTGTGCACCGGGAATCAACCCGCAGATAGAGAAGCTTAAAGCGGTGCCGCTGGACATAATACCGGATTGGGTAGACTGTCACATCAAAGGTGATGCAATGGATATACCGGACGTTCCAAATATGCCGCCCGGCGCCGTCAAGGATATCTTAGAGCCCCAGGAGATTTTAAGCCTCCTGGCTATCCCCATGATGGCTGAAAACAATTGTGTCGGATTTGTCGGGTTCGATGCTGTCAAGCAAAACCGTGACTACACCCCGGAAGAACGCAAACTTCTAGCAATATTTGCAAGGATGCTCTCATGCATCAGCCTGCGCCGAAAAGCTGAAGAAACAATTCGCCACGCCAGTTTTCACGACAGTCTTACCGGCCTCTATAACCGCCGTTACCTGGAACAAGAAATGGAACGACTTAACACAAAAAGACAACTACCTCTTAGCATCATTATGGCCGATTTAAACGGTCTCAAGCTGGTTAACGACACTTACGGCCATGAGAAAGGTGATGCGCTACTCAAAGAAGCTGCCGTTATCTTAGGTCAGGCCTGTCGGAAAGAAGACATTGTTGCCCGCTGGGGTGGTGATGAATTCGTAATTCTGCTGCCGCAAACCACAGCCGAAAATTCTAACTTATTGTGTAAACGGATAACCGAATTATGCAGCACTGCAAATGTAGAAGAAGTTCCAGTTTCTATGGCTTTGGGGTCAGCAGTTAAGGCGGTTGCAGAAGAAGATCTTAAAGTGATTTTAAAAGATGCTGAAGACAATATGTATAGAGAAAAATTGTCCGTCAGACACAGCACAAAAAGTGAAGCGTTTCAAATACTCATTAAGATCCTTGAAGAAAAAAGCTTCGAAACAAAAGCACACTTTCAGGGCATGAAGAACATAGCTTGCTCGATCGGCACTAAAATAAATCTTTCAACCACCGAGTTAGACCGCTTGAATACTCTTATTACTTTTCATGATATCGGGAAAATAAACATCTCCGAAGAAATCTTGACAAAAAAGGAACCTTTAACGGCAAAGGAATGGGAAACAATAAAGAAACACCCCGAAATAGGTTCTAGAATTGCCGGGATCGAGAAAGAATTTGCTTGTGTTGCTGACGAGATCCTTGCTCACCACGAACATTGGGACGGTACAGGCTATCCTTATGGCCTGAAGGGCAAAGAAATACCCCTACTAGCAAGGCTAGTTGCAATCGCTGATGCCTTTGAAGTAATGCAAAGTGGCCGGCCTTACAGAAAATCTTTAAATAAAAGAGAAATAATCGCTGAATTAAAAAGATGCTCGGGGACCCAGTTCGATCCGGAATTAGTTGAAGTGCTACTAGCTTCTCCTGACACAAAGCATCCTGATTGAAATATATTTTCTATGAACTATACCCGGGCATAATGATTTTATTTTCTCCCTACCACGGGCAAAGGTTCACGCCATCCCACGCAATGGCCTCACTCTACAAGCATAGCTTGAAGTCTCCTGCCACTGATCGGTATAGTAGACCAATTTCTATCACGGGTTGCTATGGTTTTCGTTTTTTATAAAGATTCTCACGAGTCTTGGTGAACTCTCGAACAAAAAAGAGAAATCAAGACCTTCTTTCAGGGCACTGTAACTCCATTTAGCTGTCATATTGTAGTTGAGGTTTATGATTTCTGTACTGCATATCTGCACAACGCTGCATTTTAAACACAAGGCAGATGGCAGATATGGCAATGATCGCCAGAAGTAGGGGTCTCTGGCTAAAACCTTTAAGGGCAGCATCAAGCATGAAGCTGATGCCGCAGAATAGAGCAGCGCTATGAAGAAATAACTGCAATGAAATAAAAACCCTGGGTGTGAATTCATTTTTTAAGCTAAGCAAAGTCAGGGTGATAAAAGCCCAAAGGCCGCCAATAACAAAACCGGATCCGATACTATGAATGTTTTTAAAGCGATCACAGGGAAAGGCCATCAGTAAAAAACCGAACAATACCAAGTGGCCCAGAATCGGAACCAGTTTAAGCCTCCATAGACGGGTTTCTGACAAAAGGGCAAGCGCTTTTCTCCACCTGAAGAGATTAAAGAATAATGCAACTGAGAAAAGAAGTGATGCTCCGGTATTGGCTGCGCCGTCAGAAGTAGTTATTTTGCCGAGCCAGCTGAAGGGATCCATCGCCAAAGAAAAAGACTCGGCGTAAGTTCTTATTATTACCACCATCATGGTAAAGTTAAAAACCAGGGTACCTACATACCAACGGTAGAGCTTCGACAAGTGTACCATTTAACCACACCACCGTTTAAGGCGTTTATATTTTTCCGGTCATCAAGAAATCAAGGTTTGCTTATTTTAATTATAATATTCAGTCATTTCCTCTGTCAAACCTGCAGGCTTACTTGCTGTGTGAGTACTCCGGGGGCAATTTATGTGCTTCACAGGTGGGATATCGTGAATTACCGGCGTAGTCTTAATTATTTTACTTGGCGCAGCTGCAACCGATCCGCTTTATGCAGCTTTCACATTGGCTGTAATCACGATTCAGAGGGCTTAGGTTCAGTACTATATTAGGCTTTATATGAGATGAAATAGTATTTGGCTAACGAAGTACTTGGTCATTAATGGTTGCTTAACGGATAGTTGTGTGACCTGCGATTTACTTTTCACCAGAAACATTGTTGTCGATTTTGAAATTTCCAAGCGACAAGATAGTTTGGCCAGTTAAATCCTCGCCACAGTAAACGCAATAGACTTCAGCTAATTTAACACATGGCGGCTAATTTAACATTGACTTTGAATCATTTTAGTGCTAATATGTCAGCAGTTAGGCACCCTTTAAAGATGGTCCTGTGAGGCTGGCAAGGGGGCGACCATAATGCAATATATTTGTACACCGCCCGCTCCCGCAGCAGTGGCGGTGTTTTTGGTGTACCGGTCACCTTCTTTGTACAACCAGTGCAAAATCAGGAAGGAGGTGAAAAGATGACGCTTAAACATAAAGCTACTGTCATGGATGAAAAGGCAATCGGACAGGCCTTGCGGCGTATAACGCATGAGATTATTGAACGCAATAAAGATATAAAAGATCTGGTCCTGGTCGGAATTCGCAAACGCGGCGTGCCCCTGGCCGCCCGGCTGCAAAGCTACTTAAAGGAAATAGAAGGTTCCCCGATCCCCTTAGGAATTCTCGATATCACCCTGTACCGCGACGATCTTTCCCAGCGCGAAGATCAGCCTGTGGTTCACACGACCGATTTACCCTTCGATTTGAACAATAAACATGTTGTAGTGGTAGATGATGTGCTCTACACCGGGCGCACAATTCGGGCGGCTATGGATGCCCTGATCGATCACGGCCGACCAGCCACCATTCAACTGGCCGTCCTCATTGATCGCGGGCATCGTGAGCTGCCGATCAGAGCTGACTACGTTGGTA
>CAZECQ010000211.1:0-4841 GCA_964510545.1 uncultured Pirellulales bacterium | reverse complement strand
GGTATTGCAGTTTCAGCCTTTCCGGCAGTGATATATCATCGGCGTCCATTCTTGCTATGTATTTGGCTTTTGCCTGTTTTATGCCGATGTTTAAGGATTTGGTGAGTCCAAGATTTTCAGGGTTTTCGATAATCGTGATTCTCTCGTCCTTGTTCATATAACTTTTGAGCACATCGGCGAGCTCTTTTGCGGCGGGGTTGTCATTGATGATAATAAACTCAAACTCGGCGAATGTCTGGTTCAGTATGGACTCGATGCTGCCTTTCAGCCAGTCCAAAGGCTCGTTATATACCGACATTACAACTGAGATATTTTTCATTTTGACGAAACTCCGTCGGGCTAAATTTTCAGGAACAGGTCGTCCTTTACGGTTCTTTGCGACTGAATCTTTTTTCTCTGTTTGAGAGTATCGGGGAAGTCGCGCAGGAAGAAATAGAGTGATTTTGTATAAGCCCAGAGCGGCCTCGGCGATTTATATTTGAGTGACATTTTCAGCATTTTATAAAGAATCCAGAGGGACGAGGCCGGCCACCATATAATCAGGTTTTTCGGTTTGTAATTTTTCCAAATCATTCTGTTAAAGCCGCACAGATAATATTGATTTTTCCAGCACAAAGCGTCGATGTTTGTCCGTGTATCGACGCCGAGATGAATGCCCAGCAGATTTGTGGTTCTGTAATTGCTGCAGCCGTTCAAGTATGCCCTTGCGCTCATATCGTAATCGTCTATGTTTATCGGGTAAATCTCGTCAAAACCACCCAGTTTTTCAAATATATCTTTTTTGAAAAAGGTGGCGCCGCCCCGGTAGCGCGGCACTTTTTTTATTCCTGTTGAGAGGATGTCGGCCAGTTCAATTTTTTTGTTGGGCCGGTTGAAGTATAATCCGCCGGTATCGATGTAATCTTTGTCGATATCGCGTAATAACGGTGAAAGATAGGCGGGGGTGGTCAGTGTTTTGTATTCTTCGAATAGTTTCGAGAGGAAATTGCTTTCGGGCAGCTCGATATCATTATCAAGTGTGAGAACGTAATCGCCTTTGGCGTTTTTTACAAGAACATTTTTGCCCGCGCCATATCCGATGTTGCTTTTGTTCTCAATGATTTTAATTTCGCCGAATTGCCTGAGGTATTCCACACTTTCATCAGTTGAGCCGTTATCTGTGACGATAATTTCCATCGGCTCATAATCCTGTGCCAAAACTGCAGGGATTACTTTTTTTAGTTTCTCTGCGCCGTTGTAATTGAGAACGCCAACGGTGATTAATATTTTACCTTGAGTTTGTTTATCGGACATTTTTTTAGCCGTCCCGGTCAGCAACATTCCTGTAGTACCTAAGGTATTGTTCGGCGATGTTATCCCAGCCAAACTGCTCGGCCTTTTTTCCTGCTGTTTTGCACATTAACTCATAGCCGGTCTTATCATCAGCGAGTTTTTTTATTTCGTCGGCAATTGCTTCAGGCCGGGCCTGTTCGATGACAATTCCGTTATCTGTTATTAATTCATCGACACCCTCGCAGCGAGTTGTGATAATCGGAAGTCCTGAGGCCATCGCCTCGAGCATTGCGTTGCTCATCCCTTCCTGCATGCTTGCGCTGACAAAGATATCGTTTTGGCGGTATAAATCCGGCATCAGGTCGGATTCGATTCTGCCTTTTACGTCAATAATATCGGTGAGGTTTTTTTGTGAGACGATTTGTTTTAATCTGTTCAGCATTGCGCCGCCGCCAGCTATAGTCAAACGAAGATTGCAGCCGGCCTTGTGCAATATTTCGACGGCGTCAATCAGCATTTCAAACCTTTTGGTAACTGACAATCTGCCGACGGTCAAGAGTTTTAGCTGCTGGAAGCTTTTACCGTTTTGGGCGGGATGGAACATATTCAGGTCAATACCATTGGTGATGACATCGATGGCGGCAGAGGGCATAAACTGTAATGCGCGGTCTTTCAGTCCCTGGCTGCAGGCAATAAGCGCAAAAGCCTTTTTCCAGATGGCCTTGAAGACCGGGGCAAGAATTTTGTAATCAAGTTTTAGCCTTGCGTGTTTTCCCGGCACATCAGAGCCGCGAAGTGAAATTATATAGGGCAGTTTGTTGGCGCTTCTAAAACAAAGCCAAGCTGTCGGGAAGCCGAAAAATGCGTGCACTAAATCATAGTTATTTTCCCGTAAAAGTTTGCGATAATGATATTGTGCCTTGAACAGCCATTCGAGCACCTCGATTTTGCGCCAGAAGTGCAGATTTTTTTTGTGCAGGCCGACTTTGTAGATAGTGATGTTGTCGGAGAATTGCTCCCTGGTGAAACCGGGCTTTGGCGCTGCAGTGAGTACGTCGATTTTCAGCTCGTTTGTTTTTGTGTACTCGTTGAGTTGAGAGAGATGTGCCTTTCCGGCGCCGCCACCGATGGGCGGGAATTCATAATTGAGCATCAGTAAATTCAGTTTCGCCACGACTATTGTTCCTGCTTTGTTGGTGTGGGGTTCTTTAACTTAAATAGAATATGCTGGCCGAAGAGTCTGTGCAGAATAAGGCGCTGGTCTTTAACTGGTACAAAATACTGTGGTTCTGCAATTTCGTAGTTTTTCATAACGTATTCTCGAAGCGGTTTTAATGCCTCGTATCTGGCGGCCTCGTCCTCGTCAAATTGTGTACGAAGCATCCGGGCCCACTGCATATCATATTCATCGATTAGGTTTTGGTTTGGAGGCAGGAACCAGTTTTGTTTTATGCCCATAAATCCTTTAGGTGCTATCGACCATAATACATAAGGCGGCCTTTCCATCGGCACGTGGCGTTTGCGCGAATCGACGATGAATTTCGGCGGTTCTTTTTCGAATTCTTCTATAAGTCCTTCGACAATCTTTTCCATTACTTGCGGGGCCGGCCGAGGCATACTAAAGGCCTTTGTAGCGGAACTGAATCTCCGGGCTTTTACGTATATTCCCGGATACCAGCCCCAGACGTAAATTTTGTCTGTCGGCTGGGAATTAATGCGGATATATTCGCCGGTTATTTCCCACGGGCCTTTGGATTTGTTCTTTTTGCGAGAAGAGATTTCGTTTAACTTCTGGGTGTATCCCTTTTGTTTACTGCCATATTTTCGGCCGGAGTGCGGGCTTTTTTCTATGCCGAAGAAAATGTGCCACGACATTGCTATCATACAAATGAGTCCTGCAAGCCCGACGATTGTCCATCGGGTCTTATAAATTTTGGCGGCCGCGAGTTTATCGCTATAAAGTGCGATTAAGTAACCTGCGAGCATAGCGGCTGAGGCGTTTAGCGGCAGATAATACTGTTCATAAGAGCGGGGGCTTATCCAGACAAAGGCCATATCGAGCAGCCACCAGACGGTAAAGAGCAGTACAAACCTGTCGTAATTTTTCCTGTTCTGAGGTTTTAATTTGCCCGTTAGCCGGGTAATCATTCTTATTATTCTGGCAATAATAGAGGCGGCTGCCAGGGCAATCGGCAATATGAGCACACTGTAGAACCGTAATACCCTGGGCCATTGTGTTGAGAAGGGTATGAGTTTTCTGGCTCCTGCAATATAACTCGATACTGCTTTTGTCTGCCCTGGTTCCGGGGCAGCCGGCAGCATCTTTGCGATTGTGTTGAATACAAACGAATAAGGCAAGTTAGTCTGCACGTCCCAGGCAATAATCCAGATATATAACGGTCCAATCGCCGCAGCTACGCCGGCCAACAGTAACAGGATGTCACATCCTGTTTGTTTGAAAGTTCTGTTCTTTAGCAGCGGCTGTATAATGACAAATAAGCCCATAGCACCAACTGCTGAAAGCCCGGTCTGCTTAAACAACGGCCCCCAGCTTACGAATGAACCCGCAAGGACGGCCCAGAACCATTTGCCCTTGAGTTGATACAGGACGAAACAGCTTATTCCCATTACCATAAAGGCAATCATATGTTGCTCTTTGACGTTGCCGAACTTGGCGATTAGCGGCGAGGACAGATATACGGAAGCAATGATTACTCCAACGGAAGCGGCCAGTTTGCCAAAGAGCTTTCTCATTGAAACAAACATAAGCACAAGGGCAGCGGCCTGCAGGATTGCCTGGATAAGTTCGGGGCCGACCTCATTAAAGCCAAATAACCATACGCCGAGAATATTGACCAGCAGTGTTCCCAGCAGAGCGCTGGGTTTTTCCTCTACACCTATTTCGGCACCGTCAAGTATGTGTGCGGCGGAATAGACATACGCTCCACTGTCAAATGGGCCGGGCGTGTTGAATTCAAAATATTTACCGAGACCGAATGGAATTGCAGCCAGGATTACTACGACAGCTAAAATAATAACATTTATTCTGCTTTGTCGTTTATCGGAGAGGACAGTTTTTTGTTTGTGTGATTTTTCTTTTTTGGCGGCCATATTCTTTCGGGAAGCTCCGGTCATTTTTTGTTTCCGCCGCTATCGGGGCTTTCAAGGATATCTTTGATGACGTAAGTCGGGCGATTTTGCGATTCGTGATATGTGCGAACCAGCAGTTCCGCAATCAGGCCCATTAAAATGAACTGAATGGTGGCAGTAATGAGCATAGCGGCCAGCACGAGCAGAGGGTTTCTGTTCATTGCAAGAGGTTTTGAGGATAAAAATTTCTGGTACAGCACGGCCAGTCCGGAAACCAGTGCTCCGATTGATGTTATCAGTCCGAGGCCTCCAAAGATATAAATAGGTTTTGTTGAGAAAGAACCGAGGAACTTGACGGTAATCAGGTCGAGTACCACTTTGAATGTTCGCGTGAGGCCGTATTTGGCGACACCTGCGGTCCTGGGTCTGTGGTTTACCACAACTTCGCAGATTCTTGCTCCGCTCCAGCTTGCCAGGGC
>CAZECQ010000210.1:0-4848 GCA_964510545.1 uncultured Pirellulales bacterium | reverse complement strand
CGATGGCTTTCTGCTTGGTGTGCGGAATCAAGTGGAAACAGTCACAACGCTTATGCAGTTTGAGCTTGGAGATATCTGTGAAGTTGAAACGAGAATACCAGAGTTAAATAAGAGTCTGGAATTAGAAACCTTTTCACTGGGTCAAATCACAGAGGATGCTTATAAGGCCATGCGGTGCCAGGCAAATGTAGAACATTTCAGGGCTTTACAGTTGCTGAAAGAAACGATGCCCCAATTGATAGATAACAGTGAAGAAGACACTGAGTAAATTGTTTTTCGGTAAAACTCTCTGGTGCTTATTCGCCGCAGATGCGGACAACCAGCCCCCCATTAAGCGCTGTAAAATACTTTGATATTAACAAAAAGGAAAAACAGTTAAAAAGGAGGCTGTAATGCTAAAGGCAAAAGATGTTATGACAAAAGAGCTAATCTGCATAAAAAAAGACAGTTCGATATATGAGACCCTGCAGCTCTTGGCGCAAAACGACATAACCGACATACCTGTCGTCGAGGATGATATGACCTTGGCCGGCATCCTTTCAGAAAAAGGGGCCTTAAAATTATTCTGCGGCCGCACAAAAGACAAAACAGTCAATGACTTTATAACACAACCTGCTGTCCGCTTAGAGCAGGATGAAAGTCTGCTGGATGTTTATGACTGTCTAATCAATAACTCTTTCAGGCAGGTACCGGTAACAGCAAAAGGAAAATTAGTCGGTATCATCAGCAGAAAAGACATCATCCGCCATATTCTCCGCTTCAACTGCAAAACCGAACCGGCTTTCTGCACCGTTGACTCTACATCTCTGGCCGAATATGACTTTTTATAAAACATTCCTCCCTACCACTGCTGTCTCTGCTTTTTTAGTGGTAAATTTCTTTTAGGCCGGCGGTGAGTTTTTGCTTCTCGATGGTAAATTTTTCGAGCCGGACCTTTCTGCCCTCAATATTAAAAACCGGCTCAAAAGCTCTGTCATCCAGTAACGAAGCTGCAATTTTAGCTGCGATGCTGTTCATATCAACATAAGTTGTAGACATCCGTTCAGCGTACATCTTCTTAGCTATGAGCCTGGCAAGAGGCGTGATATTCATAGCGCCAATTTTCACCGTGGCGACCCTTAGATTTAACAGTCCCTCCCGGCTCAATTCCGGTTCGACAGCAATTGTAACGATGAAATCAACTCCACCGGTAGTCGCAGTTCCCATCAGTATAATTCGGCCTGGCTCAAAAAAAAGCTCAGGTAATGAAAAATTGGTTCCTTCTGCCTGTTTCGGCCAATCAGACCAGGAGATGACTTCATTCATAGGTACCTGCTTCACGACAAAATCAAATGGCGCCCCTGACTGCAGCCCGTTATGGAGTTGGGGCGATAAATCGTGTGTTAGGTAAGGATGTACCTGGCCCTGCTCCAGGCTGGTGGATGAAACATCAAGGCCTTTATAACGGGTGGGCTTGTATAACAATAAAATAATAACAACAGCCATTATGACCAGGTCAATCAAGAGCCAATAGATTCTCTTGAACTTTTTCTTTTTTTTCTTTTTCAAATTTTTCAGCCGTTCAAAATCACAATAAAAATTCAGTTCTTCAATTTCTATCTTGCTCTGTGGCAGGTATATCATTATAGTAAGCAGGAGCTCTTAGAAAAAGGATTTTAAGTTTGCATTATAAAAAGAAGGGTTTTTGAAGAATGGCAAGTCATTTTGCAGACCGGCTGTGCGAGACCGTGGGAAATAAAAAGACTCCTTTGATTGTCGGGCTGGACCCGGTTTACAGCCGACTGCCTCCTTCGATAAAAAACCATCGCGAGATGAATGATGAATTCGATGCGGCCGCAGCGGTCGATGCGATTTTTGACTACTGTACACAGGTACTGCGAATCATTGCGCCTATGGTTCCTGCGGTAAAGATAAATATTGCTTTTTTCGAAAAGTATCTTTGGGAGGGCATAGAGACTTATTATTCACTGATTTCGGAAGCCAACGAGCTTGGGCTGGAGATAATCGGTGATGTCAAGCGCGGTGATATCGGGCACACCGCCGAACTTTACGCCGCCGCTCATCTTGAAAATTCGCAGTTGGTGGGCCTCGAGGACACTATTGCTCCGGACGCAATTACGATTAACGGCTTTGCAGGTGAAGACGGTATCGAGCCGTTTGCAAAAATGGCCGACGAACAAGGCAAAGGTGTCTTTGTCTGGGTCAGAGGCAGCAACCCATCATCGGCGGCAATTCAGGATTTCGCCGACAGCAGCGGTGAAAAAATGTATGAAAAAATTGCTGATATCGTCGGCCAAATTGCCGATGAGCCCCGTCATATCGGCAGCAGCGGATACAGCAATGTCGGAATGATAATCGGCGGAACCGCCCCAGATGTTACAACGGCGCTGCGTGAGAAATACGACAAGGTGTGGTTTCTCGTGCCGGGCTACGGCTCGCAAGGGGCATCGGCGCAGGATTGCATTCGGTTTTGCAAAGACGACGGCACCGGAGCATTAATCAATGCATCACGTTCAATTATTTACGCATACGAGAAGCCAAAATACAGAGAACAGTTCGCCGATGACTGGAAAAGATGCATCGAACAGGCCGTTATCGATGCGAAGATAGATTTGGCAAAGGCAATGGCTTCGTAAACGCAACAAGGCAACCTGGGGAATGAAACTTAGCCAAAAGTAAAAACGAATAGCGAATGTCGAACAGGGAATATCGAATTTCGGATAAAGGATTCTTTGCAGGCAAAAAAGTTTTGGTTATGGGGCTGGGGCGGTTCGGCGGCGGGGTCGATTCAGCGAAATTTGCAGTTAAAATCGCCGCGAATGTTATAGTGACAGACCTGGCAGACGCTCAGCAATTGAGAGACTCGGTCAAAGAGCTTGAAGAATTTAGCAATATTGAATTTCACTTAGGCGGGCACGAAAAAAGTGACTTTGAGAAAGCCGATATTGTCATAGTCAACCCTGCAGTTGCGCCCGACAATGAGTTTGTTGCAGCAGCAGAACAACACGGCGGTTTTATCACGTCGCAGATAAATATTTTTTTTGAACTCTCTCCTGCAACGATAATCGGGATAACCGGCTCCAACGGCAAAAGCACAACCGCAGCGCTGGCCGCACACATGCTAAGCAATGCCGGAGACGAAATACGGGATACGAGATATGAGAACGTCCGGCTCAGTGGCAATATCGGCAATGAACCCCTACTGGCGGCGATAGACAAAATTAGCAGCAATGATTTGGTGGTGCTGGAAATATCAAGCTTTCAGGCCGAGCAATTGGCTCAAATTAAAAAAGCCCCTAAGGTTGCACTTTTGACAAACCTCACCCCAAACCACCTCGACCGGCACGGCACGTTCGCCGATTATTCCGCAGCCAAGGAAAATATCTTCAAGTTTCAAAGGCCGGATATGAACAACCCTTCTGTTTCAATATTTAACAGCGAAGACAAAATTGGAGCGGAGTGGTATGAAAGATACAGGAAAGAGGCGGGCAGGATTTGTTTGAAATTTTCAACCAACGAT
Organism: uncultured Pirellulales bacterium; assembly: GCA_964510545.1. Taxonomy (GTDB): domain Bacteria; phylum Planctomycetota; class Phycisphaerae; order Sedimentisphaerales; family Anaerobacaceae; genus CAYXPG01. The sequence continues at coordinate 1,328 of CAZECQ010000210.1, read as the reverse complement.
GTAAGTGATGATATCCGCCATGCCTTTGGGCTGGTCGGCAGGGCCAATCTTAGCAACCTGTCCGCTGCCATTGCCGTTGCAAAGCATTTCGGCGTGAAAGATGAACAGATAAGAAGCTCTCTGGCGACATTTAAGCCGCTTGCTCATCGGCTTGAACTTGTGGCAGAGAGCAAAGGTGTCCGCTGGTACAACGATTCGATAGCAACTACACCGGCAAGTGCAATTGCGGCGCTGGAGGCTTTCGATGAGCCGAAAATTATCATTGCCGGCGGATATGACAAGGGTTTATTGTTTGACGAACTGGCCCGGCAAATAGCAACGAAGACCAAGGCGGCTATTTTGATAGGCGCAACAGCCAAAAAAATCGCAGATGCAATTGAAAAAAAAACACCCGCCGAGAAAAGGACTAAAGTTGAGGTTGTCGGGTCACTGGCTGATGCGGTTGAGTTGGCTAAACAGTTAGCTGTTGATGGTGACGTGGTTTTATTCAGCCCCGCTTGCGCCAGTTATGATATGTTCGATAATTACCAGCAGCGAGGCCGGGAGTTTGCCAGACTAAGTACGTGTAAGTAAATATCCAGGTCCGTAAAGACGTGGATATTTACTCCATAATCAGTTTCCATATCTGCCTACTGCTGTCATCGACCTCGATTTTAAACGCGAGGGCATGTTTGCATGGGAGTTTTTTTGGTATCTGGATTATCATTGCATCAGGCGTCCGCTGCCACTTGATATTTGCCTTGCTGCCTAACAGGGAAACCCCTTTTACCTTGTTAACCAAAGTCAAAGTAGTTGAAAGGGACTTGATGCTGACCTGTTTTTCCGGAATTGCCATCACAATTGCATACAAAGCTTTCTTATTTGTGGTGAATCGAAAGTCCTGGCTGGTGTAGGGTGATTTTTGCTCTTTGAAGGTGCCTCCAGTGACCTTTGTCGGGCCTTCACCGTAGACTATCCACGGCCTCGACCCGTAAATCGCCTCGCCGTTGATATTCAGCCATTTACCTATTTCTCGCAGAACATTTTTCTGCATTTCAGGCAGTGTTCCGTCGCCACGGAGGCCAACATTCAGCAATAGGTTTCCATTTTTGCTGACAATATCCACCAAGTTACCAACAGCTACTTCAGGTGTAAATACAGTTTTCTCTACTTTTCGATTAAACCAACTTCCTATCAGACAAGTATCGGTCTGCCATGGGTATATCTGCAGTGCATTGGCCTGGCCTTTTTCGATATCCCAAACAAAAGCTTCCTTGCTCGGACCTCGCTTAAGGTTCAGTACGGCTTCGAGTTTACCACCGTGTTTTTTCATATTGCTGTTATAGAAG
>CAZECQ010000209.1:0-4892 GCA_964510545.1 uncultured Pirellulales bacterium | reverse complement strand
CTGCCTTTAGAACTTCGGCAAAGTCGATTTTGACCATAATCGGATACATCATAAAGAACAGACAGACTGCGATAGGTATTGAGACAACCGGGGCTTTGTCAACATATATGGCCAAGCTGTCAAGATACTCGGCGAAACCGGGAGCGAACCTGCCAAGGACAATCCCGGCTGCAATGCACAACAGGACCCAAATCGTCAAATATTTCTCAAAAACGTTTAAGCCGCCGGTCTGTTTTGTAACATCTTTTATTTGCATTAATCTTGCTCCTTAAACCGAGCGCTTCACAACTGATTACCGGCCCGCAAGGACTATATAACCAACCTGTATCGAGGCTCCGGTAAATGACGACGGTTATAGCTCCAGCCACATACCCCTAAAACTTTTTTTGTTTTGGTCGGACAGATGTTTATTTAAGCACTTTCCATCTTTGAGTATTTTCCCCTTCAGGCACTCAGAGACATCAGATATATCAATGACGACACTTCCATCATCACTAAGTACGAGTAACCTGCCGGAATTTTCAAAAACGACCAGTGCCTCCGGAGTAAAATTGTTTTGTTCTGCCGGGAATCTGTTTACCAGCACCGGTTGTTTATCTTTTTTGCCCGACCAGCGATATAAGGAAAATCCTGATGCTTCATTCTTTGGACCGGCAATGATAAAGTACGACTTATGAAAATGAGAATACTCCATACTTCGAATTCCAAGCCCGCCCAAACTCAAAAAGATGGGGGCGCCAAATATTGGCGATTCTTCCTTTTCGACTACTTGTTTTGGATTATGCAGAGGTACAACAATTGCTCTTTTCTTAGAAATTGCCTTATCGGAAATTTGGGGATTTCGGAAGCCTATATAGAGTGTCTTGCCGTCGGGAGTTGCACACAGCCCTTCGATATTTAAGCCATCTTTTTTGGGTGCCAGCTTTCTGCGGTCTTTCTTATTAAGTTTCTTCGTATCAAATCGAGTTACGTTATCAAGTTCCAAGTTTTGTGTCGCCTCCGATTTTATCATCTCCTGGATTAAAGTTCGGCAAGGAATACCAACAGAAGCAAGTATAACATTATCATTTTTCACTTTGACTGAAGTGGCGAAAAACCGATACCGGTTCCGGCGCATTTTCCCGTTTTTATTTCTGCCGTGAGAAGTTATCCAGTAGATACGATTATCGAGCATTGTTGCTCCTTCAATGTCAGCTTCCGGGTAATTCGGGCCGGTTACAATGAATGGAGTCAAATCATAGCGTGCAATTGGCTGCGATGCACGCTCGGTTTTATAGATTTTCAATACATTGTTTTCATCGTCGGCCGCCACAAACATGTCATTTCCCAGCGCCGCTGCAGCGGAGGCATCACTCATTCCGTGATATACAATATAAGGCCCGGCCAAATCACTACGAACAGGAGTACCGGCAAGACTGCATATGAATAAGAAGAGCACTATTTTATAGGTATATTTCATTTATGACATCCCTAATGTTGCGGACTTATGAAACAAATCAATACAATTTACTCACGATACTCAGTTGGTCTTTAGTCTGGACATGCCGGCTCTCAAGCTGGCGCCATCCGCGGCCTTTTCCCTGCCTGTCTTCCGAAATTTCAGGCTTGACTAAAAAAGAGAAAATAAAGAGAAGAATTGTTATGCAAATAAGAACCAATGCAGTAATCCATCGGGCAAAACGGTTCGGTATTAATCTGCGATAAATGTTGATGACCATCGGCCAATGCAGGATGACATGGAGCACGAGCAAAGCAATTAAAACCAAGCCGACTATAAAGTGAATTGTGCCCCATTGATGCCGGTCCAATCCCCAAAGAAACAGGTTCACATTTCGCCCGTAAATCTCCCAACGCTGGTAGCCGGGAACCAGCACATATTTCATTAAAAGACCAATCCCTGTTATAGCAGCGATACCCAGTAGCAGCAACGCATCAATAATCAGATTCAGATTCGATTTTTTCATAATTCTTTCCTTTTATCTATTTGAGTTTGGTTGTCTAAAATTCGCCAATTTCTCATATATCAGGGAGCGGTGTAGATAAGGTAAATTCCTCCGAGCAGCACCAGCACACCACAGATTTTCTTCAAGATAACTGAACCTTTGGATTTTTCATTCCAGTTCATATAACGCTGTACAAGTTCAGTACATGTCCCGGCAGAAACGATAACGCAGCAGTGTCCAATACCATAGACCAGCAACAGAAGCACTCCGTAGAATAAGTTTGTGGCTGCCAGCTTGAATGTAACACCCAGCATTGGTGCCAAATATGCAAAGGTACAGGGGCCTAACGCTATTCCAAAAACAAGGCCGAGTATAAAGGCGGCAAGCATGCCCTTCTTTTTCATCCCCACCTGCCCCGGGCCTGACCACGGCATCGGTATTACTCCGAGCAGATGCAGACCTACAACAAAGAATATTAGAGCTACAAAGTAGTTGGCAAAGAAGCCAATGTCACCCATTATACGACCGGCGGCGGCAGTGATAACACCGACAGCAGCTATTGTGATTAGTATTCCCACTGCGAACAAACTCGATATGTAAAATGCTCTCCGAGTTGAGATGCGTCCCTGCTCATCGATAAATCCGACAATCAAAGGGATACCAGCCAGGTGACACGGGCTGAGCAGAATACTAAGTATGCCCCAAATAAATGCCGCACCTATTGCTATCAAAGGAGTCCCCTGGATTGCGTCAGTTAAACTGGTAAAAAGCTGCTGCATAGGTTTTTTACTCCTGCTTTTTCTCTATATCCACGCCTAATTCTTTCCATTTTGATAAAATGCCTTCCCTGGAGAAGAAACCTTCGTGGCGAAACCGTTCTTTGCCGGCGGCATCAAAGAATATCTGTGTTGGAATCACTCTAATGCCGTACTTTCTTCCGGCATCCGGATTTTTCCAGACGTCAATGAATTCCACGTTAAAAGTTCCGGCATATTCTTTCTTCAACTGTTCAAGGATTGGAGCCATCATTTTGCAGGGGATACACTTGTCTGCGCCAAGGTCAACCAGCTGGGGCAAAGCCTTGAATTCTTCGGCCTTGTCAGGTTTTGCCGCAGGAACATTTTCAACAGAACTGCCGGGGTCTTTAGGTTCTGAACCGGCCTTATTATTTTCTTTAAGGGCAATTACTGCACCAACGACAACTACCAAAACTATAACTATAGTTATTTTTGCGAACTTATTCATATCTCATATATCTTTCGTTTTTGAAAAAAAGCCAAAGCTAAGAAATCATTTTTTCAATGTCTTCGGGTGATGGCACTTTACCGACTATTTTAACCCGGCCATCAACAGCCAGAGCCGGTGTCATCATCACGCCAAAGTTCATAATATCATTGATGTCTGTAACCTTTTCAATTTCATATTTAATCCCCAAGGTCTTAGCGGCAATTTCGGCGTTTTGGGCCAGTTTTTTGCACTTGGGACAACCTGTTCCTAAAACCTGAATTTTCTTCATTACTTAGCTTTCTTAAAAAATTGCACCAAAAATAATCCCGGAAATTGTTGCCATAATTATCACCAGGCAGACAAATACTGTGGTCTTTTTTGTTCCCATTACGCTGCGGATAACAAGCATATTGGGTAATGACAAGGCCGGCCCGGCCAAAAGTAACGCCAAAGCAGGCCCCTTGCCCATACCGGCACCTATTAAGCCCTGCAGGATAGGCACCTCAGTAAGTGTTGCAAAGTACATAAAAGCACCGGCTACAGATGCAAACAGGTTGGCCCATATTGAATTGCCGCCAACTGCTTGTTCAACCCAAGCCGATGGAATAATACCCTCATTATCAGGACGGCCAAGCAGAAAGCCTGCAATCACTACGCCAAGAAACAGAAGAGGCAGGATTTGTTTTGCAAAACCCCAGCTTGCTCCGACCCATTGGCCGAGTTCGCTCTTTTTGAACCATAACGCCAACATAAAAATCAAGGCTATCGCCAGAATCCCTGTAATAATCCATTTAACAGAATAGATTTGGAACCATAAACCACCATTGTTAAGCGGTCTGGCCCAGTTGGCAAAAACTAAAATTCCAACCATACTGGCAAAATAGGCGCCTGTTTGCATAAGCAGCCTTTGTGGCTGCGGGTCCGGCATAGCTATCTGACTATTAGCTTTTTCGGTCTCCTCTTTGCGAAAAATAACGTGCATAATAAGCCCGATGACAATGCTGAAGATGATTGCTCCTGCCGCACGGGCAATTCCTATTTTAAGACCAAGCACCCGGGCGGTTAGAATTATTGCCAAGACATTGATAGCAGGGCCGGAATAAAGAAATGCACAGGCAGGGCCTAATCCTGCCCCCATTTTGTATATGCCTGCGAATAATGGCAGAACCGTACAGGAACAAACCGCCAGGATTGTCCCCGAGATACTTGCGACACCGTAAGCCAATACCTTGTTGGCTTTGGCGCCGAGATATTTCATTACCGAGGCCTGACTTACAAAAACGGAAATCGCTCCGGCGATGAAAAAGGCCGGCACCAGGCAAAGAAGTACATGCTCCTGAGCATACCACTTTAAAAGATGCAATGATTCAGTAACAGCATTATCGAAGCGACTGACGCCGATGGGCAGATAAAAACAACCGAGAAATACGGCGATAATGACGGCCAGCTTTTTTGACTCTGCTTTGAAGTTCATCAAAAACTCCCGGACTAAAGGACCTTAAGCAGCTTTTGGCTGTCTTTGGCCTGCTGTCTTAAACAGGTGGTCATACACGAAAAGAAATCGAGAATACAGGGTGTCTTGAGACTATAGAAGACCTTAAGCCCCTCTTTGTGGTGTTCCAACACGCCGGCACTAACCATTATAGAAAGGTGCCGGGAGACGTTTGACCTTTCCGAGCCAATATGCCCGGCAATATCACAGACACAACGCCGGCCATCTTT
>CAZECQ010000208.1:0-4899 GCA_964510545.1 uncultured Pirellulales bacterium | reverse complement strand
GGTCAGTACAAGGCGTAATTTGTCCGCCGCACGGAGGCGTACTGTAGTACATCGATTACGTGCGTACAAATTTGACAACGAAGTAATCACCCGAAAGAACCGCTATTTATGTGCTCAAAAAAGCAACTTTTTGACGCTTTTTGCCATTTTCTTGCATTTTTTTACTCTTTTTCCGCTGCCTCCGGTTCGGGCTTCGCCCTCATTCCGGCCTCCGGCAGCCAGCCCCCGCGGCGCTTGAGCAGAGTAGAATCATTTGCGCAGGTAGTCTTTTTCTTAGCGGAATTTTCTCAATTTTTTTTTATCTCTTTCCGCACAACAACTTACAAATTTTGACTATACCAAAATTGCCCGAATTTTCGAACCAAACGCGCAGGTTCATCTAATTATGGGAGGCATGTTTTTTACCCCCTCCCTTAGGAGTTATTATGACCGAACTACAAACCACGAACTAAAAACAATGAACTATTTAACCAATTACCCAATTTACCATATTAACCGTTTACCAATTATGACACGAGAGTTTATCCGAATGACCGGTTCGTTAAGAGGCCGAGCGAAAAGGTCGAGGCCAACCCGGGCGATCCACAAACAACGAACAACAAACTACAAACCACGATTCGTGCTGCCTGCCCGTCCTGAGCGCAGTCGAAGGGCGGTTCGGACTGTTTTTACTTACTGCGGAGTTTCATTCCTGCGTAATACTGTATGTTCCTCATTCCGGCCTACGGCAGCACTGCGCCTCGAATACCCTGTGCATCAGCTAAAACCGGCAGCCCACCGACCCCCTCTTGGCTTATCTGCTTTCCTGCCCCCCTTATCCCTCACCCTTCACCCCTGGCCTATCACCCACCACTCCTCACCTCCCACCTTTTACCCGTTGCCACTCATCATAAAGCTTGCTGCTGCTCTTGCATTATGGATATATTATAGCCATCACATCGCCTACCCCGCCTGTCCCAGCCCAGCCGGTTCCCCCAGCGCACAAAAATACTTAATTATGCAAAACAAACCCAATTTATGCCGTTTTTGGGCCAAAAACAGCTATTTGGAAGAAAAACAAACCCAATTCAAACCCAATCAAACCCAATCTCAAACCCGCATCGCAAAGCGTTCTCAACAAAATAATCAATCATCGACCTGTTGCGGCAGGCGCAGAATGGCGAGTAATCAATGGAATGGCTATGATTCAATTTGTGCTGAAACTTGTTCGACTGTTTTTCGGCGTTTTTTCTTCCGCCGGTTTATTGTTCGCTCCTCGGTTTCAATCGGCTTATCACTTGAAGCTTGCTGCAGGGCTTCAATGGCTGTGGCTGCATAATGATCGGCGCCCATTTCCTGCCAAAGCCCTTCGGCCCGGGTGAAAAGTCCGCCCGAAAGCATTATTCGCATATTCGGCCAGGCATTTATATTCTTTATGGTATCTATCAATATCCGAATTTTAGGTGCCTCTTTTGGTGTTGAGCCATAAATCATTAGTATGTCAGGGCCGTATTCATTTACGAAAGCTAGAATATCATCGTTGGTCAGCCCGCCGCCGAGAAATTTGACTTCCCAGCCATCGCTTTCAAAAAGGTCTGCCATAATTTGTGCACCGAGTTCCTGTAGTTGTTCCTGGGCACAGCATATAGCAATCTTTTTGTTCTTGCTGTCTCTGCGAGGCAGCTTGTTCTGGAGCTGGTCAACGATTGTGCGGTTAATTCGCGTCGCTAAGTGTTCCTGAACAGCGGTAATTCTATCTTCTCTAAATAGTTTTTCAATTTCCACCATCATCGGCCAAATGAAATCCACATAAACAGAATTTGCAGGAGTACCACTCTGAAGAGTTTTCTCTACAACAAGACGGCAGGATTTTCTGTCGCCGCGTAATAAAGATTCCAAATAACGCTCAAAAAAATTTTCGTTTAACATGTTTCAATCTCCAAATCTTTGTTATTTCCTAAATAGCCAATACTGCCTATTTACTCAGTGTGGCACTATGCAAATTCTGTAATGTTAAAATAGGTAACATTGCTATCGGCAGAGGGTTTGGAAAATCTTTAGTTAATTTGGGGAATATGGGCAAAAGCGGTATTTTGTGTGAGCGGGCAGATTGTTGATGTAAGCTATGTGAATATAAGCGGTTATGTGGATTTCATTCGGCAAGGGAAGGAAAATGTGCCAATTATTCTTAGCTAATTTTGCTTAAGATGAAGAGAAAAACAGGTGTTAAAATAGGCAAAAATTGCTCTGTGCGGGAAAATGAGCCAAAGGCGAAAATCAGTGTGCGAATGGGGCATATAGGCAATATAGACAAGGAAAAAAGTGGCAAAAAGTGAAAAAAAGAGTAAAAAAATGCAAAAAAATGCAAGAAAATGGCAAAAAACGTCAAAAAGGTATCAAATAAGTGCAAAAAAAGCGTTTTTTGCGGTTCTTTCGTGTGATTACTTCGTTGTCAAATTTGTCCGCACGTACTCGATGTACTACAGTACGCCTCCGTGCGGCGGATAAATTACGCCTTGTACTGACACGAAACTCCGCTCAAAAGGGGAATTAGATTGGGGTGCTGTTGCTGCCGGAGGCCGGAATGAGGGCGGAGTCCGAACAGAAGGCAACACGAGCCAGGGTGGAAAGTATGTGACGGGTAGAATATGTCCAGAAAAAAACAGAAGTAGCAAGCTTTATGACGGGGGGCGAGGGGCGTAAAGCGTGGCTCGTATCTCGTGAATAGTATCTCAAATATCGTGGTTTGTTGATCATTATTAAGTTCTCCTATACTTGAAGGGTAATAAATTCAGGGGGGGTAAAAAACATGCCTCCCATAATTAGATGAACCTGCGCATTTGGTGCGAAAATTAGGGCGATTTTATAATGGTTAAAGTTGTAAGTTGTTGTGGGGTAAGAGATAAAAAAATATGAGAAAAGTTCCGTTCAACTACTGAATACCTGCGCAAATGGTTGAGTGGTCCTTTCGCCCAACTGCTGTGTTACACAGCCGGCGCCCGATGCTCGACGTACAACAGTACTACTGCGCTCAGCCGCGACTGAAAGCCTTGCAGTTGAACGAAAATCCGCGCTCAAGGGGTCTGAGACCCCGATTAATTCTTAAGAAAGAGTGTTTTGTGTGGTTCTTTAGGCACGTAAATAGCAGGCGGCGAAGGACAGAGTGTGGGGATGGCGCAGTGGTGCCGGAGGCCGGAATGAGGGACATACAGTATTACGCACGAACAATTAAAAGTTAATCCGGTTACTCATCCGCTTAGCAAATCAATAATTTCCTGGGCAGCGGCAATGAGGGCATCGGCATCAGCTTCGGGAATCTTTTTGCCACGCTGGGCTTCGACAGTATTGATGAAGGCTTCAAGTAAGTTAATGGTGGCAGCATCATTGTTTTCGTTGTCATCTTCTAATTTTTGCAGAGCGGCATCCAACTTTGCAAGAAGGCTGTTTTCTAATCCCGGCTGGAGTTCCAGGTCAATAACATCCTGAGCTAAAATATCCAAAAGCTCAACCGGTTCAATAGTCTCCCACCACAGCCGAGGATAATCCTTTCCTTCGTTTATCCACCAGATGTCGTTAGCCCCGTTGACTGTTTCGCCAACAAAGTCCCAGCCGATACCGGAAAAAGTGCTTTCGGTCTGCATATTCTCAGTTGACTCGCCAATTACATTGGGGTCGGTTACATTTCCTATGCCGTTTATGTCGGGATTGATATTGCTGTCCCAAAAACACATAGAGTAAGTAGAATTGGTTTCGGAAGACCCTACCAGCCCGCCGGTATTAGGGTCATCATTTGTAAGGAGACCTGCTGCATAACTCGAAAAGACAAGACCATCATTATATCCCACCAGTCCGCCGGTTTCATAATCTCCTGATACACTGGTTGTTGCGTAGCAATTTGAAACCCGGCCGCTATTTGCACCTACCAGACCCCCGCTATCCGTAGTTCCAAAAACGGTTCCTGTTGCAGAGCAATTAGAAATTGTGTCGGAGTTGACTCCTACAAGCGCACCGGCGACAAAATTTCCATCAACAGTGCTATCTGCATAGCAAATCAAAATAGCGCCCCCTTCCTGATTAGCTCCCACCAGCCCACCGGTGAAAAAATCTCCCAAGATGGTCCCTGTTGCGTAGCACTCCCAAATAGAGCCGCCCTGATTGATACCAATCAAACCGCCGGTAATCAAACTATAGTTTCCCGAAACAGTTGAGGCTGAATAGCAGTTGAAAATAGAGCCGTCCCAATAGTTTTCACCAATCAAACCGCCGACAATATAACTATAGTTTCCCGAAACAGTTGTAGCTACATAGCATAGCAGTTGGAAATAAAACCCTCGCTTGCTCCCACAAGCCCACCTACTACACCGATACCGAAACTATATCCTCCTCCTGATGAAATGGTGCCGCCCTGAACAGAGCAATCGCAAATTGTTCCATATATTAAACAACTAACAAGAGAGCCAATATACCGACTTTTGCCTACATTAATGTTAGGGTTGATTAAAGTCAGATTTTTAATTTCTGCATTCGGGTCATCGACCCAAACAAAAAGCCCGATGTAGTTTACATCGTTAGATTCAAAAGTGAAATTGGAGATGGTAAAACCGTTGCCGTCAAAGACGCCGGTAAAGGGATTTTCATAATCAGTTCCAATAATATTGAACTGTGTTCCTGTGAACTGGGCGAGGTTGATATCGTTTACCATAACAAAGTGGCTACCCCAGTCTTCCTGGTGCAGGCCGATATCGTTCATATCGTTGGCATCTGAGATTCGGTAGGGAGTTGACTCTGAGCCATCCCCGCCGGAATATTTGGCGGTGCAAATGCTGGTTGCGAAGCCAAATAATATTATGAAGCTTAGCCAAATAATGGACATTGTCCCAATCGTAGTTGGAGGTTTGAATGGCCACTCCAGTTCTCATA
>CAZECQ010000207.1:0-4913 GCA_964510545.1 uncultured Pirellulales bacterium | reverse complement strand
CTTGTATTGAACTGGCCACCAAAAACGGCTTAACGCCCATATCTATCAGACGCGTAATTGCACTTGGGGCATCGTTGGTATGGAGCGTACTGAAAACCAAGTGTCCCGTAAGGGCCGCCTGAATCGCTATATCTGCGACAATGCCATCTCGGATTTCACCGACCAGTATAATATTAGGTGCCTGTCGCAGCATTGACCGCAAAATTTTGTCAAATGTTAATTCTATTTCCTCTCTGACCTGACACTGATTCATACCATCAAAGTTGTATTCCACAGGGTCTTCCGCAGTAATAATTTTCTTGTCAGACTTATTGAGTTCCTGCAGGGCAGCATACAAAGTCGTTGTTTTACCGCTACCGGTCGGACCTGTAACCAAGAAAATGCCATTGGGCCTTTTGATTATCTTAAGAAATCTTTCATAATCATAACGTTCAAAACCCAATGCCTCGATACCAATATTGACTGCGTCCGGCCGTAAAATTCGCAGTACCACACTTTCACCATGATAGCCCGGAAGCGCCGAAACTCGAAAATCAATATCCTGTCCTGCAATCACCCGTTTAATTCTGCCGTCCTGTGGTAATCTTTTTTCGGCAATATCCATTCCTGAGAGAATCTTAAGACGTGTAATCAACTGGGCCTGCATATTCTTTGGAAGATTGTCTTTTTCAAGACAGACACCGTCAACACGATATCTAATACGGACCCTGTCAGCCATCGGTTCGACGTGAATATCGCTGGCCCGTATATGGTATGCATTATCGATAATGAGATTCACCAGTCGAACGATAGGGCCGTCATCATCACCTCCCGCAGCCTGGGCGAGGAGAGCTTCGGCCTGTAAATCGTGGCCAGCTTCAGCAAGTTCGGCTGCAGTAGCGTCTATACTGTGTCTTAGTCTGTCCTCTTCTTCCTGTTCTACTGTCGAGGTGAACAACTCTTCAATACAAGAGTCGATTTTCGAAGGGCTTGCAAGATAACAGTCCAACTCACTATTCACACTAAAGCGAACCGCATCCATCGCTTCAAAATCAGATGGGTCGCTGATGACTAATTTCAATCTTCCGTTATCCATACCCAGAGGAACTACATTATGTCTTCTTACAAGGTCTTCGGAGATAAGTTTGGCTGCATCATCGGAAACGGGGGTCTTATCCAGATTTACATATCTTAGCCCAAACTGCTTAGCAATTGCCTTGGTAAGAGTTTCTTCATCCACCAATCCTTTTTCGAGTAGTACCTGGCCAAGCCTTTTGCCGTTTTTTTGGGAGTCCTTAATCGCCTTGATGAGAGGCTCTTTCTTAACTATCCCGGCTTTGTAAAGAATTTCACCTAATTTTCTGCGCTTTTTAGCCATATTTACCTAATACTATCGGTACCTTGTTAATTCAGGTAAACTTATTATACCATTATTAAAGACATTAGTCAATTCTACAATTTTAATCGGAGCATATTTAGTGCTGTTTGTGCCGTTCGCAGCCTTATAGAAGTTCTGTTACCGGGGAACATAAAGCGTTTGGTTTCACATTTTTTATCGGACGCCACGCTAATATATACCAATCCCACCGGTTTTTGTTCAGTACCTCCGGTCGGCCCGGCTATGCCGGTTATTCCAATGGCGAAATCTGCTCCTGCAATTTTTCCGGCATTTTTAGCCATTGCCTCGGCCACCTGCTCACTTACAGAGCCATATTTTTCAATCACATCAGCTGGAACATTAAGCTCGCTGATTTTAGCTTTGTTGCTGTAAGTAATCCATCCCTGTAAGAAATACCTGCTTGCGCCGGGAATATCTGTTACCAGAGCAGCTAACGCACCACCCGTGCAGGATTCGGCAACAGCTATTGTCTTTTCCTGCTGAACCAATTTTTCACCTACTACTTCTGCGAGGGTTTGTTCTGTGGTACCATACACCAAATCACCGAGCAATTTTCTCAACGTTTTTTCATCTTTTTGAACAATTTGGTTGGCGGTGGTCATATCGTTCGCTGTTGCGATGATGTGCAGTGTAATTACGCCGCCTTCGACTGTGCAGTTGATTAGAGGGTTTCTGTCCCGCCGACAAGTGTCACCGAGTGTTTCGGTGATTGCAGATTCGCCCGCTCCGAAGCATTTTAGCTTGCTTACAATAACAGTCTGAGAGCCGGCCAATTGCTGCAGTTCTGCAAAGACTGATTCTTCGAACATTTGTTTCATCTCCGTCGGCACACCCGGCAGAGCAATGAAAAGTTTGTCTTCGACTTTGGCTATAATGCCCGGAGCTGTGCCGAGATTATTTACGAGTGCTTTAGCACCAGCTGGTATATAGGCCTGGATTTTGTTCTTCGCCGGCATCTGCACATTTCTGTGTGCAAAATAATCCTGTATCTTTTTCAGCAGTTCGTTTTGCAATTGCAGTTCGCTGCCGAGGAATTTGCCAAATGCCTGCCGTGTCAAATCATCATCGGTTGGGCCAAGCCCCCCTGTTACTAATACTACATCAGCGTCACTGGCGGCCAGTTTTAACGCTCGTAAAATTGAATCTATATCATCGGCGACTGTGTAGGAACTGACAACAGGCACACCGAGAGAAAGTAGTTTCCTGCTCAGATATGCGGCATTAGTATCAACTGTTTGGCCGCTGAGGACCTCATTACCAACACTGATGATGCTTGCCTTTTTCATATCTCCGAGACCTTATTAGTGCCTTAACCACCCCATTATACTCGGTTGGTTAGGCTCTTGTCTTGCCGCCCGAAACGTTAATGACTGTGCCATGGATATAGCTGCTGCATTCAGAGGCCAGGAAACAGACGGTGTTGGCAACTTCGCTGAGTCTGCCGCTTCTACCCAGTGGAATGGAAGCCTTTTCATACTTTTCACGCAGTTCTTTAACTGTGATTTGCCGCGTGTAGGCCAAGGCCCGTTCGTATTCTTCGGAGCGCAAAGCTGTTGCTTGTAGTATTCCCGGAGCGACCCCGACTACTCGAATGTTATGTTTTCCAAGTTCCTTTGCCCAGGAACGTGTCAGGTTATAAATAGCCGCCTTTGTGCAGGCATAGACGCTTTGCCCTTCTGATCCTTCCATACCGGATTCTGAAGCCATATTGATGATAACACCGCCATTACTCGATTTAATCATAACTCGTGCCACTGCCTGAGCACACAGGAAAAAACCTTTTTGGTTAATCGAGACAACCCTGTCCCAAATCTCCTCGGTCAATTCTTCTTTGCCGGCCGGGTCAACAAGCAGCCGCGGAACATTAATCCCCGCATTATTTACTAAAATATCAATACAAGCAAAATCATCGAGGGCTGACTTAACCATAGCGTCAACACTTGCTTTGCTGGTAACATCTGTTTTGGTAAAAATGTGCCCACCGCCAAAATTATCTTTCAATTCTGCTGCAACATCTTGGGCGCCCCTTTCATTTATATCTGCAACAACCAGCCGGGCTCCGACCTCGGCTAAGCCCTGACAAATAACTTTTCCTATCCCGGAAGCTCCTCCGGTAACAATTGCGACCTTTCGTTCCAAATTAAGCCAACCCATAAGCCCATCCTTAAAACCTGTAACTAAACATTAAATCTGAAATTAATAATATCGCCGTCCCGGACGACATATTCTTTTCCTTCGAGCCGAATTTTTCCAGCCGCCTTTACAGCTTTTTCATCTCCAATTTCTTTGAGGTCGTCAAAGCTGAAAGTTTCCGCTCTTATAAATCCTCTTTTAATATCGGTATGCACCTTTCCTGCCGCATCAAGGGCTAAGGTGCCCTGCTTTATCGGCCATGCACGCAACTCGTCCGAAACAACCGTTAAAAAACTAATCAAGCCCAATGCCGAATAGCAGCCGTTAACAAACTTACTCACCGCTGATTCGGCAATACCCAAATCAGCCATAAACTCATCCCTGCTGTCGGCATCCAGCTGCGCCAGTTCATATTCCAGCTTGGCACAAATCGTAATAACCGGAACATCATCATCGAGCACATCGGCAAAATCAAATCCTTGTTCCAACTGCCCCTCGCCAGTATTTACCGCAACTACCGCCGGTTTTAATGTCAAAAAACCAAGAGACTTAATCATTTCAAGTTCAGCTTCGGTTTCGACAGCGCTGCTTATCGGTTTTTCAGATTCGATCGTTTCCTGCAGTTTCTTTTGCAGGGCCAGTTCGACCTTGTCGTGTGCCTGAGTTTTGGTTGGTTTATCGGCCTGCTTTTCAAGTTTTTCAATTCGTGTTGATACAAGTTCCAAGTCGGCCAGCAGAAGTTCGGTTTTTAATTCAACTAAATCACTGGTCGGATTTACACTGTTGCGATAAGCAGGCACCGCTGGATTTTCAAACGCCCGCACCACCAGGACCAGCATATCAACGGTCCTTATCTGGTTAATCAGGCGTCTGGCTGCGGCCCTGCCATGCTCATCGGCAAAGTTAAAACCGGGCACATCAAGGCAGTCAACAGTTGCATACGTTGTTTTCTTAGGCTTGTAATAATCTCTGAGCCAATCAATTCTTGCATCAGGAACCGGCACAATCGCCTCTTCAATCGCGATCGAACCCATCGCGGTAATCGTCCTGCCGCTGATAGCCGACAAAATCGTGCTTTTACCCGATTGCAACAGCCCAACCAGTGCTACTTTCATTTTTCCTTTTTCAGCTTTACCTTTTTTCGAATTTTAAGCCAACATAACTTTGCATTCAACACTCATTGGTATAAACCGTGGTCAAAACAACCCCGAACCATTCCGGGTCAACTCCAACTTAAATAACATCAAGAGTGCGCAAAGCATTTTCCAACTGGGCCCATCGCTGCTGCAGGCTGCCGGTGTAACCGGTAGAAAAACGGACTAATCCCGGCGAAATACCCGCCTGGCCCTGGTCTTCGGGCGAGAGTTCACTGGAGGTCGAACTCGCCGAGCACGACATCAGG
>CAZECQ010000206.1:0-4944 GCA_964510545.1 uncultured Pirellulales bacterium | reverse complement strand
CTTTAAGCGAATGGTTAACCTATCCAGCCGTTCAATTAACATAAGACACAAGGTATTTTTCGCTTTTCATAAAAATTCCCTATAACAATTTATTAAGTTTCTCAGCGAGACTGTCTGAAGCAAAACTAAGTCCGTCGTATTTCAAGATATTATGGTCAACATTAATATCTGCATGAATTTTTAAAACTCTGGCAAATTGTGCAGTGGCATTATTTTCAACTGCAATTGTCTTACCCGCTTTATTAATCAGTTCAGCCATGCTGTTATGTAAAGGATATACCTGCTTGAAGTGCAGAACCGCTGTATCCTCTCTGCCAAGATTATTCACTGCTTTACATACGATATTAAGGGTTGATCCCCAGCAGATAATAAGATTCTCGTAGTTATCTGGTCCCTGCAATGTGGGAGGTATTGTTTCCTGTTTTATTAACTCAAGTTTCTTGAGCCTTTTGTCTACCATCTTCGTTCGCAACTCGAGGTCTTCGGTAATATGTCCATTCTGGTCATGCTCATCGCTATCGACGCATACAAGTCCTTGCCCAAGTTCCGGTATGCCTCGGGGAGAAATCCCATCTGTAGTTAATTTATAACGCTGGTAATCTTCTGAGGTCTCAATAAAATGCTTTTCTATCTTGATATTTTCCAGATTAAAGGGCTTGGTATTATAATAAGAGTCAACAAAGTATTGGTCAGTTAGTATAATGACCGGAACTTGATATCTGTCAGCCAGATTGAAGGCTTTTTGTGTAAGATAAAAACCGTCTTCCAATGTACCCGGTGCAAAAATTATTCTTGGGAATTCTCCATGGCCTGCATATAAGGCAAGTTCTAAATCGCCTTGTTCAGTTCTTGTTGGCAGTCCTGTTGCCGGGCCCGGCCTTTGTGCCAAATGTATTACAATCGGGCTTTCAAGCATGCCTGCTATGCTTACTCCTTCGGTCATCAGGGCAAATCCACCACCTGATGTAGTTACCATTGCTCTTGCCCCGGCATACCATGCACCGATTGCCATATTTATAGCGGCAATTTCGTCTTCTGCCTGCTCAGCTATGATCCCAAAATCACGGCCATTTTGTGCAAGAAAGGTTAAGACCGCAGTAGACGGCGACATTGGATAAGAAGATACAAAATTACACCCGCCTGCAATAGCACCTAATCCTACGGCTTCAGCCCCATTAACGAGAATATGTTTCCGGGCTTCTGAGTTACCTGAAATTTTGAAGTTTTTGTCATTTGTACCAACTTGCTGGTTTGCCTGTTCATATCCTTTTCTTAAGGCTTCGATGTTTTTGTCCAATATTTCTTGTGGCCTGTCGTTAAAAAATTGCCTAAGACAGTCCGTCGCTTCATCAGGTTTTATAGATAAAATGCTCATAAGAGCACCAACAGCAACGGTGTTTGAATAAATCTTATTGCCGATATCAGAAGCTATTTTCGTAAAGGGTATATCAAATAGTTGGCTTGCATCCTGTATCTCGCCGCCTAAAACATCCTTTTCACCTATTATCATAGTTTCTGAAGTGATTCTTTTTTTAAGATGTTCTATCACACCTTTATTGAGCCCGATGAGAATATCAATTCGGTCAATAAACGCGTCAACGCTCTTATCCGATATTCTGATAAGAGTAGAATTCATTCCGCCACGGACACGGGACATATATTCTTTGGTTGCAAAAACATTACAGCCTTTAGCTTTCAAAATACGTGTAAATAGTTTTTCAACCGTCTGTATTCCCTGTCCCGCCTGGCCGCACAATACAATAGAAATATCGGGTTTCTCTTTAATTGACAAATAAGTCATATGTAGCAGATCCTTACAATATCAATGTTCGTGTATATTCTTACGTTCTGAATAATACACCTTTTTGAAATTTCCCAACGACTCTGTCAGTTGTTTTGTTACTGATAAATCGGTTGTTTGTTTTGCTTTCATGCTTGAGACAAGCATTTGATGTAAGAAAGTCAGCTTTTCCAGATACTTTTCATATTTTTCAGAATTCGTTTTCTCCACAGGCTTAATCCGCTGTGCCATAAAGTAGTATGTTATGATATGGCTAAATTCATCAGCATGAACTTCCTTGTTTTGCACCCATCGGACAAGCTGGTTCATATTCGGTTCTTTCTCACTGGAGATTTGATTCGCCATTTTCATCGACTTTTTAATGGTGGTTATGTGCTCAGCCATCATGTCAAATCTCATATTGTCATCGTATACCCCGCAGGGTATCTGACAGTGTGAGTAAACAACCGATGATGCAGCTACAACAAATACAGCGATTATCATAGATACAAACATTTTTCTGCTATTAACTTTGGTTATCATCTCTAAACTCCCGAATATTAATATTCTTCCAAATGGTACCATTCGGCATTTTCCAGCCACTGTTTGGGCCTTGAAACAAATTCAATTATGTTCTCGAGCAAAAAGTAGTGCTTCTGCTCTTCCTTTGCCAACCTTTCAAATAGCTTCTTCTGGTCATCTTTGTCTGTTTGGTTGGACTTTTCCTGATAGAACTGCTGACTTTTCTTTTCTATTTCCTGCGCTTTTTCATATAATGTTGTTTGTTCTTGTTCCGGCTTGAATTCTTCTCCGGCATCTTTCATTTCGACAAAAATATTCCTGGCATCGTCCAAGACAGTAGTTTCGGTCATCTGGTACTTATCCTGTCTCATATTCTCTATGGCTCGGTAATGCTTAACTTCTTCATCAGCCAGCATCGTTAATATCGTCTGAAGGCCTTTATTATTTGTCTTTGAGGCGATTTCGCGATAAAAGCTTTCACCATCTTTTTCCATCTTCAATGCATAGTCAAATATATCCATATTTGGCACCTCCGACTTTAGAGATTACTCTTCTACCGGTTCAAAATCTTCTTTGCCTGCGCCACACTCAGGACACACCCAGTCATCCGGTAAATCTTCAAAAGCAGTTCCGGGCTCAATATTGTTTTCAGGATCTCCGGCTTGGGGTCATAAATGTAACCACAGACAGTACATTCGTATTTTTCATTTTGTTTGCTCCTTCCTTCAATTGCTTGTGAGATTCAGGCTTATAATATGTAGCCGCTGCTTTGGGTGTACGGCCGTGTTTAATGTCACGATAATGAGTATAAGTCATAGGTTCTTCACTTGGATTAGTAGTTTCACATGCCGTAACCTTGGCTATAAATAATGTATGCGTTTCAATATCATAACTATGAAGTACTCATGCCTCAACGAACGCTACTGTGTTATCCACAATTATAGGGGCATCTTCCTGACCTAACTTATAATTTATATTCTCGAATTTATTTATATCTCTACCAGAGCGGAATCCGAACCCCCTGATAAAAGCCATATCAGCTTTAATGGAAAGAACTGACGCTGTAAGAATATTGCTGTTACTGATATATTCATGTGTTAAGCATTCTTTGTTTATACTTGTCGCTATCATTGGCGGCTCAGGAACAATCTGGAACAGAGAGTTTACAATACACCCATTGAATTTGCCGTCTTTTGCCGAACTGACAATGTACATCCCATAATTTAATTTGAGCAATGAGTTTATATCCAGCAACTTTTCACTCCAGCAATTTTCTTATTGTCTTTAAGGCTGATTCGTAATCCGGTTCATTGGTCAACTCAGGTACTATTTCGAGATATTTCAATAAACCGTCTTTATCCACTACAAAGACCGCTCGGGCCAACAGTCGTAACTCCTTAATTAGTACCCCAAAGGCTTTGCCGAAACTTGCATCAAAATAATCTGACAGGACTATAATATTGTCCGCCTTGGCATTACCGCACCAGCGTTTCTGAGCAAAAGGCAAGTCCATACTAATAGTCAGGACAACCACATCTTTGCCCAGATTGGCGGCTTCCTGGTTGAATCTACGAGCCATCACATCACATACAGATGTATCCAATGAAGGCAGTGATAAAATAACCCGCAGTTTATCGCCAAAAGATGGAAGTTTCACCTTAGACAAATCATCGGCAGTAACTTCAAAGTCGGGCACTTTTTCACCTGTTTTGGGTTTTTCTCCTGACAAATTCAGTTCCTTGCCCTTCATAGTTACTATTCTTGGTTTATCTTCCATAAGTAGCACCTCGCTTTCGAACAATGTCATCGCAAATATATTGTCATATCACATTGGCTATGACACGAGTTTTACCGAATAGCCTTGGGTTGACAGACAGCACCTCTAAATGGCGTGACCCTGCCGCAGTTTTTACAAGTATATTTCATCTCAGCTACCATCGGTGCGCATACGTGCCTGGGGTCGCCGGTGGATACGCCACAAAATGCACATACATACGTTTGGTCACTCTTAACAGGTGAGCAAAGATGTGTGCGTGTTTTTGTTACCTTGCCACAAGTCTTACAGGTATAAACAGTCGGTTTCTTTTTGGTTTTCTTTTTTGTTGACTTTGCCATGAAAAACTCCTTTCTTGCTGTTGATATATATTGTTCTTTACCCTTACTTGCCCAACGCCTGTCTCAAATCCATCGCATGTTCTTGTTCAGTGGCTAAAATATTTCTTAACTGCTGAGCTAAAGCAAATTCCTTAAGTTGTTCGGCCTGCTCGATCCTTGCCTTGTATCTTTTGATAGCATCCTCTTCGCCGTCGAGGTCCTGCTCGAGCATCTGTTCGTTGTTTTCTGAGACATGAATTGGTCCGACTTCAACAGTCGGGCTTCCACTAAGATAATCGAGTTGGTCAGCCAGAATCATCGCATGCTGGATTTCTTCGTTGGCATGAATTTTCAGCTCTTTGATTATGTCGCCGTAGGCAGCTCCAGTCATAACCGCCGCGTGGTTTATATATTGAATAGCGGCAGAGTATTCCAGCTTCAAATCCTTGTTTAATAATTCAATCAACTTTTTTTGTGTTATTGCCATTTTACTATTCCTTCCATAAAAACACTTGTCAAATTTTTAACACCAATATTTTTTATACCCA
>CAZECQ010000205.1:0-4979 GCA_964510545.1 uncultured Pirellulales bacterium | reverse complement strand
GTCTTAGCAAACAAACAGTTTACAATAACCGGATAACAACTTATATCGGACTTGACTGTTCCGCAAGAAAAAAATCTGCTTTTTGAAAAAGATTTTAAGACTTTTTATAGGTCCTATAATACATTCAGTGCACGGCAGTTGTGAAGCTCTTTCTGCCCCCAATGCCATCTGTTTGACACTGCCATCACAGCTCCACATCTTGAACTTTGAGGGTAGTCATTGCATTTTTGCACACCGGACAACCCCATAAGCAATCTCCAGTGGTCCTTAAGAAGCCGTGCACTATTATATTGGCTGGAAAATTAAGTCAAGAGAAGTATTAGAAGGCTGGTTTTCTTGTCTTCCACATACCACGAGTAAAATCAGGGAAATGAATCAGCCGGCTTTTACCGGCTATCGAGCGTTCGCTCAATTCTGAAACCACACTCCAGGCGGCTGCATCATAGACATCCATATCCGGAGGGCTTCCTTCGCGCAGGCATTTGACGAGTCGATAATCCTCAATATAATCCATACCGCCGTGGCCTTTTCCCTTGGCCATTTGGCCGAGGTCTTTCCAGAATCTGTGTTCGTACTCGTCGGCGTAATTTTCAAGCGGTTCCCATTTATGTTTCGGGCTTCTTGTCTGAATATGGATTTTCTCCTGGGGGTATTTTCTGACAATGCCATTTGTGCCCTGTATTAGAATATCGCGGCTGTAAGGGCGAGGTGAATCGGTATCGTGCTTTAGAACGATTGTCTGTCCGTTTTTAGTGCATATTAAGGTGGTGACTACATCGCTGAGTGCATATTTTTGCTTTGCCTGTGGGCTGTTTTGACCAAATTTGTCGGCTGCAAATAAGTTAAGTCCTCTGGATTTGCCGCCCATTGATACCAGGTAGTCGAACTGATTGCCACGGTTAATGTTCATACATTGTGCCACAGGTCCAAGGCCGTGAGTCGGATAAAGGTCGCCATTACGGTTTATCGAGTGCGCAAGACGCCACAGTCCCTCGCCTTTTGAACTAAACTTGAGCCCGCGCAGGTCGTGCAGGTAACCACATTCTGCGTGCAGAAGTTCGCCGAGCAAACCCTTGCGAACCATATTGAGAGACATCAATTCCGTGCGGTCATAACAGCAGTTTTCCATCATTACGCAATATCTGCGGGTTTTTTCTGATGTTTCCACAAGCTGCCAGCATTCATCTATTGTGACGGCAGCGGGCACCTCGGTGGCAGCGTGCTTTCCGGCATTCATTGCAGCCAGACAAACAGGGACATGCCACCTCCAGGGTGTGGCGTTGAAAACCAAATCGAGGTCTTCCTGCTCACACATTTGTTTGAAGTCGGTTTCGCTGCGTGAATAACCGGTGGGTTTTGGCTGCCCGGCTTCCTGCACCCATCGCTGAACACGGGCAACCTTTTCCTCTACGATGTCGCAGACGGCACAGATACGAACCGCTTCTATGTTCAGGAAATTTTTGACGTGAGTAGAACCCATGCCCCCTACGCCGACAAATCCCATGCGAAGGGTATCAATTGGAGCAGCTTTGATTTCCGGCGGGAAAGTAGATAAGGCCCTTGGCGGATTTGTGCAACCTGAAAGAGCGGCGCCGCCCAGGGCCAATCCGGTTCCAACAGTTGCGCTTAGTTTCAAAAAATCCCTTCTATCGTATTCATTACTCATAATTACCTCCAATTTGCTTGTGTTTAAGAGATCTTTGCATTCAAAATAACAAAGGAAGAGTTAAGACGCAAGGTGAAAGACAGAGAGGGAATATCGAATAGCTCTCCGTAAGGAGTTCCTATGACTGCCACAGGTAACGAATAATGAATAATGAAAAATCGATTGCTTTGGACTACAAAACAAGTTTTGCAAAAACAGAAGCGAAGTTTTGGGATAGTTGTGGGGATTGGTGGGTATTTTGGGGTGAGGAAATATTTTCTTGACGGGATAATAATTATTGATTATTGATAATCAATAATTGATAATTGGTGGCGGTATGATAGTCGATTGTCACACACATATAAATTTTACAGGCGATGAGGTTTCGCTGGCTGAGCACCCGGCAGCGACGGAAGCCGATACCGTGGATGTCTGCATAGTGCTGGCTGCTGCGGGCAAATCGAGCCAGGAGACTAATAAGGCATTGTCCGAGTATGTCAGTAAATATGAAGAGAAGACCATCGGTTTTGCAGTTGTAGAGCCCACGAAAGACAATATCAGCACTAAAAATCTGTCAGTACTGGCTGAGAAGATGGGCCTTGCCGGAACGGTGCTGTATTGTTCGGAGAATGGCTTTCACCCTGCTCACAGCAGAGCGATGCGGTTTTATGAAAGCGCAGAAGAGCTTGGGCTACCTGTTTTTTTTCATAGCGGCTCGGCCGACGGGCTTGAGAGTATTTTAAGTTACGGCCAGCCATATCTTTTGGATGAGGTTGCGAGGACATTTCCAGAACTAAAAATCGTCATTGGCACTATGGGTGTGCCTTTTGTCGAGCAAACATTATCAATGGCGGCCAAACATAAAAATGTGTATGCAGATTTGACAATAAATCCCAGCCGGGTGTGGCAGGTTTATAATACGGTAATAGCAGCGCACGAACAGGGTGTAATGGATAAACTGTTGTTCGGCAGCGGATATCCACAGGGCAAGGCAGAAGAGTGTATAGAGACACTGCTCGGCTTTAACAAACTTCTTGGCGATACGAATCTACCGGCGGTCCCTCGCGGCAATATTCGAAATATCATCGAGCGTAATACGCTGGAACTACTTGGAATCAAAAAAGATTTGGCAAAACCCGAACAAAAAGAAATAAGTAGCAATGCCTGAATATTTGGAAGAACGCAGAGAAGCGTGGGGTTCGCGTGCAGGATTTGTTCTGGCGGCTGTGGGTTCGGCTGTGGGGCTGGGTAATATCTGGCGGTTTTCCTATATGGCATATACCAATGGCGGCGGTGCATTTCTTATTCCCTACATTATAGCAATGATTACTGTAGGTATTCCCCTGCTGATTATGGAATTTTCTTTAGGGCATTTTACACAATTGGCTGCTCCGGGTGCGTTCAAAGAAATATCCAGGAAAACTGAATTTGTTGGGTGGTGGCCAATACTGCTGAGCTTCATTATAGTCTGCTATTATTCGGTGGTGTTGGCCTGGTGTTTGAACTATTTTATCTTCAGCTTCAAAGGAACGGTTCCGTGGGATGGTGATGCAAAACACTTTTTCTTTGTCAATTACCTGGGATTCAACGAAACATATAAACTCGGAGGCGTGCAGGTACCGATAGTTTTGTCATTGGCTATGGTTTGGGTGGGGATGTATTTCAGCATATTCAGAGGCGTTAAATGGATTGGTAAAATTGTACTCTGGGCGGTTCCGCTTCCACTGTTTATGTTGTTTATTTTGATGGTAAGAGGACTTACACTTGATGGAGCGATGCAGGGGTTGGAATACTATCTGGAGCCGGACTGGTCGGCCCTTAAGAATGTTATTGTCTGGCGTCATGCGTTTGGACAGGTTTTTTTCTCGATGACAGTGGCATTTGGTGTGATGATAACGTATGCGAGCTTTTTGCACCGCCAAAGTGACATCAATAATAACGCTTTGGTTGTTGGTATAGCCGATTTGGCGGTGAGCTTTATAGCCGGTATTGCGGTCTTTACAACAATGGGCGCTCTTGCCCTGAAACAAAATATTCCTGTGCAGGATGTTCTTAGCGAAAGCCAAGGGCCGGGTTTGGCGTTTGTGGCTTTTCCGGAGGCGTTGTCGCATTTGCCCGCTACACAGTTTTTCAGCGTTGTATTTTTCACTGCGCTGGTTTTGTTGGGGATAAATTCTGCTTTTTCGATAACAGAGTCGGTCCTTGCAAGTATTTGTGATAAAAGCGGCTGGGCAAGAAGTCTGGTGCTTCCAGCAATGAGTTTGGTCGGTTTCGGCCTTGGAATTATTTTTACCACCGAGGGCGGCTTAAGCTGGCTTGATACGGTCGATAGCTTTGTTAACGGCACATGGGGAATAGTGCTTGTAGGGCTTGTTGAGTGCTTAGTGATAGGGTGGCTTTATGATGTACATCTGTTGAGGCGGCATGCAAACTCGCGTAGCGACTGGAAAATTGGTCTGTGGTGGGAAAAAATGATTAAATTTGTTGTTCCAGCGGTATTGGGCACTTTGTTTGTATGGAGCTTATATGATGATTTTACGCGCAAAGAGGGTTTTTTGGTTGACAATAACGGTGAAGTAATGTGGCCCAATGTAGTCGGCCTTGGCCTTATGGCGCTTGCTTTTGTCGCTGCCGTTACGCTAAACAAGGTTGGTAAGGTAGATTATGCTAAAATGGGGGAACAGTAGTATGTATCAGATTTTATTTCATTGCCAAAAAGGTATTCTGGTAATCCCGGGGCTATTTGCCATGGTAGAATATGACGGGCAGCTTTCAGCTACGGCATATATTGTACTTGCGGTGGTTTCGCTGGGTATAATCGCAGGATTAGGCTGGTGCTTTTATCGAGCTATGACGGCGGCTGGTAAAGATGCTCCAATTCAACACCCCGACGAAGTGGGTGATTAAGAGTACTCGAAGTTTAAAGTGCCGGTTGAGCATTGTGGGGCGGAGCCAACTTTTCGCCCTGTGCTACTGACAGAATGATCGCAAAGAAGCCTGTGGCATTATATCGAGTTGTATTATTCGCCTGAGACAACCCGTGCATTCACCGTACTAAAGGTAATTATTGGCATTACTTTAGTTGATAAAGCTGTGTGCTTATTTAAATCCCTCAATTTCCTCCGTGTCTGTGTACTTTTCACAGGCTTTCTCCAAATCGATGTCGCTTATGTTAGCCAGTGTACAAAGCCAGGCGAAAACATCGGCAAATTCTTCAGCTTTATTCTTTTGATTATTAGATGCCAAAGCAGTAGCAAGTTCACCGATTTCTTCAATAAACCACATAAACGTAGCAGATACCCCTCTTTCTCTGTCACGTTTGCCGTACTTTT
Organism: uncultured Pirellulales bacterium; assembly: GCA_964510545.1. Lineage (GTDB taxonomy): Bacteria > Planctomycetota > Phycisphaerae > Sedimentisphaerales > Anaerobacaceae > CAYXPG01. The sequence continues at coordinate 2 of CAZECQ010000205.1, read as the reverse complement.
GC
>CAZECQ010000204.1:0-5026 GCA_964510545.1 uncultured Pirellulales bacterium | reverse complement strand
TGGTGTTCGACGCTAATACCTACGTCCAGACTGCCTACAACGCAAACAAACTTCAACTCACCGGCAACTATACATGGGCAGCCTGGATAAAGGCGGATTCTAATCAGACCGAGTGGGCGGCTATTTTTGACAAGTACGACCCCAACACGGCTGGGCCAGGCAATAATCACTGGTCGCTCCAGTTCGGTGTCGAACACTATATTGACACAAGCGGCAAAATCGTCGTCTGGAATGGGGCGGAGTTTATGGACTTTTGGGACACACAAATTGAGTTAAGTGAAATTGCAGGCGACTGGCATCACATAGCCGTTGTCCGCAGCATGACGATGATGGTGTCATATCTTGATGGGCAGATGGTTGCCTGCAGCATATACACCACAAATCCAATCAGTGGCGCAGGGCTTCTTAACATCGGAGCCGACAGGAGGCTACTGAACTTCTACAAAGGTCTGATAGAGGATATCCAGGTCTACGACTATCAATTTACCCCAGATGAGATCAGGCAGCTCAGCCTGGAACATCCCGTAGGGCAGCTTCTCGGCTGGTGGAACTTTGATGATGGCACAGCCGACGACAGCAGCGGCAATGACCGTCACGGCACACTCACGACCGGTGACGCAACGACCAGTGTCAATATAGTTTACGATGCCGACAGGGACAGTAATGTTCTGGAATTGAACAATCCGGTCGGTCATACCATCAACAGTGTTGTTGACTGCGGCGGAGCCGGCGGCTGGGCAGAGATAAGTGCTCGGATATCAATCGCGGCCTGGCTCAAGGTCGATACATTTCATAGTGATAATCAGCATCTGCTGACTAAGGGCAACGGTTATCAGTTAACCAGAAATGGTGCAACGGATGCGATGCGCACCAAAATGAATGGATTGAGTGCTCTTGGTTCAAGCATAACTGTAAGTGACGCCAATTGGCATCATGTTGTAGTAACATACGATTCGAATTCATCAGAAAGAATACTATACATTGACGGTTTACCATCTGCTATTGATACACCATCAGGGCTGCTTAATGACGCCTATGCCGAGCCATTTGTAATTGGCGGACGGCTTAACAGTTCCTACGACAACATGGGGTGGGACGGTCGAGTTGATGATGTTCGCCTTTATGACTATGCCTTGAGTCCGAGTGCAGTTGAGTGGTTGTATGAAGGTTCACCGGTACCTGAGCCGGTGGGTTATCTCTGTTTTGAAAAGCCGATTGGGGACGTAAACGGGGATTGCAAAGTTGATCTGCTCGACTATGCAATCCTAGCATTGCACTGGATGGAATCCGGAGGTGAGAATTAAGGAATTAAAAGATTTCGCGTTCAATCTCGCCAAGGTAGAATCGGCCGTCCCTTCGCATAAATTCAATGATTTTATCGAATCGGCTGTTTATATATCGAGTATCGTTCGACACCATCGCCATTGTTATAACCGCAAGCTGTTTACTGTCCTGGCGGTCAACCTCAGCAATGGAAATATTGAACCTGCTTTTCAGTCGCCCTATCAAGCTCCTGACGACACTTCTTTTTTCCTTAAGTGAAGTTACCCCCTGAAGATGCATTTGAGCTGTCAAGACACCAATTGTCATTGATTATCTCCACCTGAACTATATTGGGCTATTTTAGGCACCGGCAATCAAACTTTCAATGATTTTAAGGACAGCCGGTTTTTCAAAAATTCTGCCCAAATCTCCCGATTTTTGTAGCATATAATTTGGAGAAAGGCAAAAGATGAGTTAAACTTTAGTTAGGATACAAAAACAGTTTTTTGGTCCGGTAATAAATCTCTCTCCTCTACGTAAGGGGACGGTTGAGCCTTTAGACCAAAATGCACTGGGGGGGTCGCCGTCTCCTTTTTTTCTTCTCTGCCGACTGCTATTTTCGCAACTGCCTTTGGCTAATCTACATCACCAACCAAATTGCCTTTAAGTGTAATCTTGATTATTCAATACTCATTTAGTACTATTAAAATACCAAACACCTCTGACAAATCAACCTTATTCACAAATCCACGCAAAAATCGCTTAAAAAGCTTTGAACTGGACTTGACAAAGATTATAATTTGCAAGTCAGGCAAGATTAATCAACGCCGGTGATTTTTTAATTAACTCAAGCTGGCAGTGCAAACCTGCGAGGCACCGTTGTATTGTTAGAAATCTCTATTGTTAAAAAAGGAGAAAGACATGTTTATCACACTTCTAATCGTCACATTTGTAATCGCATTGGCGGTTTCTTCCATCGTTATTTTGATTTTCTCTGGGCCAATCAATGCAATTCTGGCACGAATTATTTCAGAACAAATCAGCAGGGCCTGGTCGAAGTATCTCAAATTCGCCATCTATGTAACCGGAATATCCAGCGGAGTAAGAATATGGGACCTCGAAAAATACATAACAGAACCGAGATTTGAAGGGTCAAAAATAATCGAACTAAATACGGAGCGCTGGGTACTGGAGCTGTATAGAACAATCATCGGAACACTTCAGGGTATCGCATGGATGCTCCTAGTATTCTTCGTATTTGCCCTTGTGGCCTACGTTATTGTCCGAGCGTTCGAATTAAAAAAGAAAAACAGCACTACAACACCAGATGTAAATTGACATACCCAGCTTTATGAGCTTACGAGAGTTCAGGTTTTTTTCATCTCTGCTACAAGTTGCCTTGTGCCGGATGATTGGTCCTTGTGAGCAACCTTGAAGTCAGCAGCCCAAGGCTGATGCTGCTTTTTGAAAAGCTCATTGCCTTCGACAATTTCTTTCAAGGCCTTCGACTTGGCTCTCGCATCTTTCAAAAATCCTGCCGCCCTTGTCCCGTACACACCACCCATCAAAGCACAGATGCCAATAGCTAATTCAAAAAGACTATCCGCCAGCACAAACGCATCAGGCCTCTGAGCTGATTGAGACGATGCTCTTTCCGCAAGCTGGAAATTCGATTCGGCAAGTATATCTTCCACCGATTGTGACGGTGGAAGCTCCCTCGGCAGGCCGTAATAAGACGTAAACACCCTGCTCTGCAATTGCGACAGGTGCGTCAATGCCTGAAGTTCTTCCGAGGCGCCCTCGGCTGCGGCTGTCTGCGCCGCCGCCACAGTTGTCCAGTTGTGCAGCCAGGCATTCTGCTTCTGGTCTTCACTCGGCCCAAAACGCAGACTTTCACAACCTGTCGACAAAAAACATACTAATATCAATGTCGCTAAAATCTTTCTCATCATTTCTCCTTTACATTTGGCTCTCAAAAAGTCTATTCCGGCATATCCGATTTGGTAAATGCTCTTTCAACCGCCCGTAGACGATATTCATACGAAACACTCTTTGCTGCAAGCGATTCGATTTTCCGCTCAAAACTCTCCTGACACCGACACAAATACGTTACATCCTTCTGTAGCAGGTCGAGTTGCCGTTGCAGATTGACCCAGCTACCCACAATCAACGCAGCCAGAAATACTAACTGAACCAGCACGGAAAGATTAACCTGCCGATTAAACTGCCAACTGGATTGACTTTCAGCTTTCAACTTGCGATTTCCCACCTTCAATTCTTCACTACCGTTTTTAGCCTTAGCTTTTGCATTTTTAGCTGCTTTTACACCGGCGCATAAAAAACATTCTTTTCACCCACCTTAGACATCACCACATATGTCTCTGCTGGAAGTTGTCCTGTTTCAAGAAATGACTCGGCCAGATTGATCGCCTGCATCATATCACCTATCTCAACCACACGAACGTTATAGACATTGTATAAAGAGAGGCTTTTGACCTTAACCGCCCAGGCTGAACTTCTGGCACCGGGTGAAGCAACAACAGCCATCTCCCGCCTTTGCTGAGAACAGTTTCGGGTAAATCTTTCCAGCTCCTCTCCTTTGCCCATATCCATCTGCCTGCTCATTCTCGCAAACCCCTTTGCCGAATGATTTTCAAATACGTACACTGCTTCTCAAAATCCATCTGCACACGCTCTATCCAATTCGTGCTCCGGCTATCACTCCTGCAACTGAGCAGGTCCCTGCTTTCAGGCGAAGATATCACTCTGTCGCCTACTCTGTAATCAAGAGCCGGACAAGACATCTGCAAATCGACAATCTCGATTGTTTCAGAATTTACCCGTACCCTTTTACGTACAAATTCATACACGGCCGCGCTGTCGTCAATCTCATCGGCGCTTCCCAGCGCACCGTCTGATGCATTCACAAAAATACTCTGACCGCTTACTTTGCGATACTTGAATCGACGAGGCAAGGTAATAATATGGTCAACCACCGGCACAGCCGAACCGACCGGACCATCGGCAATTACACAATTCAACCGCTCGTCACTGATTACTGATGCAGTCATTCTGAACTTTAAAACCCCTTTTAAGGCCGTCACCCAACTATCAACATCAAGCTGTTCACTGCTGAGCCACACACCACACTCATCCATCAGATTATTAAAAGCATAAAGATACTGCCGCCAGCTTGAACCATTATCGTAAGAAACCTCAAGAAAATAGCCCAGAGATTTACCCAGCTCATCAGTCGTCAGAACGGGCAAAAAGCTCCTGCTCCGATGAACGAAATTGCTGCCCTCGAAAATCTTTGAAAAATCAAATGCTTCTCCCCGATTGTACGGCGCATTGCTGTAATCGCCCGCCTCATTAAGACACCACTTGCGATATACGTCCTTGACCTTATAGAAATCGGGATTGGTCAAAGGCGAAAACTTATTATAATCAGTATCTTCCTTGCTGCTGTCCCAGGCTTTTATCAACTCAAAAGTCGCCTCATAGACCTTGAAATCGCCCAAACCAATATATCTGTGTGTTACAGGCCAGAAATCCTTCCTGCTGTGCAGAACCGAAATATTTGTCTTTGAGATATTATACTGTTCACCGCAAGGCTGGTGGTTTAACTCAACTTCCCTGCCGCAACCGTTTTTATAAAACACAATCGCTTGTTCCGGATGCGCCGATTCAGGCCGGCAGACAAACTTGAACTTCAAACCAATTCTTTCACAGCATCGCTGCAACGCCTCCAACATACTTAAAC
>CAZECQ010000203.1:0-5040 GCA_964510545.1 uncultured Pirellulales bacterium | reverse complement strand
TTTTCGCACCAAACGCGCAGGTTCGTCTAATTATGGGGAGACCTGTTTTTTTAAATCCCCCGGAGATGGAGATAAACAGTCAATAGCCTTGGAGCGAAACGGAAAACCTTTAGGGGAATATTCAATATTCGATATTCAATCAGAAATGACCACCGAACCTCAAAACCTGAACAAAGAGCCCTATCGATGTGTCTCTAACCAAGCTCCAGCCAGGCCCTTCACTTATACAAGCGCACAAAAAGAATCAATTATGCAAAACAAACCCAATTTTCCAAATACTCAAATGAACGTAAGACTTGTATTAATAAAAGATTATAAAAATTTTCCGTTTCAAACCCGCCGGCAAAACAAACCCAATCAAACCCAATTTTTCGCACTTTTTTTTAACTCATTTTACCTAATCATTACAGCACAACCTTCCATCTCCCTTTTTAACCCGCGAATTCTTGTCAAAAACCGCCCTATTCTGACAATATCTGGTTGCTTATTTGCCCAATCTAAGTACCATATAGATTTACTTATGCCTGAAAACGACAAAACATATCGAATTTTTCTAAGCGCCGCCGAGCCCAGCGCCGACGCCCACTGCGCCGCTCTCATAACCGCCCTGCAGCAAACTATTTACAACATCGAATTCGTCGGCATCGGCGGCCCAAAAATGGCCCACGCCGGCTGCAAATTGCTGCAGACAACCACCGGCAAGGCTGCTATGTTCCTAAAACCACTAACACAAATCGCCCACTATTACCTGCTGTTCAGACGCATAACTCGTTTCCTCAAAACCAATAAAGTCGATTTGGTCATCGTTTGTGATTCCCCTGCTTTCAATTTCCACATCGCAAAAGCAGCCAAAAAAGCTGATATTAAAACCCTCTTTTACGTCGCTCCCCAGCTATGGGCCTGGGCCTCCTGGCGGATTCACAAGCTGCAGAAATATTGCGATAAACTCTGCTGCCTGCTGCCTTTCGAGCAAAACTGGTTTGGCCAAAAAGGCATTGACGTCACCTTCGTAGGCCATCCGCTGCTCGATGAACTCGATTTTGATTTGACCCGTTACAAAAAAGATTATACAGATTTTCAGCCCCAAAACGCACATTTTGTTATTATACCCGGCTCACGCCCCGCCGAAATTAACACACTTTGGCTGCCGATGCAGCAGATTGCTCTTCGCCTAAAACAAAAATATCCAGCCGCCGTTTTCACCACCATAGCCGTCGATTCCGAGAAAGAGCTACTCCTTAAACAAAAACAACTTAAAACTTTCGAATGCACCTACAGCATCCGCACCGTAGCCGAAAGTGCAGCGGCAGTGGATTTTGCAATCATCGCCAGCGGCAGCGCCACCCTGCAGGTAGCAGCGGCCGGCTGCCCGATGGTCATTATGTATCAAACCAGCAGAATACTCTGGTACCTTATTGGCTCCTGGCTGATAAAAACAAAATTTCTTTCACTGGTTAACATTCTGGCTGACAAAGAGTTAGTGCCGGAATTTATGCCGTATTTTTTTTCAATCGACCCAATAGTCGAATCCATCGAACAGCTTTTGGCAGGCAGGGATAATTTGGCCCGACTCAGCAGCGACCTTATCGATTTGACAATTCCATTAAGACAAACCCAGGCGCCGCAGAAGGTTGCGCAGGTCGTTCTTGAAATGCTCGACTGAATATCGTTTTTACAAACTTGGAGTTAATAATAGTGAAATTGGACATCAAAAAACCAACTCTTGTCCTGGACAAAAACAGGGCATTAAGAAATATCGAAAAAATGGCTCTGAAGGCCCGGCGCAGCAAAGTTAAATTACGGCCGCACTTCAAAACACACCAATCAGCCCGGATAGGCGGATGGTTTAGAAAATACGGTGTCAGCTCCATTACCGTTTATTCTGTTGATATGGCGGAATATTTCGCAAAAGACGGCTGGGAAGATATCAGCATTGCTTTTCCCGTAAACCTGCGACAAATTAAAAAGATAAATGCACTGGCCAAAAATATCATTTTGCATCTGCTTGCCGAATCAAAAGAATCAGTTTGTTTCCTGGCTGATAACCTTAAATATCCCGTGAATATCTGGCTCAAAATCGATACCGGCTACGGCAGAACAGGAATCCTCTGGGATGAGGCGCCGGAGGCGGTTGAACTTGCCAGGGAAATTGAAAAAGCGGATAAGCTGAGTTTTTGCGGTTTATTGACCCATTCAGGCCATTCGTACCACGCAAAATCAAAAGAGCAAATAAAAGAAATCTATTTCGATACCATCTCGAAAATGAACAGCATAAAAAAGGCTATTAACGGAGCTGGTTTTGATGATGTGCAGGTTTCGGTGGGCGATACGCCGACATGCAGTGTGGTAGAAGACTTATCGGGGGTTGATGAGATTCGGCCGGGCAATTTTGTCTTTTACGATGTTCAACAAATGAATCTCGGCTCGTGTGTGCAGGAAGATATCGCTGTGGTGGCGGCCTGTCCGGTGGTGGCGAAACATAAAGAGAGAAATGAAATTGTTATATATGGCGGCGCCGACCATCTCTCAAAAGATTCTTTTGTGCTAAAAGATGGCACAGATGCCTACGGCTATATCGCACTGCAGCAGGAGACGGGATGGGGCAGTGCTCTTGAGAATAGTTATGTATCATCACTCAGCCAGGCACATGGGATTGTGAAGGTGGATAAAAGGTACTTTGATAAGATTGATATCGGCGGTATTTTAATGGTTTTGCCGGCACATAGCTGTTTGATGGTCAATCTTTTAAAGTGCTTTTTAACACTCGATGGGGAATGGCTCAGGCCATAAAAAGAAAATAAAAAGTTAAAAATTAAAATTTGAGGAACCGCTGAGCAGGAGTGTTTTATTGGGGGGGCAATGTTAGATTTTGGGCTAAAAAGGTGTAAAAAAATGCAGGAAAATGTCAAAAAATGGCAAATGTTGTCAAAAAAAGCGCTTTGTGTGGTTCTTTCGGGTGATTACTTCGTTGTCAAATTTGTCCGCACGTACTCGATGTACTACAGTACGCCTCCGTGCGGCGGACAAATTACGCCTTGTACTGACCCGAAACTCCGCGCAAAAAGGGTCTGAGACCCCGATCAATTCCTAAGAAAGAGTGGTTCGTTGTTGATAGTTTGTTGCTGGTTGGTTGAAGTCATCGGTGGTGCTTTTGACGGGAATTGTGAAGTGGTGCCGGAGGCCGGAATGAGGGACATACAGTATTACGCAGGAGTGAAGCTACGCAGTAAGTAAAAACAGTCCGAACCACAGGCAGGACGAGCCATTCCATTAATCATCTATAATGGAGCCCTTAGACATTGCTCCACTATGATCTAAGGCCCAGGGGAGCAGGCACCTAAGGCACCGGCGGATAAAATATATTTTTTTAATATTTTAAATATTATTCTTGAAATTTACCCAAGAAGGTATTAAACAGGCGGGTGACTGCGGGTGACAGGCACGTGAAAATGCGGATTCATCTGTTTAGTAATTCTGGTTAGTAACTGTTAAACAGACGAAAAAGGATATCAAGTATGAGTTGCAAAAACACGGAGGTTTCTATTATTAACACCGACAACAATAAAAGTGACATTCGAACGGAAGCCCCCCCCAGCATTTTAATTTTTTTTCCATTTGGTTTGTCAAATCTTTTGTTAATGAGTCGCAGGTTAAAGACAAGGGCAATTTCGTGATATGTTTTTGCCCAACTAAGTCGCTTTAATATATCACTTAAAATGTCAAATTCAGAATAAGGTTCAGTGAGTGTAACGAATAAATGAACGATAAGTTGCCAATTATATTACTGGATGGGGAAACAGCCGGGACTATACAGAGCAGCCAAATGGATGTTGTAGAGATGGCTTTTGATGTTGCGGGCGAGTTTTTGCCTTTACATATTGGTGTGCGTAATGGTTTTTCGAAACTGGCTGATATTGCACCAATGGCAAGAACGCTTTCATCAAAGATTACCGACGCCGGATTGAGACACTTTGAGCGTAATGGGAAAACTATTCCGTGCCGTAAAGGATGTGGGATATGTTGCCATTATATTGTTGTTCTGACCGTTCCAGACGTTTTTCGTCTGGTTGAAGAAGTAAAGCAGATGCCTGCTCAGCGGCGCAACGGAGTGATGAAATCCTTCGACAAAATAAATGAATGGTTCGAGCAACAGCATGTCGACAACTCACAAACGACAGGTATTTCAGACTGGTATAGTAGACTGAGACACCCCTGTCCATTTTTGTACGATAATCAGTGCACGATTTACGAAAACAGGCCCACTGTCTGTCGCGAATGGTTGGTAACAGGTACTGATAGGCAATGCCGGAAAAATAATAAAGTGCGAAGAGTATCGCCATCGGTTCATATCGGAGATGTCTTAAAACAACTGGTAAGCAGACTCGAAGATAAATCTGCAGAAGATGTAATATTTCCTACTGTGTTTAAATGGTATTCAAACAACATTGAGCAGAGTAAGCGCACATGGCCGGCAAAATTGCTGGTCGAGCAATTTGTTAAGATTCTAAATAATCAGATGAGTGATTGAAGTATTAAATAGATTTGGGAGTAAAAGATATGGCTGTAGAAAATTATGCAGGCCCAGCAATAGCCAAGGCGAACCTGGCATTGTTGGGGAAAGTTTCAGCAACTACCTTTGCTTTGACTGTTGGAATGGCAGTCGCAGCAGTTGTTGCCGGAGCTGTGCTGGTTGCCCAAATGGCGGCTTTTGAAATTCTCGATTCTGAAGCCTCAGACGAAGCAAAACGTAGAAAAGGTCAAATGTGAGAAACGTTTCGAAACCTATAAGGCCCAAGAATATTCTATATAAACTTTTGTATTTGCTTTGATGGTAAGTGCGGGTTTTGTGAATCGTTGTTAGTATTGGTTGTTGCTGGCGTAGGCCGCGATGAGGGCGCAGGGCGAACCGGAGTGAGTACGAGCAAATCAAAGAGAAAAAGTCAGAAATTGTTTTTCTTTGTTATATTTTGCAGTTAAAATGGTTCGGTGAGGTTGGTTAGTGAAGGGCATAACAGTCAGGGCGATGAAATGATTTAGCGG
>CAZECQ010000202.1:0-5068 GCA_964510545.1 uncultured Pirellulales bacterium | reverse complement strand
GCCTGCTGTAACCAAGTGTCTATTTTTTGATGAGAAGCGTTTGTATCTGAAGGTGTTTTTAACTGTGGGGACCGCGTTGCTCTGATTTTGGCCAAAGCAGCAAAACGGCCATTGGGATACTGTGTTAGATAGGCGCGGTAGTCGTCCGGGTTGGAACTGTCTTTAATAGAGTTCCAGAAGGTAAGTTCAAAGGTGTCCGGGCTGACAGATTTAGCCGTTGAACCGGGAATGGATGGCCTTTGGACGGGACGGGGGCGTGGCTTTGGCAAGGCAAATACAAAGTCTCCTTTGTCCAAATGAGGGTTTCGAATTTTACCATATTGCGGATGCTGGCTGTTTCGGGAATAATTAACGACGCGTTTCTGTAGGAATTCTCCCAGTTCCGCGCCTGTGACATAGCCATCCTTATCCATATCGGCATTCCCCTTCAGGGCCGCGGTGAATTGCCGGCGAAAAACACTCTCATCAGGCACATTCTCGTCAGCGCTACCGGAGGTGATGAATTGGCGTACGGGCTTTGCCGTTTTGTAAGTGATGTTGGCGGGGACAGCCCTTGATAGCGAGAAAATGGAACCGGAAAAACAACTGTCGAATATGAATAAGGCATGTTTCGATTGGATGCGTTTGGCAAATACCTCAATTTGCTGCATATCCATCGCCTTGACGGTGAATCCCTGAGGATTGCGACTGGGATTTGGTGCATCCACCGGCACAATATAGCCCATTTCTTCGCCATAAGCCAGCTTTCGGGTATGACCATGTCCGGCAAAATAGAACAGCAAGCGATTTTCGATCCTTTGACCGTAGCGATTAATGAAATTTGAAAACGCTTGGTATAACTGCGCTCTTGTGGGATTGGTGACAATCTCTACATTAAATCCATGTCCCTTCAAAGTGGCGGATACCGCCTTCACATCCTTCTGCACACCCGGCAGCCGAGGCCAACCTTCACTATAGTCACTGACACCAATCACCAAAGCATGGCTTTGGCGGTATAAACCGACTTCTTGACCCTGATTGTCGGTTATCTTTAAAACTTTGATGCCGCGTGCTGCCGCATATCCGGCAGCAGTAAAGGTACAAAGTACCAATAACCAAATGGTGCTTGCTGCCACATATCCATGTCGCTGTTTCATATGCCAGTAGTTTCACGATGGTAATTTTTCAACATGGGCATAGCATAATCCCGATTGAAGTGATCATAACTCGCTATTTGTCATAGAATATAGAAAAATAAGCCTTTTATGTCAAATAAATCATTATATCTAAAATTTGTATAAACAAAAGACAGGGTAAGATCTCATAAAATTCGGGTAAAATAAAACATTGGAAGACCCTGAAGGGAAAATCCTTAAAAAAGAACTGAACAAACTTGTCACCGGGCCGGGGAAAAACAGGGAAAAAGGGATATTCGTTTGAAAAAGATTGCGAATACGCCTGTCCCATTTTCTTCATACACGGCTTATACCGGCACTCGAATCATCGGTCGTCACGGCCAATTTATCGCCTATGCCAACGGAATGGTGTATGATAAAAATACCGGTCTTGAATGGATTGTCGGGCCTGACAGAGACACAGACTGGTATGATGCCAAAAAATGGGTTGAAAATTTGAAGATCGCCGGCGGGGGTTGGCGGATGCCCGCAAGAAAGGAACTGAGGACCCTTTATCAGCGAAGGGTAGGGCGCGCAATATGACGATTTTGCTGAAGACTTCGGGATTGTGGGTGTGGTCAGGAGAAACCAGAGGTTCTTCATTGGCTTGGGGCTTTGGTTTCAGTGTTGGCTACGAGTACTGGGAAAACCGGGACGTTTCCAGAGGTGCACGCGCTTTTGCGTTTCGTTCCCGAAAATAAAGGATTATTTGGTTGTCTGTTTTTTTTCGATGTTCCTCGACAGGGGGTTAGCTTTACCGAAGAATGAGTTGGCAAGGGTGACGTCATTTGTGACGGACAAATAGAAAATCACCACCCCCGTGGCCGGCCTTTCGGATATCACCATATTCCGGTGTTTGGTCAGAATTTACCATTACGGGTCTTCGTATTTTGGAAAAAAGTTCGGTTCCATCCAAGACTTCCTTGTTTTCCTGTAGCGCTTCAATAAAAGCGATTGCAAAAACCGAATGCGTACCGTTTGCTCCCACATCAACAACAGGTTCAAGACCTCCTGAAGATAGCACCACACGCGCCTTTTTTTGGGCAATACGGCCCAGATAGTCCGGATCCTTGCGAGTGATATGTATACCTCTGACCAGCTTTCCAGAATAGCAGCTGTCTGCCACAACCATGACGTGTTTTGCTCGTATGGCGCGAATCGCGGATGTTATTGATGAATTTGAAACCCAGTTGACTTCACTGTCTCTGGTAGCATCAACAGGAAGCCAATACCCCTCATCCGCTGCCTCATCGAGCCATCCGTGCCCGGCGTAGTATACCAGCAAATTGTCTTTGTCAGTGAGGGAGCGCCGGTATCCACCCAACTCCATTAGGATTTCAGTCCTGCTCGCATCATAAAGTGTTTTCACACTAAATCCATAATCCGATTCCAAAATCTGGGCTACTTCAATGGCATCATTTTTTGCCGTCTTAAGGCAGGGAAGGTGCTGGTAGTTATTGATACCGATTACGAGTGCGTGATAATTACCAAAATCGATTGTCCGTTGCATATGCGGTGAAACGACCCTTGGTTCACGTATAATGCTTGACGGTACTTGGCTCACGGATGGCGCTGTTGCTTGAGTAAAATAGGCGTTGTCTGCAGCTTCAAGGTGACGGATGGAAAAAAGATAGATTCTACCTGCGGCTAAGCCGGTTGCAGCTATGCCGGAAGCCTGAGTATTCGATACTGCTATGAGCTGACCGGTTCTGCCGTCCGACAGCTTAAACGTTGCTTGCAGATTCCCTCTCCCGGCAAGGCGTTGCGTTAAAGCCGAAATTACTATACTATGCCTTTTCGCCTTTGTTATAGTAATGTTTAGTCTGGCATCCACAGCTCTGCCTGATGCTTCTTGGGACAACAACACGGTCTCAAATGCCCCGCTTTTTAGAAAGGGCTTAAGTACATCACGTTCGAGTTCGACTACTATATCTTCTGTATTCGGGACCTTCGATGAAACATGTACAACAAGATTCCTATAGTGTTTGAACCGCTGTTCCGGTTTGGTGAACCCCACGCACCCGGAGATAAGGACGGCACAAGAACCCATTAACAGGGTCAGTATTAAGCACCTATAGGACACGTTTAATTTCATATTAATGATTTTGTTTCTCCCTGTCTTTTCCTTGTCGACGGACAAATATAAAATCTCCCCCTTCATGACCGGCCTTCCGGATGTCACCATACTCTGGCGTCTGGTTGGTTTTGGCCATGAAGGGTTTGCGAATCTTGCTAAAAAGTTCAGTCCCATCAATTATTCCCTTATTTTCTCGCAGCGCTTCAATGAACAGGGATGCGAAAGCCGAATGGTTTCCGTCTGCACCACTGCCTACGCTCGGCCCGAGGCCTCCAGAGGAAAGCACTATACGTGCCTTTTGGGTAGAAAGGCGATGTAAATAGTCGGGTGTTCCGCGTTTAATCTTGATACCTCTGAGGAGTTTACCCGAATAACAACTGTCGGCCACGACCATGACATGCTTGGCACGAATCGCGCGAATTGAAGCCGTGATGGATGAGTTGGAAACCCAGTTCACCTCGGTGTCCCTTGTCGCATCTGCGGGGAACCAGTAGCCTTCATCCGCCGCCTCATCGAGCCATCCGTGCCCCGCGTAATAGATGAGTAGGTTGTCTCGCTCAGTGAGCTTCCTCCGACATTGGTTCAGTGCAATTAAAATCTCCGCTCTATTAGGATTCCACAGTGCTTTGACATGGAATCCATAATCACTTTCGAGGATTTCTGCTACGGCTCGAGTGTCATTGCCTACCGTATGGAGATCAGGCAAATATTCATAATCCATTATGCCGATTACCAGTGCATGATAATTGCCAAATTCCGACACCGATGGGATTGGCAACGATGGCAACTCTTGCATCAATGTGTGATTTGCTAATTCAGTCTTTTGGGGTAAAAACGGAGAGGGCGGTTTTTTCACGTACAATCTATCCGCCTTGTGAAGTTTTTTTGCACAAACCTTTGCAATCTTTTGGCCCTTGTTTTTAAGAAACGAAGACCCAAAAAGGGATCCCGGCCCTCCCCACATGCTGCCTTTGACGTTCCATGTTGCGATCGTCTCACCGGTTCTGGCATCGGCCAAATGGACCTCTGCAACAAAGCCGCCTTTGGCTCCCACTGACCCCTTCAACATGTCGGAATATCTACTACGAACATAATCCAGCTTAGTGATCGTTACAGATAGACGGGCATCGACAGCTTTACTATCCGATGCCGGCCCGGCAATGATATTTTCAAGCAGCTTATAGCGCTGAAACTCCTTTTTGATGGAGTGTTCAATTTGGACTGCGGCAAAATCGGAATCAGGCAGCGGGGAAGTTGCTTTTATACCCAGACTCTTAAAGTTATGGAGCTGACCGTTTCTTGGTTTTTTCTCTGTTGCTGCACAACCCGAAATGCAGAATAATGCCAGATAACCCAATATTACAGCAGCGAATATTTCGCGTAACTTTTTTGGCATCGTTTTAATCATTCATTTTTATATAAAGTTTAATAATATTCTTAACATATTGATAAAATATGGCAAAAAACGCCTTGTGTGTCAAGACTCAAGGGGATATAGCGCTAAGAAGGCCAGTGAGCTAATGAAAGCTTAGGCTGTAATTTGATTTGGCTTTGAGCCCCGTTTTATAATTAACTCAAGTTTCGCACCCCTGAATTGGTGCGAAACGGCTAACTGATTGATTTAGAGTGTCAAAAAAAGACTGAAAGTCGTCTTCAATTTCAAATAGTTCAAAGATCTTTGAAAAACTTATTTCGAACAGACCTTTAAAGAACTGCCAAATTCTATGAGCATATGTGAACGTAGCTGTTTCGTCCACGAGCCCTTCAAACAGGGGAACAAACCCCATATCGTTTTCTTTTTCATTCAAATAATTGATGAGCGCGTATCGTATGAAGC
>CAZECQ010000201.1:0-5068 GCA_964510545.1 uncultured Pirellulales bacterium | reverse complement strand
ACAATAGTCCAACAGGAGCAGCTAAAGTGATAATAGCAAGAGGGGCGGTGAACGGATGGGATTTTTGGAAGTATAAGGACAAATCCGGGGATTTAAGAAAAATCGCCGATTTGAGAAAATAAACGTCAACGTCGGTTGGCCAATAAGCTAACCCCTGCCTAAGGCATGCTGGGGCAGGCAGGGAAGTAATTAAGATAGAAAAGAATCATAGGAAAGTTGAGTTTGTATGAGGTATGCAGGGCTTAGCGATGAGCCGGAAAGAAGGAAACGGGAACATGGCAACCCGAGCGATTTTAGAGTAATTCAGCAATTCACAAGCGAGGCATCTGCCCGTCGATGGGAAAGTAGAATGTTAGCCAAGGGATATGAGGAAGATACTATCGGCAAAGGCTGGAAATATGGGTATACCTTTTCAATCAGAAGCAAAAAGAAATCACGCCGGCGTTTGGGGGACAAATTCCGTGTGCGGTGAGGATTTTTCGTTATAATCCTGCAATAAAGCCCATTTATATCCTGTGAGCAGCGATAGTTTTGTAAAAAAGCGGTTATTCACAAAAAACACATAAAAGTCGAAGGTTTTTCTTGACAAAAATGAAAATACCGGTAATATATAGGTTATAAAGGTGAATTACCGGAGTAGGTTACGTGTGCAGTCTTTTGAAGAAATAATGGAGTGAACTGCAATGTGAGGAGGTTTTTCTGCATAGGAGGCGGTGTGTGAAAATACATATTTTTAAGCTGGAGGCAGGCTTTCGAAACATGTGCAATAATATGGTGAAGGTCATAATGCATCTTTGGAAAACAGCGGCACTTTGGTGAGAGACCAAAGTGTAATGTAGTAATATATTAATCAATTTTAAGGAGTAACGTATTATGAGCAAAAAGTTGTTTTTTATAATTTCAATTGTTTTGGTGCTGGTGCTTGTGTCTGAGAAAGTTATTGCAGACCCAAATCTGCTTGGCTGGTGGAACTTCGATGACGGCACGGCCAACGACAGCAGCACATACGGCCATCACGGCACGATTAGGGGTGATGTTACTATAGTTGAGGATGCCAATATTTTTGGTGCCGGCAATAAGGTCGGATACTTCCCCGGCGGGGATGGCAATGATATAAGTTGCGGAGGTGGCGGCGGTGAAACATGGGCTAACGGTATGGAAGAAATTACCATAGCAGCTTGGGTTCAGATAGATCAATATACTACCGAATATCAGTATATTGCCGCCAAGGAAGGTGCCTGGAGGATAATGCGGTATAGTACTACGACTAGTCCAAGATTCTACACCAATGGCACTCCCACATCACTTTTGGCCAGTACCGATATTCAGGGTGGTGACTGGCATCACATCTGCGGTGTGTCTGACGGCACAACCAAGTACATCTACATAGATGGAGTGTTGGAGAATTCTGTAACGCGGGTACTGGGTATATATGATTCCACCTATAACATAATTATTGGGGGTACCGAGCGTCCCGATTCACTGCACCGGATGTGGAAAGGCCTGATTGACGATGTCCGTCTTTATGACAGGTCTTTGGCGGAGTCTGAGGTACGCGGGCTGGCCGGTTTGTATATGGCGTACGACCCCAATCCTGAAATTGGGGAAGTTGTATTGGAGACATTAGCATCGCTAAGCTGGAAGCCGGGAGTTAAGGCAGCGGCCACACAAGGAAACAAAGTGTATTTTGGAACCAATCAATCGCTTGTTGAGGCAAATGATGTAAGTGTGCTCAAAGGCACATTTGATTCAAACAGCTTCACTGGTGCGCCTATGGGTTCGCTTGAAGTAGGGACTGCTTATTACTGGCGTGTTACAGCGGTCAATGGCGTTAATGAGTGGCCGGGCGAAGTCTGGCAGTTTCAGGTAAGGTTCAAAAAGGCCCTTAGCCCCGACCCACCCGATGGCGCCAAATATGTGAACACATCGAGGACAAATGTCAGCTGGCAAGTGGGCACCGACTCAATCGAGTGCGATGTTTACTTTGGCACTGACGAGACGCTGGTAACCAATGGTGACATTAGTGTTTCCAAGGGCAGTATCAATGACGGAGACCCGTGTGAGTGGACAATCAGTCCCGCTCTTATCGCAGGCGAGACATATTACTGGCGGGTAGATTCGAACACAGGAACGGAATTTTACCCGGGTGATATCTGGAGCTTCGAGACAATGGCGGCGCCGACAGGTGACCCGAATCTTATCGGCTGGTGGAAACTCGAAGAGATGTCCAAGGACAGCAAAAATGTCTTCGATGCGAGCGGCAATGAGCACTACGGTACTGTTTTGGGTACATCGACATTAGTTTACGATGTCGAAAGTGACAGCAATGTAGTGTACTTCCCTGGTAATGGTGAAAGCTTTATCAACTGCGGCGGCGGCAAAGCAGGAGCAAGCGACCCCTGTACCTGGGCCGATTTCCATGGCGACACGATGACGATAGCTGCGTGGTTCAGGACCGACGGCACTTTCTATACAAGCTATCAGTATGTATGCGCCAAGGAAAATATGTGGAGGATATCTCGGTATAGTGGCGGAGACTATATGAGATTCTTTACTACCGGCCTGGCCGGCGGCACGACAGGCAACCTGATAGGAACCATAAAAGCCGACGACGGCGAATGGCATCACATCGCCGGTGTCTATGACGGGACAATGAAGTACCTCTACTTTGACGGCAAACTCGATAATTTCCATGGTAGGACAGGTAACCTTGCTACTTCTACTACCTGGGATGTTATGATAGGGGCAAACGGGGCAAACCCCGGGCGCAACATGAAGGGCTGGATAAGCGATGTTCGCCTTTATGACAGGGCTTTGTCGCCTCTGGAGGTGTTCCTGTTAGGTGTAAAAGACCCGAATAAGGCATGGGATCCTTATCCTGCCAATAAGCAAGAGCCTGTGTATGACAGGCCGATTACACTTACGTGGAGGTCGGGACTTAAAGCCCAAACAGTAGATGAACACAAGGTTTACTTCGGCACTGACCAGGCACTGGTTGAAGGCAATGATGTCAGTGTTTACCAAGGGGTTCGTGATGTCAACAACTGGCCTGCAGGAGGTATATCACTTGACTACAGCAAAACTTATTATTGGAAAGTGAACGAGGTCAACGGCGCCACCGAATGGCCGGGCGATGTCTGGTGGTTCAGGATGAGAAACTTCGTTCCGTGGGAAGACTTCGAGATTTACAACGACTCTGACAATTTGATATACAACACGTGGGTACCCAACGATTTTACCGGGTCGGGTGCTTTTATAAATCGCGGTTTGATTGACAATAACGACCCTGTTAACGGCGGTGAACAGTCGATGAAGTACGAATATACTAACGCAGGAACGGCTTACTACAACTATACTGAAGCGTGTAGAGATTTTGGCGGCGACCCGTGTGACTGGTCATGGGCTACAGGTGGTGTTAAATCAATGCGGCTGTATTTCTACGGTAAGACGAGCAACTATCCTGACGATATGTATATTGTGCTGGAAGACAGCAACACCAACGAAGCGATGAAATTGTACGACCGTGATTTAAGCGATGTTAATGCGGGCGAATGGAAGTATTGGGACATTGACCTGTCGTGGTTTACAGACGGTGCCAACAACGTGCACCTGGGTTATGTCAAGAAGGTCTATCTCGGCTTTGGTGAAAGAGGTAGTACTAGTGAACCCGCTTCTAATCTTACCGGTACGGTATACTTCGATAGTTTCCGAGTTTATCCACCTCACTGTGTTTCAAACAGACTGGTGCCGACCGGCGATATAAGCGGTAATTGCATTGTTAACTATGTTGATATTGACAGGATGTCAACCGACTGGCTTGATTACGATTACACTATTACACCGTCAAATCCGGGCGATGCGAACCTGCTTGGCTGCTGGAACTTCGATGACGGCACGACCAACGACAGCAGCGGCAACGGCCGTCACGGCACGCTCGTACAAGGCGACCTGAACACCAGTATCAGTATTGTTTATGATGCCAATATAGACAGCAATGTTCTTGATGTAAACAATGTTTTCGATGCGAATAACAGCGTTGTTGACTGCGGCGGTGGTCCTGGTGATGCCGAACCTAACTGGGCCGGCCTGATAGAGCAGGTTTCGGTTACAGCGTGGTTTACGCTCGATTACATACACAGAAGTAATCAGTATATGATTACTAAGGGTAATACATGGCAGATAACCAGTAACGGCACATCGGATGGTTTGCGGGCTTATATGGAGCCCTTGAGTGATACCACACTAAATACCACCACCTCAACAATGGACGGTCAATGGCATCACGTAGCAATAACGTATGATTCGATTGCAGAAGAAAGAAAGTTATATATTGACGGCACAGAGGTCGGCAGTGATGAACCAACCGGTACGTTTAATGTCCATTGGAATTCGTTTGTAATCGGTGGAAGACTTGAACCAGTATCGAACTACAACGTAAGAGGATGGCAAGGTCGTATTGATGACGTTCGTCTCTATGATGATGTGTTGACTCAAGAAGAAGTTTTTTACTTGGCCGGTTATACAGGCCCGGTGTATTTCCCGATAACTTCACCTGCTAATTTGACCGATGCAGGCGACCCGTGCGAGGCCAGATTTGTCGACTTCAAGGATTACGATATCCTTGCAGACCACTGGCTTGAGGAGCTACTGTGGCCGAGCGGTTGGTAATTTAGCTAATTGATTAGCTTTTGAATTTGCTCCATTTCGGGGCCTGTACTTGAGGGTACAGGCCCCATTTTTTTTGTCTTGCGAGTATTATACCAGTCACATTTGAAAATTGCGTGGTGGTGCCGGAGGCTCCCTAAGGAACAGGCGGAATGAGGGGCGTGCAGTGTTACGCAGGAGTTTTGGTTAATTTTTGGTAAATTCAAGGCAGCAACCGTCGAAGATTGCAAAATCTATAAAGTCAACTGTACCATCCTGGTTTATATCGGAGCCTTCACACCAATGAGGCTCAGCGCAGCCGGCTTCAAGCCAATAAGATGTCAAAACGGTAAGATACTCAAGATTGTTGGTTTTTATTTTGATAGTATCTGTTCCGTAAAAGTATCGGCCGGTAGTGAGTTGG
>CAZECQ010000200.1:0-5104 GCA_964510545.1 uncultured Pirellulales bacterium | reverse complement strand
TGATAATCTCGCCGCTCACCATCGGTTATAGATTCTGGATGGCTGCCACAGGGACAGAGTCTTCCTGAGTTAGCATCGTCCTTATATGCCCAGGCGCTTACGTTGCCCATAAAAGGCTGATATTGTGAGTCATCTCCTTCAATAGGTTCGGCGTATGTGGAGAGAACCTCTGTGCCGGTGCACCAGTAGATGGAATCATCCTCGATAGTGTAATTTCCTCCATTGTGGCGGACATGGTAGATGTAATTATCACCGCCGAAATCAAAGTAGTTAAGCAGCGGAGAGCCCGTGGGAATATCGTGGCCTGTGTAGGAGTCGGCCAACTGGCTGTAGTGAGCTACGGAGGGCCAGATGTGATAGTATTCGGTGCGAAGAGAGGTATCACCGGTTGTCGTTACACGGTTTGTACAGATAGCCGAGCCGGCACAGGAGCCGGTGTAGCTGCCTCTATTGGCGTAGAAGTCCCTTACCCGTTGTCGTCCGGTTTCGCCGAGAGAGGTTCCATGGTCTATGGAGGCGCCTCCGTTCGTATATATACAGCGGAATCTCGCCTGGCCATCGGGATAAAGCAACGCTCCGTTATCATCATTGCTGTTTGAAACCATCACATTGTTTTGTGTAGTTGAGTTGGACGTGGCAAGGTATTCCATCGCAAGTCCCAGAAGCTCCGCAGCAGGTAATGATGTCCTACTGGTAAGATTGGCCCCACCATCCATAAAGAGGTCTTTGAAGAATCCTTCGTTTTCTGTTCTAAAGCTCCATACCGTACCGAGCCAGGGGCTGTCTTGGTGTGAGCTGTTGAATTCATCAATGACCCAGTAGTATGTAATGCCCGGTTGCAGGTCCGGGTCATAGCTGTTGCCGTCCTGTTTACCGATATGCACGGCAGAAATACCGTCATTTACATCAGCCCAGTTGGTCCCAAAATACACATCGTGCCCCTGTGTAGCTGCTGCATTGTCTCCCGGCGTCCAGGAGAGCACTGCGTCTATGTCCACATTGCCGGTGCCATCAGCGGGGCTGGGGTTGTAAGCGGTGTTTGTAAGTCCTGCAAGGGCGCGTATTTCGCTCTCCGAGAGCACAGCGTCATAGAGACGGACGTCATCGAGCCGGCCGTCCCATCCCCTTTGTGTGTAGCTTCCGTCAAGTCTTCCGGCAATAACGACTAATGCTGTATTGGTACTAAGCGAGCCGGATGGTGTGTCATCAGCGACTGGATTGCCGTCAATATAGATTATTCTTTCACCTGTTGCCGAATCATAAGTTACTGCAAGGTGATGCCATTTACCGTCCATTACCGGTGTCGAGGTTGTGATAGTGGTGGTACTCAATCCGGACATATAAACCCTCATTCCGTCTGAGGTGCCGTTGCTGGTAATCTGATAGGCGCTGCCTTTTGTCAACATATATATGTTGCTGGTGTGAATATTTTCGAGAGTGAACCAGGCAGCAATTGTGAGTTCATCGGTTATGTCGCACCAACTGCCGTCTCCACAACCAACGACACTGTTAACGGTGCTGGCTATGTTGTCAGCATCCACTACTTTGCTGCCCCTCTCGGAGTCGTCAATTATACTAATCCTGCTGCCGGAGAGTGTCCCGTGATGACCGTTGCCGCTGCTGTCGGCGGCGGTGCCATCGTTAAAATTCCAGTAGCCAACAGGGTCGGCGGCGAGTGTGGGCCCTGCTGCAAGGCCTGCGAGCAAAAGAAGTGAAATTAAGCAAGTAAATCTTCTGTACATCATATTTTCTCCTTAAAAATAAATTGTTAATACCTCCTTCTGGTAACACACACCTTATGCGTTACTCAATAATGTACGACTTTCTTAACTACCCGCTTTTTCTCACCTCCTTTCATAAGCGGCTCGGAAAGTTGTAAAATCCATAACTATGACGTTTAAGAATTAGCGCACAGATAAAATGCGCAATTCTTTCTCATCATAAAATAGGGGGTGCAGCCCTCCGCAGTGAGGAGAAACTTCGATTTCGCCTACCTTTGAGTGCTTTAATTACTCACACTAAACAACTATTTCCGCACCCTCCAGTTTTCATTAACACATACACCGCGATCCTTTTCTCCTTATTTCACAATACTTCTCCGGTATAACCCAGACATACCTACGGGACATACCTAAACGAAATTGTGGGAGTGACAATATCATCTGTACTGCTTGTGTACAAGTTAAATATCAAATTTTTTGAAATTTTTTGCTTTTTTTCTGCTTTTTATTGAGACCGGGTATTTGGAATGCCTCTCAGCCAAGCCTCGCGTTGGCCCTCTCGGCTGGACAGGCTGTGTCATGATTCAAAAATTACCTGGTCTACCTTTATTTTTCACTTAAAAACGCAGGTAAAATTTGCAAAATCCTAATTGTGACACAGCCTGGGAGGACGGGGCTAAGTAAGCCGGTGGCAAGGCCAGCGGATTTGGGTTTGACGAATGCGGCGGAGATAGGGGCTAAACAAGGAGCAAGTCAAAAGTAAAAACTGTTAAGATTTGTTTGCGGTATTTTGGCAAAAATTCCGGTTTTTCAACAGGCCTTGTTGACAATTACACATAATCTTAGACTGCACTATTGTCCATTTTTCCCATCTTAAACATTCTATGAAACATATAATGATACACATAGTACAAGAGTAAATTAATTCCATTCCAGACAATCGAAGCGCCAAATGCCAGTCTAAAGACCCCAGTCGTTACCCAGAGGAAAAGTGTTTGGGCACAGAGAATAAGCAATCTATAGGCCAGGCCGCTTTTTAACAATAATTCAAGGTTTATTTTTCTCCATAGCATATCAGATTCACTCCACAACTAATTTGGGATTTCCCATATAACATTAAATACCACTGTTCGGCTATGCCACTAAGCCTCATTGTAAACACAATAACAACTTTGCCTTGAATGTCCAAACTTTTTCAGTGTTAATCGAGGCATTTGGAGCCGGAACAGGCGGAAAAATATGAATTTGTCGATTTGTATCAATAGTTTTTCCAGAAAAATATAATCCGGCTTGGGGGGAGGGAAGGGGGAGAAAAAGCAATTCTTATGCAGGTACAAACTTATCAGGAATATTTTTTTTGCATTATTTGTATCGAAGCGGGGGTTTTTTTGTGTAGTTTAGCTTGCAAATCCCGGTGATTGTTGTTATAGGTGCAAATTTCAAATATAGATTTATGGTTTTTCCAAGGTAAGGAGAGTAATAGAAATGGATGTGAAGATTAAGACTGCATTGGTAAGTGTTTCTGACAAAACCGGCGTTGTTGATTTTGCCGGTAAACTAAGTAAAATGGGTGTAAAAATAATCAGTACCGGCGGAACGGCCAAAAAGCTTGGCGAGGCCGGACTTGACATTACCGGTATCGAGTCGGTTACCGGTTTTCCGGAAATGATGAACGGGAGGGTAAAAACTCTTCATCCCAAGATTCACGGCGGATTACTGGGGCTTAGAGATAATGCCGAACATATTGCTGCTATGGGCAAGCAGGGTATTGAGTGGATAGATTTGGTCTGCGTGAATTTGTATCCGTTCGAACAAACAATAGCCAAAGCCGACTGCACCTTAGAAGAGGCAATTGAAAATATTGATATCGGCGGGCCGAGTATGATTCGCTCAGCTGCAAAGAATAACAAGTTTGTAACGGTTGTTACAAATCCCGACCAGTACGAGACGGTCATCGTAGAGATGGAGAAAACAAACGGCGCTGTAAGTGAAAAGCTGCGCAGTGATTTGGCCAGAATTGCATTCGGGCTGACAGCTTCTTATGACGCCGCTATTGCGAAATATCTTAACGGCAGGGGGGCGGTGGAGTACCCGCAGAAGGTCTCTATCGCACTTACAAAAGAAAAGACGCTGCGTTACGGCGAAAATCCTCATCAAAGCGCTGCGTTCTATAAGCTGGCGGCGAGCGGCGAAACGTCAATCAGCAGTGCCGCTTTGCTGGAAGGCGAAACCGGCATTAGCTTTAATAATCTTTTAGATGTCAACGCAGCTTTTGAACTGGTCAAGGAATTTGACGAGCCGGCGGCGATTGTCGTTAAGCACCTTAATCCGTGCGGCTGTGCGGTCGATGAGGATATTATCGAGGCATATAGAAAGGCCTACGAAGGTGATGTCATCAGCGCATTCGGCAGCATAATCGCTCTGAACAGAAAAGTTGATGTTGAATTGGCCAGAACAATTATGGAATCCTACAGCCGATTTGGTAAGGCCAGAGGCGCCAGCGGCTTCTTTGCTGAGGTGATTATCGCTCCGAAGTTTGATGAAGATGCAACTGAAATAATCAGGACTTTGAAGGGCTGGGGCAGCAGGGTCCGCCTGATGGAAACCGGACCAATCGACAGAGCCAAAATTGATACTGGTGAATTTGACGTTCGCTGCGTTATCGGCGGATTGCTTATGCAAAAGAGGGATATGGTCGGCTGGGAGCCGGACGTATTGAAATATCCGACAAAAGCCAAACCGACTGATGAACAGCTTGAGGATTTGCGTATTGCCTGGCTGACTGCCAAACATACTAAAAGCAATACTATTGTTCTGGTCAAAAACAGAAAAGTCTTAGGTGTCGGCGCCGGCCAGATGAATCGGGTCGAATCCGGATTGATTGCCTTCAAGCAAGCCGGGGATGAAGCTAACGGTACTGCAATGGCTTCAGATGCGTTTTTTCCATTCCCTGATAACGTCGAAAATGCCGCCAAGGCTGGTGTTGCAGCAATAGTTCAGCCGGGCGGCTCGAACAAGGATGACGAGGTGATTGCCTGTGCGGATAAACATGGCATCGCTATGGTCTTTACCGGCAAGCGGCACTTTAAACATTAAAAGGTACGAAATCAGATATGGTTCATCAGGGCCTTTGGCAACAACTCATAGGGCTTGATTGTCAGCAAACTGCCAAAAGAGCAAAGTGTCAATGCTTTAGCTCGCCGCAGCGCTATGTTGTTACTTTGCTGAATACCGAATATGTGGTTAATCTTGAGGA
The DNA here is from genome assembly GCA_964510545.1 of uncultured Pirellulales bacterium. Classification (GTDB taxonomy): domain Bacteria; phylum Planctomycetota; class Phycisphaerae; order Sedimentisphaerales; family Anaerobacaceae; genus CAYXPG01. The sequence goes on along the minus strand of CAZECQ010000200.1, from coordinate 127 downwards.
TAAGCAGATTTTTTCTCTCAAGCCGGGTTCACCGCAAAAACCGGCTGAGTTTTTCGAGCAGCTTTGTATTCTTGCATACCTGATAAACGCCAAGGATTTGCAGATTGCAAATAAACTTGTCAGGGCT
>CAZECQ010000199.1:0-5141 GCA_964510545.1 uncultured Pirellulales bacterium | reverse complement strand
ATGAGTCAAATACAACTGGAAGCCTCGGATTTGCTCGGTCAGCTCCTTTCATTATTAGGCACGAGTATGCGCGGGCAGGATATAGTTATACATCCGACGAAATTCATTTTGAAGAACGAACGTCTTTATTATGAAGATATGCAAATGGATATCGGTAAAACGCCGGTTAATTTCAAAGGCACTATCGGACTGGACAAAACTCTGGATATGACGGTAATTTTGCCTTATACCCTAAAGGGCTCAACGGCAAGGGTCGATAAAGACACTGTTGGCAGCAGAATATCGCTGCCGCTTAAAGGTACTATTGATAAGCCTGAACTTGATTTGGGCAGGCTCCTTGAGGAACAATTAAAACAGGAACTGCAAAAGCAGTTGGAAAAGGGCCTCAAAGATTTATTTAAGTAAGTGGTGCCCGAGGAGTTTTATAATTGAAAGGGAGTTATCGATGCTTAAAAAGCTTTTGTCCACGCCCACGACCAAGCTTGGTAAAGCCACCCGGTTCGTAGTTTTTCAGATTAAACTGTGGACGCACTGTGGCAGACTCTTAAAGAAAAACCGCGCGGGCCAGCAGGCCGCTGCACTCTCATATCATACCCTCTTTGGTTTGGTTCCCCTGGCTATTGTTATGCTGATGATATTTCAGTTATTTCCGACTTACAGCGATATTGGGGACAAGATAAAGAATTTTGCTTATGACCAGGCAAACCTTTCAAAGTTCAAAAGTCCTGCTCCAAATGCTGAGGACACGGAGAAAGCCGTGGCACTGACAGACCATCTCGACCAGTTGGTGGCCTGGTTTTTCAGGGGCACAAACAGGGGCTCTATCACATTAATCAGTGTTGTGGTTGTTATCTGGGCCGCTCTGGCATTATTATCAACAATTGAGAAGGCGTTTAACAATATCTGGCACGTAGCGAGGGGCAGAAATTTTCTGCATCGAATGATTAACTATTGGGCGCTTTTGACGCTTGGCCCGCTGCTGATTGGTGCAGGAGTCTATATCACTACTCAGTATTCGGCTTTTGTGCAGATACAAAAAACTGTTTTATCAAATATCGCACCGGTTATTTTGTCTTATATTGTCGCTATAATTGCTTTTTTCCTGCTTTACTTTGTTCTGCCGAACACGAAGGTGCAGGCCAGGTCAGCTATTTGGGGAGCGGCGGTGGCTGCTTTGGTTTGGATAGTTGCAAAAAATGTCTTCGGATATTGTGTGACCGAATTTAGGTTGTATAGTACAGTTTATGGCGTCCTGGCACTGATACCCATAACCGTATTATGGATTTATATTACGTGGCTTATTGTTCTGTTCGGACTGCAGTTGACCTTTACAACTCAGCACTTAAAGAGTCTTGATGCCGCTGAGATTGCCACTGCCAAAAGGACGGAAGAATGTTTCATAGCCAACGACCTCACCGCAATTAATATCGTAAGAGAAATAGCCGATGCCTTCGAACAAAACAACGCCCCAATTCAGGCCGAAGTCATCTGCACCAAACTCGACATACCCGCTGAATTCGGTAATAGGATACTCGACCATCTCGTCGGCAGCGGCCTGATAGTAAAAGCCTCCGAACCAAAACTCGGTTTTATCCCGGCACAGGACCCTGAGAATATAAAGCTCTCTGACATCGCTGAAGCTATTGCCACTGCCAGTTTCGCTCAAAGACAGGGGCTTGACGAAATAACCCGGTCACAGCGAAACGCTTTGGGCAGGTTCAATCTAAAGCAAGTCCTCGCCGATTCCCAAAACCCAATAACGGGCACCTCTGAGAGCGAGGCAAGCTGATTCTGATATATTGGACATATCAGGTTAGCCATTGTGCTAAGGCTTTGGAGATGAAATACAGGCCGAAAAAAAACAGGGCCAGCGAACAGACCAACAAAACAATACGTTGACTTCGAGGGCCGAGTAACGCCGAACCCTTAAAGCTTGCCCAAGAGAGAGCCTGCAGCCATATCAGGTCGCACAGCCAGTGAATAACGGCAAAAAATGCAAAGGCCCAGATTCCCAACTGTGTTGCCTCGGTCGCAAGAGCTAATCCCACGCTCGCCCACCAGAGCAGAAAATATGGATTGCCTGCCGAAAGTAAAAAGCCGGTAAGAACAGGGCCTGCTTTATAACTTGTTTCGCCGGTGTAATCGGTTTTGCGACTGTCACGCAGCATTTGTATTGCCATAAAGAGCAGGAATGCCCCGCCGGCCAGGCCGATGACAATCTGAGTTTTCGAGGATTTTAGCAATTTGTCCATTCCCAGGACAATTAAAATCATCAGCGGAAATTCAATAATACCGTGGCCGACGGCGATAAGTGCACCGGCAAAACGCTGACGCTGTCCTTTGGCAATGGCTGCTGCCGTTACCGGCCCCGGTGCCATAACGCCGGAAAGCGATACAACTATCACCTTAAAAAGAAAAGAAAGTAAGCTCAGCACAAAGCACCCCTTTTTTATTCGCCAATGATTTTTACCAGGACTCTTTTTTTTCTCTTTCCGTCGAATTCGCCGTAGAAGATTTGCTCCCACGGCCCGAAGTCGAGCGCACCATCGCTAACTGCCACGACCACTTCCCTGCCCATTACACTCCGCTTCAAATGGGCATCTGCGTTATCTTCATAGCCGTTATGACGGTATTGGGAATATGGTTTTTCCGGTGCCAATTTTTCCAGCCATACCTCGAAATCGTGGTGCAGGCCGGATTCGTCATCGTTGATAAAGACACTGGCGCTGATGTGCATAGCATTGCAGAGCACAAGGCCCTCGGTAACGCCGCTCTCTCCGAGACACTCTTGAACCTCAGGCGTGATATTAATAAACTCCCGCCGACCCCTTGTATTAAACCACAACTCTTTCCTGTAACTTTTCATAATCTTCTTTTCTCCAACACAGAAAGCGTTAACAATTATCTCTTATTTTGTCTAATCTCTTTTTCGCATCCGGGTCCGTAGCAAACAATTTCAGAAGTTGTTCACAGGCATATTCAGCGCAATAGGCACAATTCTCTATGTCTCTTTCCTTTGCACACTTTCTTATTTGGCAATCTTTGCAGAATATACTTCCGCTTTTTGCTCGGCACCCGTCACAATCTGAAATGTCTTCCTGCTTATGTTCTGTGCCGTAATGCTCTTTGATTTGTCGGGCAATCTCAACTCTCATTCTGCGTCTTTTGTCGTCATTTTTTTCTCTGGTTGCGACATAGATGGGGCACGCACAACAATTCAAACCACAATAGCCGACTATTTCGTCCATTTTTCCACCCATTCTACCATTCGTTTCACGTTCACAGGGTCTAACTGCGACCTCATGGTCTTATCCAGAGAAGCCGCAAGCCACGACTTTATGGGCGTCTTCTGCCCCAAAGCAATCAGGATGTTATCGTCTATGTTCTTGTCTGTTTCCTGGCCTTGCCAGAAGGCACGAAGAGTGTCTGAAATAATTTTCAGTCTGTTGCGAAGGGGCGTCAACAAAACGTTTCGCTCACAACAGGCAAAAGACTTATACGGGTGCAGGTCGCCGCCGATAGCTCTTAGGATGATTACAAGATTTTCGACGAAGTTCCAATTGCACGGCTCAAGGCGGTCAATGGCCATGGCGAGTGAAATTTGGCTTTTTCGGCCATCGATGGTGTCGTATATCAGAGCCGCTTTGGTTTGGTCAAGAAAGTCTTGCTGGTCCCTGTAATGCTCACCGGCCTTGACGGCGCCAGGCTCCCCGGATTCACTGAAATCTAAGGCCATTGTGTGATAGTGACAAGATAGATCCAAGGGTTGCTTTAGTTTATCAATCACTCGCCGCACCTGCCACATCTTAAGGGTGGTTGGCTTTCCGAGATAATCAAGCAGTTTATCTGATGGTACGTCACCGACGTCAAGGGCTTTGCATTTATCAGAAATACCCTGGCACCACGCTGAGAGAATATCGTGAGCGTTCTGCAATTGGCACTTGCGCTCGGGCGGTCGTTCGCCTGACTCCTTTGGGGCCTGGCCTGAACCTATGGCTTTGACAATCAATTCAGCCTCTTTGTCGGCCTCATGATAGCAGGACTCAAAACGCGTGATAAGCCATCTTATACGAACCGTCCCGTCATCCAACGGCGAAATAGAATCTTCCATTGCATCAATTGCGACCAGTTCCTTATCATCGAGGAAACTTTTGTCATCAGGTAGAAAACAGTTCTGCCAGCACGACCTTAAATTGCCACTCATGTGCGTTTTATCCTTTTTTTCCCTGGTTTGCGTTTATTTACTCCTGCAGCAGTTTTCGATAGACCGCTTCGATGGTATCGACCATTGTATCAGGTGCGAATTTTTGCTTTACCGATTCGCAGCCGGCTCTGCCGAGTTCGTCCCTTAAATCCCTGTTCTCTATCAGTTCGGCGCAGGTCTGCGTCAACTGTTCGACGTTCTTAGGTTCAATAAGTCGGCCGGTCTTTTCGTTTACCACCTCTCTTGCACCATCAACATCGAAGGATACCGCCGGCTTTGAGCATAACATCGCCTGCGGCAGGGTCCGTGCCAGCCCTTCCCTCAATGAGCAATGAACGAGTATGTCCGAAGATGCAATCGCGAGAGGGATTTGTTCAGGCGGCAAAAGGCCTGTAAACTTAATCCTGCCGGCCAGCCCCACCTCGCGCACCTGTCTTTTGAAATTCTCGGCGAGGTTACCGTCTCCGACAAACAGCCAGACAACATTTTCAAACCTCTCTGAAAGCTCTTTGGCCGATGCGATAATATATTCGTGCCCTTTGAGCATAAAAAGCCGGGCAATGGTAACAAGGACTATCGACTCTTCTGAAATACCGTATTTGTTACGAAATTCTTTTATGTGTTCCTCGGCAATTGGCTGCAGGAAATCATCTTCTTCGATAGCTGAATATGCGGTGTAGAATTTTTCCTTTTTCGCAACACCTGCCTCTATCGCCTGGGCGGTCATTGCATTGGCGACACTGATAAAACAATCCGTCCTTCTGGCAGCCGATTTTTCGACGGCGATGTAAAATTTATTCAGCCCTTCGTTCTGGTAAGGGTGAAATGCCAGCCCGTGTATTGTATGCACTACTACCGGCAGATTTTTGCCCCATTTGCCCTTTAAGCCCTTCGCTGCGAATCTGCCGAGAATTCCCGCCTTGGCTGAATGGGTATG
>CAZECQ010000198.1:0-5145 GCA_964510545.1 uncultured Pirellulales bacterium | reverse complement strand
GGTAGAGCCGTTGCTTTCATCTACACGCCAATAATACGTCGTGTCGAAGGAAAGCTCACCTATATTCAAGTAGTTGACATCCTGCGGGCTTTTATCAACACTGACATCGCAGGCATCAATCAATGCCTGGTCGGTGCCGAAGTAAACCCTATGACCTCCGGTAGCTGCCACCTTTACTCCCGGCCTCCACGTAAGAGTCAGCGGCCTGTCTGATACATCTACAGCATTATGTGCCGGATATGGCCACCATGCCTGATTCGGGTCTTTTACGCCCATTATGGCTATTTCCATAGGTGACAAAGCCCTGTCAAAAAGGCGAACATCGCTTATCCAGCCGTCCCAGACTCGGGTTGCCCATCCTTGATTTCCACCGATTATAACGTCAAAGGTATCAGTTGGAGGCAGGTCAGCAGGCAAAACATACTGAAGGGGTGCCGTCCAAGGCCGGGAATCACCGAGTGTGCCATCCCAGTATATGTACTGCGTTGTCCCGTCATACACTCCGGCTATATGATGCCATTCGCCGTCGTCTCCTATTATGGATGTAGGGTGGAACGATCCAGCACCGTCACCAAGTCCGAATCTCATATTCCTCGAGCTGCTCCACCTGGAAATTCTCCACAGGTCCTCCTTGGAGCATACATACTGATATCCTGTACTGAAAAAGCCGACGGTTTTGAACCACACAGCTATAGTCATCGAATAACCTCCGGCGAAATCTGCCCAGGTACCGGTGCCGCCGCCGCCGCAGTTTATCCGGGTAGCAGGCCAATGCGGAAAGAACGCAACGTTACTGTCTCGCTCAGCATCATAAACTATTTCTATGGGGCGGTCCTTGTTGGGAATCTCGAGAGTACCGTAGTGCTCGTTGCCGCTCGCATCAAAGATATATTTGCCGTTCTTGGACGTCTCATCGAGTTTCCACCACGCAATAAAATTCGGGTCACCTGTCGGCGCCATAGTCCTGAAACTCCAGACATCACCAGGGTACACCGCGGGCGCATTAACATCAATCCGCCAGTAATAAGTCTGGTTCTCTACAAGAGCAGGACTTATCGGCCAGTTAGGGTCACTGGTGATGGCAAAAGTCCCCTTGTACACGCTTGCATCACTATTGGTTACCAGCGTTTCGTTTGTGCCGAAGTACACAGAATGATTGGTAGCAGTAACTCCTGCTTTCCAGCCGACCCTCGTCCTCGAAACACTCACATATTTAGCGCTGTCGGGTGGGTCAGGTTCAGTGGCCTCTAAAGGCGGAGTAGAAAACTGCCAGACTTCGTCAGGCCACTCACTAACACCATTGACCTCAATAACACGCCAGTAATAAGTAGTTCCTAATGCAAGCGAACCCATAGGTGCGCCGCTGTAGCTGTTGGTATCAAATGCACCTTTGTAAACAAGAGCGTCATTGGCATCAACCAGCGCCTTATCAGTGCCGATATATACCTTATGCCCCCCCGTAGCTGCCACCTTTCCTCCCGGCTTCCAAATAAGAGATGGTGATGTTACTAAAACATTCTCCTCCTCGTTTCCCGGATTGGGGTCGTACGCACTGTAAACACCGTTTATCCCGCGTATCTCCCCCTCAGAGAGAACATGGTTGTAGAGTTGAACATCATCAATACGGCCGTTGAATCCCTGAGTCTCAACGGCGCCAAGTCTTCCGCCAATTACCAAACTCTCAGTAGAGCTTGCTATTGTACGACCGGGTGGGGCATCAAAAGTAGCCAGTTTACCGTCAACGTATATCAATCTTTTCCATGCATCTGAATCATACGTAACTGCAATGTGATGCCAGGAGCCCATTATTGGGACATCGGAAGCGAGGCTGGTATAAAATAGTCCCGTCATATAAGCCCGAATCCCATCGCTTGTACCATTACTTGTAAGTTGATAGGCCGCACCGTGGGTCATCAGATACTGATTACTGATATCAACATCTTCTAACTTCGTCCAGCACATAAGCGTTATCGTGGTGCTCGTATCTGCCCATTCGCCAGCACCACAGTCAACAACACTGTTAATAACATGGTCAACCGGGTTGTCAACATCAAGCACATTGCTGTCCATATTGGCATCATAAACAATACTGATGCTCGTAGTCTCGTCGCCGTTTATGAGTGTGCCGTGATGGTTGTTGCCGCTGATGTCGCTGGCCGTACCGTCGTCAAAAGTCCAACGACCGACAAGCGCAGCCGGGGCATTACCCACAAGTCCAACCAGCAAAACAATGGAAATTAAAAAAAACAGTCTCTTAAACATAATACGTTCCTCCATAAAAAATTTAATATATTGCTGCATTACACTCTTCCACAGATGCATTATAACCTTCACCATATTATTGCACCTGCTTCCAACAACAAATCTATATATAAAACAAGCAGCAAACCTTCACCTAAATTCTATTTTGCGCTTGTCTAATGCAAAACTTCTATGACTTTATACTCTCGGTCTTGTTATTAAAAATCCGGCCTGTTTTATCGCTCGAAGCTATCGAAAACCTGCCTCCAACTTAAAAATATGTATTTTCACACACCGTCTTCTATGCAGAAAAACCTCCTCACACTGCAGTTCACTCCATAATTTCTCCAAAAGACTACATACGTAACCCACTCCGATAATTTACCTTTATATCCTATATATTAGCGGTATTTTCATTTTTGTCAAGCAAAATTCTGAAATACACACTTTTTTTATAATTATACGTTTTTTTACGGGACTATCGCCTCTCTCAGGATATAAATGGGCTTTATTGCAGGATTATAACGAAAAATCCTCACCTCACCCGGAATTTGCCCAAAAACCGCCGGCTAATCAACGCCGACCGGCCTAAACCAACGAGACACGAGCCACTGAAAACGAGACACGACTCGCGCTGCCGGCGGTTCGATAAAATAAACCCGCGAAGCGGCTCCTCTCGACTAAATACTATTCACGAGCGACCATCGACTAATCCGCCTCCGGCAGCAGCAAACCAATCAAAATAAACCTTTGCACCGCTATCCAGAACCAGTATAATTGTAAATTGCACCACCGAGAGGGTACTTCTATTGCCCTTGGCAGTTGCGAATATATTGGGAGACATCTTATGAAATGGCTATCAGCAGGTATATCATTTATAATTGTCTTCGTTATTGTCTTCATACTCGGCGGCTGGTTTCTAATGCCGCATTTGCCTCCCATACCGCTCAGACCGATTTCAGCGTATGAACTTGATTATTGGACAGACAACGGGGCCGGCGCTTTGCTTGGACTAATTCTTGCCGGACTTTCATACCGCTCAATCAAAGAAAATTACAACGGTTGACAAAAAAGATTTGCGTAGCGAAAATCGAGAAACAATACGAAAAAGGCCGACTGTTTTTAGCTGGCCCTTTTAACTGAGATCATTTTATTCTTCCAAATGGCTCTCAAGTCGTTTGAGTCGCTCCTCAAGGTGTTTTATGTACTTGTCCATACCAAGCATATTATTCGCAAGCGTTGTGTTTGTCAGGCTGACGGTGGCTGAAAGTTCTTCGATATCCCGGTACCTTTCGATTTCAATTTCCGGTTTTTTTATACCACGATAAGGAACATAAAACGGCCTTGGTTTTGACAAGTACCGCTCGGGGTGGTTAGGGTCACGTTTGACTTTTGGAAAACCGATTGCTTCGGCCCAATCAAATTTTTCTGGTTTCAACCCGTGTTGTTTTTCAAGCCCCCTGAGGCATTTTTCCAAATGAGCTCTGAGCCAAGCAACCTGCATAGACGATTCCTCTGCTCTATACTGAAGTGTTCGCACATTAAAAGCCAGTTTTTCACTTACTGCTTCTGGCGTAGGTTGTGCAGTATTGTTTTTGCAGCCTAACAAAGTGACAACAATAAGCATAAAAACGGTTATCATGTTCGCTGGTTTCATTTTGACTTCCTTTCTAATTGATATTTGGATGCCTAAACCAAGCAAACTGCCAGTTACTTACACCAAAATACTTAAAGTTTTCTCTAATTCTTGTTCCACCAGCCGGTGGTAATGCCCAATCGACGGCAGTTTCCAAATTATAACCTTGCCTTAAATATTCCCAATAATCATACTCAAACTGATTATATGCGCCAAGAATATCATGAACCAGAGCTGAGTCGTGCCAACCTATATAAACCTGGTCACCAATTGGGTCTTCGGGAAAATCGTCGTTCGGGGTACCACAATAAACAGGAAAGTCAAGATTTCGATGCGAGTAACACGCATTTATTTGTACCCATATCAAGTCATCAGCCCCGTAGAATCCCAATTCGGCGATACTATGATTCTTTTCATAACCGCCCATGTCTTCATAATCTGGAGGTGGCGAAACAAGGTCTTTTTTCAGATATGAAAAGATTTTTCCGCTTGGTGTCGAAATAAATGTTCGTTCAGGTTTCCATAGGGCTTTATAGTTGCCGTGTCCCACATGGTACCATATCTTGCAATGCTCGAAAGTAAGAGCCAAGGCTAAGCAGTCAAACCAGTCTTTACGATCTGATGGCACAATAATTCCTGGAGCAAAGCCTTTTTTGACACCAGCTCTTAGTGCCGCACGCCAACACTTCTCTTTAGCCTTTTCCAGTTTTTTGCCGCCTATTGAAACAACCATTTTCATTACCCAACTGCCAGTAGCTTTTGCGCCACCGCCAGTTCCATATAACTCTGCATAGCTGAACTTTCGCCTAATCAGGAAGTTGAACAACGGATTGTCAGGAGCACCTTGTGGCGCCATCTTAAAATCATAAGCGCCATATTCTTCGGGGAATGATGCTGTCGGAACGGTAATACTTATCTCCCCTGTCGACGTGTCGGAATAGGTTGTTGTTTCATTAACAATGTCATACACGGATATATCGTAGTTGCCACTGCCTAAAGCCATTATATGATAATCTTCTCCGGGCGTGAAACTTTCGTCCATTTGCAGTGAATTTACTGTGTTACCAAAATTAACATCAACTGCTTCGGAGCAGTAGACCATGTTGTTAGAATCTTGAGTAATAATCTTAACAGTGTGTGGTCCGTTGCAGAAATATTTTGTTTCAAGATATGCGGTTGGATTTTCCTGAACATCACCGTATTGCAAATACTTTTCGTCATCTACAAACATGTAGACACGTTCAATATCACTGTCAGTGACATTGACG
>CAZECQ010000197.1:0-5165 GCA_964510545.1 uncultured Pirellulales bacterium | reverse complement strand
TGGCAAAATCTATTGTCGAATGGCATCATAATGTTGAAGTCGTGATATAGCATGATACACAAATATTAGCTATTTTAAAAAAAACTTGCAATTATGGAATTTGTTTGCGATAATTATTTTTAGCGTGATTTAGCGAGGTTGGATATGCCGAAAGAATATCTTGCATGTGTTGGAAATATGGTTGAGAAAGGAACCCCTAGAGGACAGGCACAACAGATTTGTGCTATATCTTATTACAAAAAGCATGGGGTTTCCATCCAAGAAGCCGCAAAAGAATACGAGATGTCTGAAAGTGAGTTTCTTGATGAATTTGCATTGGCTGAGGATGCTTTGGAGTATATAGCCGAATATGCAGATTATGAAGCTTGTGATTTGGCGGAGACATGGAAAGCACCAACGGCAAGAAAAGAAGTTCCTGACAGTCATTTTTTGTGGGTGAAAGAATCAAAAACTGGAAAAGGCAAAATCAAAAAGTTCCCTTATAAAGATGCTGATGGTTCTGTAAATTGCACTGCTTTAAATACTGTAATACGAGCACTTAAAGGTGCACGAACCGGAACACCTTTGGCATCAAAATATCCCGGTGTCATGGAGAAAGCAGAGAATTTACGGAAAACGCATTGTGTCAAGGAAGACAAAGAGATGTCAGAAGGTAATTTCTTGACCATGGTTGAGCTTACAGAACCTTCTGATAAAGATATTGTTGAAATCGAAATGTTGCGAACCGGAAATTACAATCATCCGTCATATGGCAAGCTGAATGTCACCAAAGACAAATTGAAACAGATGGTCAAGAATTTTAACGATAAGGTTCTTGGTCGAGATGTTTCTACTGATTTTTCGCATGAGCCAAACAAGGGAGCTTCTTCTTGGATAAAAGAATTAAATATCAAACCTAATGAACGTGATGGTTATACGCTAGTAGGCACTGCTGAACTGACAGAACAGGGTAAGAGTGCTTTAAAATCTAAAAAGTATAGGTATTTCAGCTCTACTTATGTTGACGATTATCGGGACAAGGAAAGTGGCAAATCTCATGGTGCTGCTGTTATGGGTGGTGCTTTTACCAACATGCCATTTATTCCCAACCTTAAACCGATGATGTTTTCAGAGGATATAATCAACAAAAGCAGAGAAGACGGCTTTGATGTCACTCCTTTTGTTTTTGAAGACACGGAAACAGAGAATGTCAATGAAAAGTTGAACGAACTAATCGCTTTATTGAAAGACGAAATACGACAAGGTAAAAAACTAGATGAATTAATTTTGGAGGTCAAAAATATGGGTGAAAAAGACACCAAGAACAAAGATCCGAAAGATCCGAATGTCAACATTGAAGATCCCGCTAATGATGGTGATAAAAAAAATAAGAAAAAAGAACCAACTGACGATAAAAGCAAGAAAAAGGATGATGGTGGTGGCACTGTCAATCTTGAGGAAGTCACTGCTCAATTAAAAGAATTGCAGGAAGCCAACCAAAAGCTTAGCAATGAAAAGACTCGGCTTGGAGATATCGTCACCAAGTTGGCTGATAGCAATGAAGAGATGTCGAAACGTATTAAGCTAATGGATGGTGATCTCAAAATTGCTCGTGATGAACGCTTCAACCTTGCCAAAGATGGATTCCTGAAGGAACTGGCAGACAAGAAAGTGCCTCCTGCGGTAATTGAAACGGTGGGTAAGTATATTCATCTTGATACTGCGAGTCAAGTGATCAAGCTCGATGAGGACAAGAACGTGACTTTGATGGAGATGTTCAAGGATATTTTTGCGAACATGCCTTCTTCCTTATTCTTGTCGGAAGAGATTTCTGTCACCACTGCCCCCACTGAGGATGAGAAAAGGTTAGGTATGGATGTTGACAGCATTCGTGAAGACCTGAAAAAGATGAACATCCCGGTTGTGAGCCAATAAAATACAGGAGGTTTAAAGATGCCGGAAGTAGGATCTGGTCAAATAGTAGGAAAATGGGCATTTAAGACCGGCCTTGCTAGTGCTGATTATGTCACTTTAAGTGGTACTCTTGATGCTACCGCATGGGATGCTGCTGGTTACGGTACAGAGTTGCCGCCTTTTGTGACGTGTGTTTTTGATGCTACTAGTGGCTTGGTAGTGCCTTTCAATAATGCAGTTCATGCCTCTAGCGAGGTATATCTAACCACAGAAAATATTTATAGTCTGTCAAATGGACGGAACCAAATCACTGCTCTCTTTGATAGGGTCATTGTCAAATATGGCTTTGTTACTGAGACTACAGCGGTTACTTGGGCCGATGTGCAACGTATTATTATCAGACCGCAGATAGTCTAAAGGAGGTGATGCATAATGTTGAATGAACTGTTAGGTCGGTATCCTTATTTAAAAACCCAGTACGTTTCGGGTGTAATTCAGCAAGTTGCAATATCTCCTGACTTCATGGCGAGTAAACTCTTCCCTTTGAAGGGGATTAATGCACATGAAGTTATGTGGGATGTTGAGCTGGATATTGGCGGCATGACACAGGCGGTTGCTCAGGGTGCAGAGTCTCCCATCATTGCCGGTGGTGGATTCTATCAGCGTAGGATGGCTCCCGCATATTTCCGTGAGAAATTTCATGTGATGCCACACCAGCTTCAATCTGTGCGTAGACTGGGCACTTTGAATGAAGTTGAAAATGTCAAAACCTTCATCGCCAAGAAGGTTGCTGCTCTGCGGCGTAGGATAGATACTCGGATTGAGCATTCGCTATGGCAGGCGATCATGGGGCAATTGACTATCAATAGCAATCGTATCAAGTTCACTGTTGATTACAATATTCCCACCAGATTCAAACCGACTATCACGGCTGCTGCTGACAAGTGGACTACCACTGCCAGTGCAAACCCCCTTAATGACTTGTTTGAATGGATGTACTTGTTCCGGGGAACTGGTTTTAAGCCTGTTGAAGTGATTTACAATGCTTATATTGAAAGGCTTTTGCTTGCCAATACTGCCGTGCGACAGGTGAAAAACACCATTATTACTGGTGGCAGGCGGGATATCCTGACTATGGACAACTTGTATTTGATTCTGCAAACTTATGTGGGCGATATTAAGTTCACTAAGTGGGATGGTCATTACACTTTGACGACTGAACTGGCATCTAATGCTACAGCGGGCACGACTTCGTTTGTGGTAGATGATGCAAGCGGGATTGAATCGGGTGATACCATTCGGCTGATCAGCTATGCAACCGATGGAACGGTGCTTCAGGATCAATTCGTAACTGTGGCTGCGACTCCGACAACCACTACAGTCACTGTGAGTGAGAATTTGGAGTATGCGTTTGCGGCAGGCACTTATGTTCTGACGAGCAAGCCTTTCTTGCCGGACAATAAGGTGATTATTCGGGCGATGGCTCCGTCGGCTGTCAATACGGGCGAAAGCACATATGGCAACTTCTATACCACTTTATCGGAATATGGTGCTGGCAACGTATTGTCTCCGAAACCCGGAATTTTTGCTGAAACGATCATCAATGAAGTGAGTGATCCCAAGAAGGTTGAGGTTATCGGTGGTGTAAATGGACTTCCTGTTCGTTATCGCAACGATGACTTTATTGTGGCAACGGTATTTTAGGTGTAACAGAACAACTAAGTGTCTATAACATTAGAGGGGAGTTTAATGCTCCCCTCTAATTGAAATATCAAGATGAAAGGATATAAAGCCAATGGCTAAAAATGCAACAAAAACGATAATCATCTGCAACAACGTTGATGGCAATTACATCACCGGATTGGATATTGCCAAAGAGCAAACCATTTTCGGAAAAGGCTATTTATTTGACAATTCTAAAAGAACAATTCCTCTCAGGGTGCTTCAGGGTGTTATTGATGGGGAAGTTACTTTTGACAAGTTTGCTGGCAAAAATGTTCCTGTTTATACTTTGGTTGAAGGAGATATTGAGGATGTTAAAAAGCTGGCTGAAAATACCAGCTATAATGCGGCAAATTATTTTGAGCAAAACATCCCTGTATCGTCAGAAGAGCCACAAGTTGCTTCGGGTAGCAAAACCAGCGGCGAAAGGAAAAAAACGGCAAGTTAATGTCTTATTGCACTGTTGATGATGTCAAATTAGTTTTGTTGTCGAATACTGGCAAGTTAAAAATTGGTGGCAGTGGCCACATTGATACGACATCATGCGAAGCGATGATTTCAATTGCCGAACGAAAAGTGCAGGCCAGCATTAGAAAAATCATGCCTACTGGTGGTTTGCCGACTGATGCCAATGTTCCCGATGATTTAAGGTATGCGACAGCATATGCTACTGCTGCTTATTTGATGAAAAGTAATTATTATGGGCAGTTCAACGTGAAATCTGAGGGTGTAGGCGATTTTTTCAATGATGAATCTGAAACCTTTTTAAATTTATTTATCGACAATTATCGGGCCGGTGTTTATGAAGATACATATTCAGGCATAACTTCCGGGCCGTTAATTAGCAATGAGGATGCAACAAGCTATACCAGCTTTCCTAAGTATCCTCTCTATACTAATATATTTGATCAAGATGATTTGTAATCATGCTAGAACTTGAGATAAATAAAAAATCGCCCGTGTTTAAAGATATAGCTACGTTTAGTGACTATATCAAAAACTTTGGGTATGTGAATGACTTTGTTGAAATATCAGAAGTTTTAGCACAGCACTTTGAAGACAGGTGGCAGGAATTGCCGAAGTCTGGAAAATCAGAAAAAACTTTAAGATGGTATGAGCGCAAAGGTGCTTTTCGGGCATGGGCTGGTGCGCCAATGCTTGCCGTAGATCCAAGTTATGAGACTCCGGGTGTTAGAACAGGTGCTTTGTGGGATACCTTTCTTTTTACGCATAGAGCTATGTTGGCTGGTTCTGCTACTAGAACGGTTGCCAAAGATTTTGTGACGCTATCTATTGATGTCAACAGATTTGTTGGTCGGTATCCTGATGACTTTTTTGAAGAAAAAACGGCATTAGGTTATTCTTGGGAAGAACATTTTGGTTGGGATATTGACAAAGATTTGATTGATTGGATAGCTCGAATATGTGCGAACAATATTATTGGATTTATGCGACAAATAGGACTGATATAACATGGCTGTCATTGACAACAAAGATTATATTAATGATGGGTCTTTAAACATTGTTGAAACCTTCAAGGTTTATCAGTC
>CAZECQ010000196.1:0-5221 GCA_964510545.1 uncultured Pirellulales bacterium | reverse complement strand
TCCCTGTTGATACGGCTGTCGAAGCAATCAAAGACGCTATCAGAAAGACCTATGGCAAGAAGGGTGAAAAGGTTGTTGAAATGAACAATGCGGCTGTTGATGCTGCTATTGACAGGGTTTATGAAGTTAAAGCAGGTGAGAAGGCAACAAGTAAAATAAGGATGCGTCCGCCTGTTCCAGAGGATTCCCCTGATTTTGTCAAGGAAGTTACCGCAGAGCTTATAGCTCGCCGTGGGGACAAGCTGCCCGTAAGTAAGATGCCGGTTGATGGTAAGTTTCCCAGCGGCACGACGCAGTACGAAAAACGCAACATTGCTGTGGATATACCGTCGTGGGAGCCGGAGGTCTGTATTCAATGCGGCAGATGCTCTCTGCTTTGTCCGCATGCTGCTATAAGAATAAAAGCCTACGACGAAGAATACCTTAAGGATGCTCCGGAGACGTTCAAGAGCACCGATGCAAAGGGGAAAGAATTTAGAGGTATGAAATTTACCGTTCAGGTGGCCCCGGAGGACTGTACAGGATGCCGGGCCTGTGTTGCCAATTGTCCCGGGCTGGAAAAAGACAAAGAGAAGCAGCCAACGGGACGAAAAGCAATCAATATGGTGCCGCAGGAACCGATTCGCAGCGCTGAGCGTGAGAATTATGAATACTTTCTATCGATTCCAAATACAGACGGCAAACTTTTTAAAGCCGATACCGTAAAAGGCAGTCAGTTAATTGAACCTTTGTTCGAGTATTCCGGTGCCTGTGCGGGCTGTGGAGAAACCGCTTATGTGAAACTACTCTCGCAGTTGTTCGGCGACAGGGCCTTTATCGGCAATGCTACAGGCTGCTCATCAATTTACGGCGGCAATCTCCCTACAACGCCCTACACCAAAAGAGGGGACGGCAGGGGGCCTACTTGGAGCAATAGTTTATTTGAGGATTGTGCCGAATTTGCAATGGGTATGAGACTGACAGTTGATAAGTTCAGAGTAAGTGCTCTTGAATTGCTGGAAAAGGTTGCAGCATCTGGCTGTGTTGACAAGAAACTGGCCGAAGATATTCATACTGCAGTAGTAGCTAATGACCCGGCCCAGGCTGCTATCGAACAGCAGCGGCTTCGCATAGATAAGCTCAAAGAGCAGTGCCGAAAGAGCGATTGTGCAGATTGCAGGCGGCTCTTGAGCATTGCAGATTACTTAGCACGCAAATCCGCCTGGGCACTTGGCGGTGACGGATGGGCATACGATATCGGCTATGGCGGGCTTGACCATGTTTTGGCAACAGGCATTGATGTTAATCTCCTTGTACTGGATACGGAGGTATATTCCAATACCGGCGGGCAAATGTCGAAATCAACGCCAAGAGCGGCAGTAGCAAAATTTGCAGCCGCAGGCAAACCGGCAGCTAAAAAAGACCTTGGGCTGCTGGCTATGACATACGGCAGCATTTACGTTGCCGAGGTGGCGATTGGTGCAAATGCCAATCAGACCGTTAAGGCATTTGTCGAGGCCGAAAGCTACCCTGGTTCCTCAATTATAATCGCTTATGCGCACTGCATCGCTCACGGTATAAATATGACAAATGGATATCAGGAGCAGAAAAAAGCAGTTGATTGCGGCCATTGGCCTTTGTACAGGTTCGACCCTCGACTTAAAGAACAGGGAAAAAACCCACTGCAGCTTGATTCCAAACCTCCAACTCTTGATTTGGAAGAATACATTTACGGCGAGAACCGTTATCGTATCCTGAAGAAGACCAATCCGGAAGCTGCGGCAAAACTGCTCGAGCTTGCCAAAAGTGACGTCGCCCAAAGATATGCCTTGATGGAGCAGCTTGCATCGCTTCAGCTTTATGATAAAGAGCAAAATGACCCGGCTAACGATTCTCCTGAGCCGGCTTTGACAAAAGAGACATAAATTCTCGGTCGGTCTTTTCAAAAGTTGCGACGAATTTGTGTGGAGAGAAGTAAAATGATGAATAGGTTTTATAAGTTCCCGTATTCTCAAATACGTTTTATTGTTGCAGGTCTTGTAGGCATAGTGGTTATTGTGATGGCTCTTTTTCTCGAAGGTTGTTCCTTCGATAAACTTAGAACAAGTTTTCTAAAGACCCGAAAAAAGCAAACACAAACCGTCGATTTGGGAAGTTTTGACCCGAATGTAGTAATTCCTGATTATGCTGCAAGAGCAATGGATGCTACCGGAACGCTGGATGCCTGGGAAAAAACGAAAACCATACAGGCCGGTGCCATAGTTACTTTTTATAATCCGGACGGCAGCCGTTATCTGACAGAGCAGAATTACCGGATACATCCCTGGGCGAATTCTATTCTGATTTCGGCTGTAGAACCGCAGGGGGCGTTTAAATGGCAATTGTCGCCTGAAGGTTTCACTGTTCTGAAAGGCGGCGGCAAAATCGATGCACTGCCGGTTAAAGTATGCCGGCGATATTTTGCTGAAGCAATACTCAATATTACAACGGCGCCGGTACGTTTTCTGGACAGGGGCTTTGGCTTTACTAAAAGTGCTGCGGTTAAAAAAGAAGGTTTATGGTATTATCCGGTTGAACGGGCAGGTTCCGACAGCGCCTCGGCGTTGATGGTCTTCTATCAGAACAGCGAAAGTTCATTGGTCGATATGCTTTGGTTTGCTGATATTGACAGAGAGAGCTTTTTTGCTGTTCGAGGCTATAACTATCGCGAGGCTGAAAAGGGAGGTGTTTGGCTCCCTGCCGGGATAGAAATCTTTAAGACCGATGCCCACGACAGCCTGCAGCAGCGGCTGGTTAAAATTGATTTTAAATAGTCAAGTGAAAAAAGGTGACAAAACAGTTGCCGGTAAAACTACACATAGGGGTAAATAAGTGAAAAGGAAAGTATTGCCGTATTGTGCAAATTGTAACGATAAAAAATGCAGGGAGGGTAAAGATTGTTTTTCAATGTCAAGCAGCCATAGCAAGCTGTATGATGATGCCGGTTTGTCGAAATTACACAAGGCCGCATCGGCGATTGAAGCACGGTACTATTGCAAAGAAACACGCCTGGGTGAAATAATTATGTTTGCAAAAGAGTTGGGCTGTAAAAGAATCGGCCTGGCGTTTTGTATCGGGTTGTCGGAAGAAGCAAAGCTTGTTAGCGAAATTCTTTCGAAACATTTTGAGGTTGCCTCAGTTTGCTGCAAGCTTTGTGGTTTGGCCAAGGAAGACTTCGGACTTGAGCAGATTAACTCAGGTGATGATGAAATAATGTGCAACCCGGCAGGTCAGGCCGATGTACTGAACCAGGCCCACACGGAGCTTAATGTGATATGTGGGCTTTGCGTGGGGCACGATGCAATTTTTTCGAAGGTTTCAAAAGCGCCGGTAACAACGCTTATTGCCAAAGACCGAGTCCTGGCACATAATCCGGTTGGAGCTCTTTACTGTAGGTATATACGAAAAACATTTCTGTAAAAACCACCGATGAAAAATATTTAATCTAAGTGAGCTTATCTATTAAGCCGGCAGTTTTATAGCCGCTTTTTTTTGCTCAAGTTGAATTCTTCCCTAATACCGCAGCATTCTTGTGGCAAGGTTAGTGGGTTTCATAAGCTTAAAAATCGGAATTATTGACGATTCACCCGGCTTAGGCAGAATACCATCCATCGTATTAAACGTAATTACATTATCATTTGTTTCGGGTTCGAGTAAGTGGGTAATTACTCTTCCCATCATCTGGCCGGTTCTGATGATATAGGTCCCTTTTGGAAACGTCATCTTTCTTTTAACTGTTTCGTCAGCTGCCGTTACAAACGTTGCCCTGTGGTGGTCATATTTCTTGCCGTATGTAACTCCTGTTAAGACGTACGCCTCAACTCCAAGTGTCGTCTCTTCCTGCAGCACTTCTATCATAACGTTTTGGCGTTTGAGCGTTTCAACAGATTTATATGCCTTCCTTTCCAGTATGTATGCGTAAGGCCGGGGCCGTGATTTGAGAATGTGCGGCTTTTTAATTAAATTGGCGCTGCTTACTTTGATAATTTTTCTTTTATCGCCTTCACCTTCACCGATTTCATAGGAAACTTTGTAATCTTCGGCAACTAACTTCATCTGAACGGGAATTTGCCCCGTGGTATTCTGTCCCATTTGGGTGGTCTCGCGACGGGCACGGTTAATGGTTGTTACAAGTCTCTCTGCGTTCTTGGCTGAATATTGTAAAATCGCTTTATATGCCACGAGTCCGCTTTGAACAGCGCTCTTTAATCCCTGCCAGCCCGGTGATTCATACAAAATACCTACGCTGTTTATAAAGCCGCCGTAATTTCTTCCGTTGTCGGCATCGAAAATACCGGTAGTCCATTCGGTTCTGTTACCGCGGGAAAAATACCATGATTTGTAGCCGTTCTCTTTCATTTTAGCATCAATAAAAGGTGCTATCTCCTTATCAAAGAGTGCTGTAATTCTCTGGTCGGGTGCGGCATTACTGGGTGCCTGATAGCAAAGGTTATATGGGTATCTGCCTCCGCCGTGTCCGTCAGCATACAAATGTGGGTGCCAGGAGTGGATGATGTTTTTGGAGTGAGATATAAGTTCTGGCTGTTCAAGCTTGATGAAGTCACGATTCAAATCAACACGGTTCGAATTTCGATGAGTTACAAGGATAAAACCATCGGGATTCAGAGATGGCACCATAATCACGACAAGGTTATCCAGCAGTTGATTCATTTCGGTGCCTTTAGTTGCCAGTTCACGGATGAGAATCAGATTCGATTCTCTCAGTTTGCGTTCTTCACCGTGAATATTTGCAGTAAGAAGTATAATTGGTTTGCCCGAAACAAGAGCTTCCCATGGCCTTGTTGCCATAGGCCTGCTGAAGACCGCATAGGGAATTTCTCTGCCCTCAATCGATGTCCCGAATATGCCAAGCAGCATATCGGTTGATGTTGACTGAACTTGTTGTAGATACTGCATCATTTCAGGATAAGTTGTGTACTTTTGAAAATCGGACTTCTCGCAGGGCGTGCTAATTACTTGGCTTAGTGCACTTGTACTAAAGCACGATAAAGTGATTATTATGACAACAGGAAAAATATACTGTTTTCGATAACTTGACATTGTAATCTCCTTGCAATTTTACAAAAATATTTCAGTATTCACGGTATGAAATTATAGGCCTTCGAAGAGAAAAAAACAACATATTTTTTCAATCGAATTTTTGAACTCATTTTGTATGAAAGTTTTTTGAAATTTTTCCATC
>CAZECQ010000195.1:0-5294 GCA_964510545.1 uncultured Pirellulales bacterium | reverse complement strand
CTGTCTTTTGTGTTTTCTTCGGCCATTACCGTTATTTTACCTGTTGTCGGTCTTGGAAAAAAGCTTTTTTGGTGTTTAATACTGTTGCAATAATAGTGTGGGGCATTAGAATTCACGCTGAAATTGTGAAATTGTATTAAAAAAACGAGTAAGGGAATTGCAATGGTAAATAAAATCGAATTGAAACCGAATCAGACTATACTTTTTACCGGCGACAGTATAACCGCTGCGGGCAGGTCAGAGCCGGCTTATGGGCCATTGGGCCACGGTTATGTTCACTTCGCAGGCAATATGCTTTTTGCGAAGTATCCGCAGTTGAATCTTAATATCATAAATACCGGTATCAGCGGCAATACCATCGGAGATTTGAAAGACCGCTGGAGAAGAGACTGCATCGAGCATAAGCCGGACATATTGAGCGTACTTATAGGCGTAAACGATGTGTGGTTTCAACAGACAAGCTATGGCGGGGCGGGCGAGCAGGTATATTTTGATGAGTATGCGTCAACATACAGCAAGTTACTTTCGACGGCCAGAGAGGAGTGCGGCTGCCGGTTTGTATTGGCTGAGCCGTTTATGTTTTGCAGCGACCGGGAAAATCAAATGTTTAAAGACTTGCAGGTTTATATCGAGGTGGTGCATACAATGGCTGAGGAGTTCGATGCGGTTTTAGTGCCGTTGCAGAAAAAAATTGACGAGCAAATCGGACAGGTGCCGGACGAAAAGTGGTCGGTTGATTCAGTTCATCCTTACTTGTGGGCGCATGCATGGATTGCACAGCGCTGGCTCGAGGCTGCAAACCTTTAAATTGCTCTGTTATAAAAATTTTTTTCTTCCATAGATTCAGTAACTACAAGGACTAAGAAAAAAGATTAGAAATTTATAAAAAAAAAAGAATTTTGTCTTTGCACTTTAGATTAAATCGGATATATTCCATATTGTAGTTTTTCAACTACATCTTGTGGGTTTCCAGAGCATTTTGCTAGATGTTGTGGTCTTAGGTAGACACTTTTTTTTGCATGGAGGCGCTTAAATGTCGCAGAAATTCAACCCTGACAACCCTTTCAAAAATCAGCAAAATCAGCCTCAAACCATCACAGAGTCGATTGAATCGAAGGGTTTGAAGGTGGAGCACTACTTTTCAACTGTCGGTGTTCATCCTTTTGATGAGCTTGAATGGGAGAAGCGTTCGGCTAAAATTACCAGTGACAGTGGCGAAGTAATTTTTGAGCAGGATGATATAGAAGTTCCGACCTCGTGGAGCCAATTGGCAACCAAGGTTGTATCAAGCAAATATTTTTACGGCGATATAGAGAACGGCCAACGGGAGAATTCGGTAAAGCAATTGGTACATCGGGTCTGCAGGGCGATAGCCGACCGCGGCAGGCGGGACGGTTATTTCACAAGTGATGAAGATGCAGAAGTGTTTTACAACGAGCTGACCTGGTTGTGTGTGAATCAATACGGCTCGTTTAATTCCCCGGTATGGTTCAATGTCGGCCTGTTCGACGTTTACGGCGTTGCCGGCAGCAAGCACAATTACCATTGGGACCAGCAGAAGCATACTGCCGTTGCCTGTGAAAACAGCTATGAATATCCTCAGGCATCGGCCTGTTTCATCCAGTCGGTCAAGGACTCGATGGGAGACATAATGCGTCTGGCGACAAGCGAGGCGATGCTCTTCAAACACGGCTCAGGCACAGGAACCGACCTTTCAACGCTGCGCAGCAGCAAAGAGAAGCTCTCCGGCGGCGGCAAGCCATCGGGGCCTTTGAGCTTTATGCGGGTTTATGACCAGATAGCGGCGGTAATCAAGTCCGGCGGAAAGACACGACGCGCGGCAAAGATGCAGTCACTGAAAATTGACCATCCCGACATTAAGGAGTTTATCACCTCCAAGACCGAGGAAGAGAAAAAGGCATGGGCGCTCATTGAGGCCGGCTACGACGGAGATTACAACAACGAGGCTTACAGCAGCGTGATGTTTCAAAATTCCAATCTGTCGGTCCGTGTAACGGATGAGTTTATGCAGGCCGTGGAAAAGGACGCAAAGTGGGCCACCTATGCCGTTACTTCAGGCGAAAAACTCCAGGAGCATTCCGCACGTGAGCTGATGGAGCTCATTGCAGAGGGCACGAGGGTTTGCGGCGACCCGGGCATGCAGTACCACAGCACAGTCAATCGCTGGCATACCTGTTCGAATTCCGGGCCGATTAACGCTTCCAATCCCTGCAGCGAATATATGTTTATTGATGATTCGGCCTGCAACCTGGCCTCGCTCAATCTTATGAAGTTCCGCAAGGAGGACGGTTCTTTTGATATTGACGGCTTTAGAAGGGCGGTTCGCCTCTTTATCATTGCTCAGGAGATACTCGTCGATAATGGCAGCTATCCCGACGAGCCGATTGCTGTCAACAGCCATTTATTCCGCCCCCTCGGCCTGGGCTACGCAAATCTTGGCTCGGTTATGATGAGCATGGCGCTTTCTTATGATTCCGACCAGGCTCGCTCGATAGCGGGGGCTGTCAGCGCACTCTTGACCGGAACCGCTTATGCTGCAAGTGCAGAAATTGCCTCGATAAAGGGGCCTTTCGCTGAATTTAGCAAAAATAGGGAGAATATGCTCAAGGTAATTAATATGCATCGCCAGTGTACTTCTGAAATCCCCGAATCGCACTGTCCGGACTATATTCGAAACGCAGCCAAGGATGCCTGGGACGAAGCGTTGGACGCCGGCTCGAAGGTCGGTTTTCGCAATGCTCAGGCGACCGTACTTGCGCCGACGGGCACTATCGGCTTTATGATGGATTGCGATACCACCGGAATAGAGCCCGATATCGCCCTGGTCAAATACAAATTGCTGGCCGGCGGCGGAATGTTCAAGCTCGTTAACAAGACCGTACCGATGGCTCTCGAACGCCTCGGCTACAGCGCCGAAGATATCAAATCTACCTGTGATTACTTGGATGAGAGTGAAACCATCGAAGGCGCCCCGAAGCTCAATACAGACCATTTACAGATTTTCGATTGCGCATTTAAACCGCGCAACGGCAAGAGGTATATTCATTATTCTGCCCATCTCAAAATGATGGCGGCGGTTCAGCCGTTTATATCCGGCGCTATCAGCAAGACCATCAATATGCCGAAAGAGAGTACCACCGAGGAGATTTCAGCGGCATATATCGATGGTTGGAAGCTTGGGCTGAAAGCGGTGGCGATTTATCGCGATGGCTCAAAGAAGCTTCAGCCTGTTTCTACGAAAAAGCATAAGGAAGCAAAGGCTGCTGCCGAGGCGGCGGTGCAGGCAAGGCCGTTTAGAAAGCGCCTGCCCGACACACGCCAGAGCATAACGCATAAATTTTCCGTCGCACAACATGAGGGCTACCTGACGGTGGGGCTGTATGAGGACGGACAGCCTGGTGAACTGTTTATCACTATGGCCAAGGAGGGCAGCACCGTCGGGGGCCTCATGGATGTTATCGGCACCTGTACTTCGATGGCATTGCAGTACGGTGTCCCGCTGATTACTCTGGTCGATAAATTCCGGCACGCAAGGTTTGAACCTGCCGGGATGACCTCCAACAGGGATATTCCCTTTGCGAAGAGCTTGATTGATTATATTTTCTGCTGGCTGGGCTGTAAGTTCATTCCCGGCTATGCCGAGAAGAACACGCCCAACCGTACACCGGTAACCGCTGCGCCCGAGAACAAAAATATCACCACCGCAAAGCAGTTGGTTGAGAAGACAAAAGACCTTGCCGAGAAAATTGCCGAAGCCAGGGCCGGGACAAAGGAAAAAGCAAAGCAAAAAGACCATGATTTAGCCCCTAAACAGCCTTCTACCCAGTTAAAGGGAAGATTGACCTCACTGGCAGACCGTATCGGCTCTCTGGTGGGCGTCTCTGTGGCCGAGACAGCGGGCGATATGCAGACTGAGGCAAAGCTTTTCCAGGAATTTAACGAACAGTTCGGCCATTTTTCTGATGATGCTCCGGCCTGTGATATTTGCGGTGCTATTACCGTAAGAAACGGAACATGCTATAAATGCTTCAACTGCGGAAACTCAATGGGCTGCTCGTAGCTCGTTGCTCGTATCTCGTAAAGAAACAAGGTGCTTGAATCCTGGTTTTTATCTGATTGCTATTCATCTTGGGGGATTGTTTCGAGCCGGAAAAACCAGTGAGATAGCTATAACAAAAAAGTTAGTGTAGTGGACGGAGAAGAGGCATGTATAGCAGAAAGAAAAGAAGATTGTTGAGATGTTTGACTTATATTGAATGCAAGACTAAAGACTGGGATGGTTTGAATAACATCTATAATAGAGAGTTAAGTGGCAACAAAAATTGGGTATTCAGAGGAGAAAAGAGAAGAAAGGATGATAAACATAATGCTGTTCACCGAACGGGTCTTGAAAAAGGATTCTCAGCCTTCGGGATTGGCTCAAAAAGAGACAAACGAAGGTGGGAGAAGGACCTAATTCGTGAGTTTAAGCGCAAGCTGTATCTCTACGAAACTCAGGTACCTGCTTCAGAGGATAAGCTCGAATGGTTAGCATTGATGCAGCACTACGGAGCTCCAACTCGCCTCCTTGATTTTACATATTCTTTTTATGTCGCCTGCTACTTTGCCGTAGCTGAGATGGATTGCGTTACGGAAGTTACTGAAGTGTGGGCCTTTGATGCTAATTGGTTCTCGGAAGAAGAAAAAGTCAAAAGGATTATTGGTATTAACGCAAATAGCAAAGAAAAGTCAAAGTTCGATGAGATAAAGAAACGAATGGAAGAGGAAAGTAACATGACTTATATGGATGAGGATAGTATTAGTAGAAACGCGATAGTTTCCTATCTCATGGAAAATCCCAAGCCATTTGTTTATAGCGTTACTCCCTTCAGACTGAATGAAAGGTTGACAATTCAGCATGGAACATTCCTTTTCCCAGGCGATGTTACAAGATCTTTTATTGAAAACCTGTCCATGCCAGAAGAATATAGGTCAAAATCAGGGAAAAATCTCTATAGGGTTATTATGAAGCTCAATAGGAGAGAGAAAGCGAGGATCTTACGGGAGCTGGACGGCATGAATATAAACCAGTCTGTTCTTTTCCCCGGTCTGGAAGGTTTTGCCAGGACACTCCGGACAAGATTTGCATTTCCCGATAGGCGGCCACCAAACATATAGAGTGCTGTTAGAATAACCGATAAAAAACTAAAAACTATAAAAACCAGAAAACTAGGGACAGTGGGGGTGTTGAAAAAGCCCCTTTAATCCTGTATAATCTTACCATCATTGTTAAT
>CAZECQ010000194.1:0-5295 GCA_964510545.1 uncultured Pirellulales bacterium | reverse complement strand
TTTGGTTTATGGTAGATAGAAATATTGTTAACAAATTAGGCTTGTCACAAGAGAAACTCGACAAGCAGGTCGGTGAGTTGTTCACTAATAAAGAAAGTGAGTTTTTGGAAGAGGTGCTGAAAGCCAAGGTGGATTCACATCTGCCCGGGACTATCCTTAAAGGCACAATCGTATCGCAGATAGGCAATGACGTTATTGTTGAAATAGGCCTCAAAAGTGAAGGGGTTGTCGATGCGAGTGAATTTGACAGTTCCGATGAAATTGAGCCGGGTAGAGAGATAGAAGTTCTTCTTGAAGACATTGATTCGGGCGGAGGTCTTATTCCCCTAAGCAAACGCAAAGCAGACCGTATCCGTGGCTGGGAAATGATTATCAACACGAAGAAGGAAAATGACGTTGTAACAGGCAGGGTAATAAGGCGGATTAAGGGTGGTTTGCTTGTTGATATCGGGGTTCCTGTGTTTTTGCCGGCGTCGCAGGTTGATATTAGAAAGCCGGGTGATATCAGCAGGTTTATCGGCAAAGAAGTAGAATGCAAGATTCTAAAGATAGACGTTGATGGCAGGAACATAGTCATATCGAGGCGCAAACTTATCGAAGAGGAGCGCCGCAGCAGTAAGGAAAAAATTCTGAATGAAATCGAGATGGGCCAACGGCGCAAAGGCATTGTGAAAAATATAGCGGACTTTGGAGTATTTGTGGATTTGGGTGGTCTGGACGGCTTGCTGCATATCTCTGATTTGAGCTGGGGGAGGATATCACACCCATCTGAGGTCGTCAAACTCGACGAAGAGATAGAATGTGTTGTTATCGGCGTTGATAAGGAACATGAGAAGATTTCGCTGGGCCTTAAGCAAAAAACGAGCAGCCCCTGGGAAAATGTCGAAGAATGTTATCCTATCGGAGCAAGGGTAAAGGGCAAGGTCGTAAATGTGATGAACTATGGAGTGTTTATCAGGCTTGAAGATGGAATCGAAGGGCTGGTACACATTAGCGAGATGAGTTGGACAAGGCGTTTGAGTCATCCCAGTGAGATACTTAGTCTGGGTGACGAGATAGAGGTGATTGTGCTCAGTGTTAACAAGGAAAAGCAGGAAATTTCGCTGGGATTGAAGCAAACCGAAACGAATCCCTGGACGATAGCTTCTCAGAAATATCCTGTGGGAACGATTGTTACAGCGACGGTACGAAGTGTAACCAATTTTGGTGTGTTTGTGGAGATAGAAGAAGGTATTGACGGTATGATACACATTTCGGATTTAAGCTGGACAAGAAAATACAGCCATCCCAGTGAGGCCTTACAGAGGGGTGGACAAGCAAAGTGTATTGTTTTGGAAGTCGATGAGAAGAAACAACGTGTGTCATTGGGTATCAAACAAATGACTGAGGACCCATGGGTTCGAGCGATTCCGGAAAGATATATTCCCGGTCACATAATCAAAGGCAAGGTAACCAAGCTTACTAATTTTGGTGCTTTTGTCGAACTTGAACGTGACTTGGAAGGACTTCTTCATATTTCTGAACTTGCCGACCACAAGATTAACAAACCACAGGATGTAGTTAAAGAAGGTGAAGAAATCGAAGTTAAGATTCTCAAAGTTGATACTGAGTCTCGTAAAATTGGTTTGAGCCTTCGAAGAGCACGTTGGGCGGCTGAAGAACAAGAGAAAAAACAAGCAGCAGAGCCTATTCAGCAGCAAAAACCCGTAGCTGTTCAGACTGTTCTTTCTGGTGCTGATGTAGAACAGCCTGCAAAAAAACAGGAGCCAGGTGCAGCTAAGGAAACCGAAAGCGAAAGCAAAGCGGCTGAGGTAGCGGAGAAGACCGATGAAACAGTCGAGGTTAAGACTGGTGAAACTGAAGATACCCAAGAAATGGTTGAATCGGGCGAGTCGGACAAGCAGGATGATAAACCAGTTGAGGTTGAGACTAACGACACTGAAGATTTCGCAGAAACGGTTGAGCCTGATAAGCCGGCCGATGAGCAAGGCGATAAGCCGGTTGATATTAAGGCCGGTGATATTGAGCTACCAAAGGGTTCGATTGAGGCGGGCCAGCCCGAAGAAAGTCCGAGTATGCCAAACCAGGTCAGCAATGAAATCAAGGCCGAGGAAAAAGCCGAGACTGGTACCGATAATTAAAGCTCTGCTGGTGATATCAGGCGGTACAATCTGCCTGCTAAACCCAATGGCGCATTTAACCGATAAATTAAGTAGGTTGTTGCTCAATAGAGCAGGGATGGTTTTAAAAGAGAGGCAGGGTTGCAGTTCAAATTGCCCTTATGGCCAAAGTCGAGAGGCTTTTGGCCGGGCGGGAGTGAGCTATAGCGTTTGATGCTACTATAAAAGATTACCTAAAAGCGATTGATGAGGCTTCGCTGCTGACTCTGGAAGAAGAGCATTACTTAGGTAAATTGATTGTTGAAGAAAACGACCCACATGCGAGGGAACAACTGGTACGCAGTAATCTTCGGCTTGTGGTTAACATCGCCAAGAGGTATGCCAACCGCGGGATGAGTCTTGCCGATTTGATTGAGGAAGGGAATCTCGGCTTGATAAAAGCGGTTGATTACTTTGACCCTGACCGGGGGACGCGATTTAGTACGTATGCAGCATGGTGGATAAAACAGAGTATTAAGCTTGCACTGCTGACGAATATGCGGCCGGTCCACGTCCCTACCTATATGGTTTCGTTGATTAATCAATGGAGGCATATCACGGCGGAACTGAGGAGCAAACTCGGCAGGACACCGGATGTTGAGGAAGTTGCTGAGGTGATGCAACTGCCGCTTCGCAAGGCAAAAATCATAAACGAGGTTGTCAAGGTGCTTAGCTCGGTACTGGATTCAGCCGGTACGGACGGCTCAGAGGAAGATGAGCTCCTTGAGGTGACTCTGGAAGACGAAAATGCGGGAAGCCCTGAAGATGAGTTGGTTGCAGATGAAGAAAAGATAAAGGTAATGGGCCTGCTCCATGAAATCGATGAGAGAGAAGCGAATATACTGAGACTGCATTATGGTCTTGACGGCAGGAAGCCTTTGACATTAAAAGAAATCGGTGAAAAACTGGGTTTGACCCGGGAAAGGATTCGCCAGATTCAGCGTGAAGCGCTTACGGAACTTTACGACTATATGAACGAGGAGTAACGAAGGTTTTTCAGTGTGGTATAGGAAAAGCCCCAAATATCAAGAAGGATAGATAAATGTCAGATGCCAAAATGGATTTGAAGCAGTACATTCGTAATATACCTGACTGGCCGAAAAAAGGGATTTTATTTCGCGATATCACTCCACTATTAGCCAAACCGAAGGTATTTACAGCAGCAGTTGATGCATTATGCGCCGACTTTGCAGAAGAGGGCATTGAGTACGTTGCTGCAGTTGAGGCAAGGGGGTTTATTTTTGGTGCAGTTGTGGCAGAGAGACTCGGTGCGGGATTTGTGCCCATACGAAAAAAAGGCAAACTGCCTTTTAAGACAGAAAGCATTACGTATGAACTGGAATACGGCAGCGATACTGTGGAGGTGCATAGCGATGCTGTTAGAAAGGGTGTGAAGGTATTGATGGTTGACGACCTGCTGGCGACGGGAGGAACAATGGCGGCAGCTTGCAAAGTCATCGAAAAGATTGGCGGCCAGATTGTGGCTATTGCATTTCTTGTTGAGCTTTGTGAATTGGGCGGCCGAGAGAAACTTGGCGAATATAAAATTAAGACTGTTATTTCATATTCAAATTAAATGATGTGCTGGAGGGTGTGGAGGGCTCGCATTGTTTATGCTTTGTAACCAATAGATTAGTATAGACAACAGTGTTAAAAATGCGTATATAAAAAGCCCCCACACAACAATACCACTTCTCCACAATCTAACTCTCTGCTCCTGTTAAGGAGTTTTCTCACCCTAATCTTCGCCAAGTTGTTCGACCGACTTATTTAATAAGTTAATAATATCTCATGGTCCTATAAAAAGCAAGTGTTTTTTTGGTTGTTTGGGGGATTCTTTTTGTATGGATTCATAAGCTTAGCAGAGACAATACGTTACAAATACATAAAATTGGAAAATATTTTACACATAGTGATTTATGGTCATCGTCTTTTGGACTTAGATGTTAATGTTTATGCTTTTTTGCGGTTATGATTCGGTCATTGTTTTGTGCGTCTTTTTCTATTTTGATTTCGTCAAAACAGCCGGTCTGTTCGAGCAGCTGTCTGACGGGATGTCCCTGGCTATAGCCGATTTCCATCATTAACGCCGCATCGGGTTTAAGAAAGGCATCGGCCTTTTCACAAATCCGCCGATAAGTATCCAAACCAT
Source organism: uncultured Pirellulales bacterium (assembly GCA_964510545.1). Lineage (GTDB taxonomy): Bacteria > Planctomycetota > Phycisphaerae > Sedimentisphaerales > Anaerobacaceae > CAYXPG01. The sequence continues at coordinate 984 of CAZECQ010000194.1, read as the reverse complement.
CGACGCCGGCAAAGAGGGCCAGCTTCGGCTCGTAATCTGTTATGTTTTGAGCGAGGTTTTCAAATTCGGCGGCACTGACATAGGGGGGGTTGCAGACTATAAGGTCGAATTTTTCCACATCCAGATGGGGGACGAGGGGGTCGAACAAATCGCCGCATAATAATTTGATTCGCTCTTTTAAATGGTATTTTTCAAGGTTTTTGGCGGCGACGCTCAAAGCGGCATCACAGATATCAGTTGCGATTAGGCGGGCATGGGGGCAGTTTACTGCGATTGCTATTGCGATGCAGCCGCTGCCAGTACATAAATCGCAGATGAGTTGCTTTTCGGGGCGGGTTCGCAAAAATTCGATGGCGCGTTCTGTGAGCAGCTCTGTTTCCGGGCGGGGAACCATGCAGTCAGGAGTGATGTTAAACTGCAAAGAATAGAATTCGGTTTTGCCGAGAAGATAGGCAACAGGTTCATTTTGGGCGGCCCGCTTAACCAAATCGTGCAGGCGTTGCAGGTGCTCCTGACTGACTTGTTTGTCGAATTGCGTATATAAATCGATACGCTGCATCGACAAAACGCCGCTGAGCAGAATTTCAGCGGACAGACGGGGGGAATCGATGCGTTTTTTGGTAAGGTATTCGGTAATCCAGTTAAGAAGCTTTTGTATTGTCCATTTCTGCATAGCCAGATTATAGCCGGGATAGGGAAAAGTGAGAAACAAAAAGAGCTCACAGAACGCGGGGGTGGTTTTAAATAGGTTCGACACTTCGATGATATTCCCTTTGACAAGCTCAGGGCAGGCAGTGCAGGCAAGCTCACTACAGATTGGGTTTGATTGGGGTGAATGGGCAAAATGGGTAAGAAAAAAGACGCGAAAAATTGGGTTTGAATGGGTTTGTTTTTCTTCCAAATAGCTGTTTTTGGCGCAAAATCGAGGGAAATTGGGTTTGTTTTGCATAATTGATTCTTTTTGTGCGCTGGTATAAGTGATCC
>CAZECQ010000193.1:0-5328 GCA_964510545.1 uncultured Pirellulales bacterium | reverse complement strand
CTGGGTATAAAAAATATTGGTGTTAAAAATTTGACAAGTGTTTTTATGGAAGGGAAAAAAGATTGAAGAAGTATGGAAGTAGTTTAGCAAAATTAAAGTCAAGAATCGGAATAGGAAGGGCGGGATGAGTTTGCAGATTTTACTCATAGTTGCCTTTGGTGGAGCACTGCTAACTTATATTTGCGGCAGGATATCCGACAAGGTTAGAGATTTTGCTGCCGTCGGTGTTTCTCTGGTCCTGGTTATTTTCACTGCCTGTCTTTACGGCACAACACCGGAAAAGACCTTTTATTCCGGATTTTTCGGTCTCGGATTTGTCTTGAGATTGAATATGCTCTCCTGGTTCTTCGCTGTCACTATAGCAGTGGTGGGAGCACTTTCTATTATCTTTTCTTTAAGCTATATAAGGACAAGAGAAAAAACCGACTTTTATTTCCTGATGATGCTCATTGTCAACGCAGCGATGCTTGGGATTGTGTTGGCAGGTGATTTGGTTAGTTTATATGTCTTTTGGGAAATAATGTCCTGGAGCGCATTTTTGCTTATAAGCTACAACAAAGGCCCAGCCCTGGCTGCCGGAATGAAATATATCATAATGTCTATCATCGGCTCTGTGTGCTTCCTTGTCGGCATGTTATCACTCTATGTATCTTTCGATACTTTGAATATATCACAGCTCGCTTCTGTAATCACTTCTACTTCATCCGGATATATCCTGTTCATCTTGACCGCCTTTGGTATCGCTTTTGGGATTAAGAATGCAGTCCTGCCTTTTCATACCTGGTTGCCCGATGCACATTCAGAAGCGCCTGCCCCCTTTTCTGCGGTGCTTTCCGGAATACTGGTTAGAATGGGAATATACGGCTTTCTTCTCATCTTTTATGTGATATTAGGATTGAAGCCTTTTCTTGGATTAGGACGAGGTTTATATAGTTTCCATTATATTCTTGCCTGGATAGGTGCTGTTAACATAGTAATCCCAACATTCATTGCTATGCTGCAAAATGATGCCAAAAGACTATTGGCCTGGCACGGAGTCGGACAGGGAGGATATATGGTATTAGGGGTTGCCTTAGGAACCAAGTTAGCAGTAGCTGGCGGAACATTTCATATTGTTAACCATACTTCTTATATAGCACTTCTGTTTTTAGTAGTAGGAGCAGTGGAATATAGAACTGGAGGAATTCGAGATTTAAATTCACTCGGTGGTCTTATTAAAAAGATGCCGGTAACTTTTGTTGGGGCACTGGTAGGTGCGTGCGGATTAATCGGGGTGCCCTTAACCAATGGGTTCGTCTCGAAGTGGCTAATCTATAAGAGCTTAATCCTCGAAGGGTATCCTTTCTTGGCTTTTGCCGCGTTAATAGGAACGTGGGGAACCATCCTTTCACTTTATAAGTTCTTGCACAATATCTTCCTGGGACAGCTTCCCGAAAAATACAAAAACATTCAGAAAGCACCGGTCAGTATGCAATTGCCCATAATACTTTTATCACTTGCGATTCTTCTCTTCGGTATCCTTCCTGGTATCCCCCTTAAAGTTGTAGATGCTATTGGGACATCTTTTGGTTTTGAATCGTTAAATATAACCCTATGGGGTATTGCTTCGGAAACTGGAACACTAAATACGATAAACATTTTTTTCGCTATCTTCGCAGTTGCTGTTTTGCTCTGGATGGTCTTTCGCCTGGGCGCAAAATCTGTATCGGTTGCTCAGGACGATAGCTACGCTGCAGGGGCATATACGCCGGCGGATAAATATCATTACACTGCTGAATTCTATAATCCTTTGTACAGGATGATAAAGCCTTTCTTGAGGGACGTAATAGATGAGTTTTATTATTGGATTGCCTCTTCGGTGCGAAGCCTTGCCGGCAGTGTAAGACATATATACAGTGGAGATGTGGGTTATTATGTAACGTACATAATATTATTCCTGGCGTTTTTAATCTTCGTACGGCTTAAATGGAAAATATGGTAACAAGGGCTAAGAAAAAATGATTGGACAAACTCAAAAACCCACAGAGGAAATTCTCGATTATTTAGAAGGTAAGACTAAAATCGTCATTGTTGGATGTGGTGGATGCGCCACGGTCTTTCACACAGGCGGTGCAACCGAAGTAAAAGAAATGGCAAAAAGACTAACCGCAAAAGGTAAAGAAATCTTGGCTGCTGTCGCTCCGCCTTTCGGGGAATTTACCTGTTATGCACCCTGGAGTAAAAATCGGCTGAATCAATTTAAAAAAGAGATTAAAGACTGCGACGCCATCCTGATGTTGTCGTGCGGGGACGGACTTCAGGTTGTCAGGGAGTTTATACTCGAAGAAGAGCTTGAAATTACTAAGCCCATTTATCCGGGAACAAATCCAATAGGACATATGGGAGGAGGCCCAGCTCTGTTTAAGGAAAAATGTCAGCAATGTGGTGAATGTGAGCTTGGCAAATTTGCTGGAATTTGCCCTTTAACCCAGTGTGCTAAAGGATTACTAAATGGTCCATGCGGAGGCAGCAATAACGGCAAATGTGAGACTGACCCTGAACGAGACTGCGCCTGGATAAAAATTTATGAACGCTTAAAAGCTCTGGGTATCGTGGAGAAGATGAACGAGATAGTTGGCCCCAAGGATTGGAGCAAAATGACAAGACCTCGACAAATTGAAGTCGAGCCGCTTGAATTGGAGTAAAAATGAGATTTGTTGAAATAATCCTTTCTCCGCTGTTGGCTCTTGTAGTGGGAATATTCTTTCTGGGTTTAGCCAGGAAGATTATGGCAAGAATCCACTGGCGCTATGGTCCTCCTCTTATCCAGCCGGTTATCGACATAATTAGATTGTTCTACCAAAAAAGCGTATCGCACGGCCGTATGTTCGACTTAGGAATAATCCTGTCTTTAGTCGGTTCTATAGTTGTGGTGTTATTTCTGCCTTTTGGAAAGATGTGTCCTTTTAGCAGCTCAGGGGGACTGCTGGTAATTCTTTACATGATGCTGCTGGCGCCCTTAGGTATTGCACTATCAGCAGGACAGGCAGCTAACCCAAATATTAGTATCGGCATTTCCCGTAAGCTTATCCTGAGTCTGGGATATGAGGTGCCTTTGCTTCTTGTGCTGCTGGCGGTAATGACCCGTTACAAAACAATTTCTATAGTGCAAGTGGTAAACGCTCAGCAGAGTACAGGGTGGTCCCTTTTCTCTTTTCCGCTGTTTTTGTCAGGACTTTCCTATTTTCTTATCCTGCCTGCAATACTTGGGCTCAGACCGTTTGATGTAAGCTCAGCGCCTCAGGAAATCTCTTCCGGGCCAATGGCCGAATACGGCGGCAAATATTTAGCCCTGGTTACTATTGAACACGCCTTTGTTCTGTTTATCAGTATCGCTCTTTTCGTAAATTTATCTCTGGGAGGAGCAGCTAACCCAGTTACCTTCTTTGTCAAAATGCTGGTGGTATTTTTGCTTGGTCTATGTATAAACGCTGTCTTTCCAAGGTTTAGAATCGAACAGGCAATTAAATATTTATGGAAATGGCCCACATTGCTGGCCTTTTTAGGTCTAATTATAACTATGGTCATAAGGAGTTGAGACTTGGATAGAAACCAGATTACAAAGTGGCTCAAAGCCCCTGCTAAAATGGCGAATAAATATTCGCTGCACGCGATATATTTTTGCACCGGCTGTGGAATTATCGAAATTCCACCAGTTATAACCTCACGGTGGGACGCAGAACGATTTGGGGTAATTCCCGTAGCCACACCCAGGCAGGCAAATCTGTTTCTGATTACAGGATATGTTTCGGTAAAAACCTTAAGAGCTATTATCAGAACCTATGAACAGATGCCTGAACCCAAATATACTGTAGGTTTTGGCTCTTGTCCTATAAATGGCGGCATGTACTGGGATTCCTACAATACGATAAAGCATCTGGATAAGTATATCCCTATAGACGGCTGGATTGCCGGCTGTATGCCCAGGCCTGAGGCAATATTTATTGCCGTAACACATCTCTGGACGCTGATTGATAAGGATATGGCAAACGGCTATATAAGGTATAGAGAAAATTACAAATCTTACAGAAGGAATCAGGAACTGGCTTTGGGCAAACTTGAGTGGCCGCCTTTATTTCCGGTAAGCAATGAATCACAAGGCAATGTTCAGTGAATAATTCATTAAGACAAAAACTCGAAGCAACTTTTAAAGATATACAGGTTTCTATTCCTGAAGACAGCAAAATAACCATAACCGCTGAAAGCGACAGTGTTCCGGCTATTTTAACATTTCTCAAAGACGCTGGCTTTAACCATTTGGCGCTTATTTCTGCTGTGGACTGGATAGAAGAAAATTGTTTCGAGCTCTGTTTTATTCTTACTTCTTATATTCAAAATGATGATGAAGTAACGAGCCGCCAAAGACTGCATATAATTCTAAAGACGCCGATTCCAAGAGAAAAACCGCAGTTCAAGACGGTAATCGGTATTTTCCCGAATGCCGAACCCTATGAGCGTGAGATACACGAGCTTTTCGGGATAAAATTTGAAGGGCATCCGAGACTGACTCCGCTTCTGCTGGAACGTGAGTATGAAATTCCACCCTTTAGAAAGGATTTTGATACCAGAAAATATGTCAAAGACCTCTTTGATAACATCCCTTTTGTTGAGATTGAGGAGAAATGAGAGAATTAGAATTATATTTCGGGCCGCAGCACCTTGGAATGGTAGGAAATTTCAGCATTACCCTCAAGGTCGAAGGCGACCGTATATTAGAGGCACAGGCCAATCCTGGATATCTGCATCGCGGTTTTGAAAAATTAATGGAGTACCGAACCTGGATACAGAACTTTCCGATGGTTTGTAGAATAAATGTGGTTGAACCCGATTCAATGGAAATGATATATGCTATGGCGGTCGAGAAATTGGCAGGTATAGAAGTGCCGGAGAGGGCAAATTACGTAAGGAGTATTTACCTTGAGCTTGCCCGGGTCGGCTCCCACCTATTTGGCCTGTGGGCCTATGCAAATATGCTCGGCTTTGATACCGTCGCTCAGTGGGCAATGTATCACAGAGACCTTGTTTTGGACTTGTTTGAAGAACTTACCGGCGGCAGAGTTTATCACATATATATATGGCCGGGCGGTGTCAGACGTGATTTCCCGCCGGGATTTAAGGAAAAAGTAGTAAATACGCTGCATTCCATAGGCGGCTGTGTGCCGGACTACGATGCCACGTTTTTCAATAACCGTCTGTTCTATGAAAGGGCAAATGGAATTGGCAAAATAACTCAAGAACAAGCAAAACAATGGGGGGCAACCGGACAAACACTGCGGGCGACAGGGATGC
>CAZECQ010000192.1:0-5335 GCA_964510545.1 uncultured Pirellulales bacterium | reverse complement strand
CGTTATATATTACAAAAATTATGTGGTTGCGGTATTTTTTGCAACCATATGTTCAATACAATGACCACCTTAATTATGCGCCCAGTTTTTGGGGAGTATTATACCTTTTGCCTGTATGCAATACGCTATCCGTCAAACTTTTGCCTGAGATTGGGCGGATATTTTCCTTGCGCGGAATCAAAAATTTTTTTAAAAAATTTGAAATACCCCCTTGACCTAAGGTTTTTATAAGTTTAGAATGGACGTTACCGGCCTCAATAGTAAAAGCTTATGTCTGAAGGAGTAAAAAGGCCGTCAGACCATAGAGGTACGTATAAAAAATTAATTTCAGTTACACACTAAAAAATGCCTCTCCGGTCTCTAGGGTAGAAACCCCAGCCTGAAGGAGTAACAAGGGGCCGTCAGACCGGAGAGGTTGAGCAAATGAATACTTTTTTTATTTTTCAATTATAAACAAATTAGACCTCTGGGTTCATAAAAAGACCGCCACTTGTCCTATTCTCAATCTAAGTTCACTATGGCCTTTTTACACACCCAGAAGATGCTATTGCTCTATATCTCTCCTGTATACTAAATACCCTTCCAAATTCGTATAGATTAGATTATATCTATTTCTATATCCTACTCCAACAAAAAAATAAAAAAAACCCATTATTTTCTTCTTCGGTTCCAAAGATTCGCCCATGGCTGAGTAAGGCAGCAATCTGAGCTTGCTGAAGTTTTAGAAACGCAAAGCCGGAGAAGCCATCAAGAAAAGCGCACAGAATCATAGTAGCCACCGGTAAATCACAGCAAAAACTACAGGGGTTTTTTGGAAACCAGCCAATTAGCGCACAAAAAAACAGGGCTGGGATGCGGAGGAAGAGGGGGGAAATGACCCAGTCCTGACAATTGCCTGGTAAATTACTTCTCTCTCTCTCCGTTACTCCATGTATTATACGGTATATCTATCCTCTTCCAAGCTTTTTTTTAAAAAATTCCAGACCACAAAAAAATATCAGCCTACAGGTTCACCGGAAGCCTCATCCTGGATGTAACTTCGCTCGCGGTAGCGTGCCGCAACAAAAATAAAAACTACCGCTGTAATCAACATCACAATGACAAAGAACCAGTAATAACTCGCCCCGGCCAATTTGCTCGTGCCGTCTTGGTTCTTAATAAAGTAATTGACTATGGCAGTAAAGGCATTTCCCAGAGATATCGACAAAAGAAACACCGCCATAATAAACGATTTCATTTTCTTCGGGGCCTGTGTGTATGAAAACTCCAGGCAGGTAATCGAAACCATCACCTCCGCCGCCGTCAGAATCACGTATGCAAAAAACTGCCAGCCGATATTCGGCTTTAGCCCTGCCACAATTTGCGTCTCAATCCACGCCGGCACCACAAACGACAATGCCCCCACAAACATACCAATCGAAATCTTGCGAAGTGCCGTCAAGCGAAATATCCTGTTAATCGCAGGATAAACCACGTAGGAAAACAACGGTATCAATATCATAACAAGCAGTGAGTTAAAAGCCTGCGGCTGTTCAGGGAGCAGTTCAAACCCTAAAATATGTCGGTCCATATATTCGGCCTGCAGCACCCATGCCGATTGCGACTGGTCGAACAATGCCCAGAACATCGCCACAAAAACATAGATAACCGAAAGTTTTAATATTGTTCTAAGGCCCTCACCACTGAAACACTCCCTGACAAATCCTATACCTGCCGCCGGTACATGAACGTACTTGTTTCTCCCAAGCCAAAACGCAACGGTAGCCAGCAGCATAAACACTGCTGGAACTCCGAATCCCACACGTGGCCCGTATTGCTGCTGCAGCCACGGACAAAGGAACATCGAGACAAATGCACCCAGATTTATTGCAAAATAAAACCAGCCGTAAACTTTAGCCATCAGATGCTGGTTGCTTTTACCGAACTGGTCACCCACGTTTGCCGAGACACAAGGCTTGATTATTCCCGACCCGATTGCCATCAGCACAAGCCCCACCACTAATCCGACCCGCGTCTGGTCCAGAGTCAGCGTCCAAAAACCCACACAGTAAACAATCGAGAAAAGCAGTATTGTCCGATATTTACCCAGCCAGATGTCCGCAAGCAGTGCGCCTAAAATGGGAGTCAGGTATACAGCTGATTTGAAGAAATGAAACCAGGTTTTAGCGTCCTCGCTGCCCATCACATTGAGCATGCCATTGCGCCCCATAAGGTAATGTGTCATAAAGATAACAAGGATAGAGCTCATCCCATAGAAAGCGAAACGCTCCGCTGCCTCGTTACCGAGTATATATGGAATACCTTTCGGTATTTTCTCTGACGGAATTGGAGCGGTTATATACTTACTCTTAGTCATATTGGGTTATGCAGCTTCTATGGTTGACTTTAGAGGTGTTGTTATATGATACCGGCTTTTAGTATCAGCCATAAAGCCAAACCTCCAGTGTTTGTTTTAAGGCACATGCCTGAGGTAAATTAGTCCTTACTTACCATCTTGCTGGGCGGCTTCGACAGAGCAAGCGGTTCGATACGTTTTGTCCCATCACTGTTTTGACCATAGTCGAACTTGAGTTTCAGAGACAGTTGCCCCTCTCTTGTCTTATCGCCCAGTATTCTATTGTGCTCCAGTAAAAGGGCCGTATAATCATTTCGCTCAAGGGCCCTTCTGATTTTGACAGTTAGCTGTGGAGGTTCCCCCAAAAGCTTGCTGATGTGCGATGCTTCTGTTTCGACCAATACCGAAATCAAATGCTGTTTCTGTTTGTCTGTTAGAAAATCGCGTCCGATATAATACCTTTGAATAGCGTAAGAATACAATTGTGCAAAACGCCTCGCAACAGCACTCTTGCCGGTTCGGCCCGATGGTATTTTATTGAAAAGTGCTTCTAAAATCGCTATGTCCATCAACTCATTTTCCACCGTCCACTCAGCATATTGCTTTATTCGAATATCAGCTATGCGAAGCAAAAGACCTTCGGCCTGGCCAACTTTTACCGCCCCGGCAAATTCCACCATCATTGGCAATACTTCAGGACTACATCTATCAAGCTGCTTTTCAAGGGCTTGAACAATTTGAACGGCCAGCTTCGTATTAGCCGCCGGGTCGGCATTTAGCTGTTCTGTTATGCCAGCGTTGGTAATGGAATGTACCGCCCAGTAGCAAATTGACGTATTTGCATCATTGAGCCGCTCTGTCGCCAAATCCACCAATTGCAAATCTTCCAGGCCATCTAACAGAATCAAGAGATTAAGCATCGCTCTGAATTGGCGGCTTTCACTATTTAACTTTGATGCCTGTTCAAAGCCCAAGGAGATATATTTACGTGCTGAACTGGAAAATTGTGCCGCATACTGCGGCTGTGGGCTTTTCTTGCGAAGAATAATCGAACGTACTCTCGAAACAGACGTAAAATCCTTCGTTTTCACCAGTTCTGCTACGGCCTGTGCAACAAAATCATCGATAATCTGACGGTCTTTGCTATCAAGAACCGCTTTGTTGCGCACTGCGTCAATGGCCTTGGTGTCAACACCTTCAGAAACTGGATTTACCGCTAAAACTAAAAATATTGCTGCCAAAACAGCAAAAATAGTGTGTTTTGTTCTCATTTATAATAATCCTGACAATCAAATTTCTGTGTTAAGCCAGTGTTTTAATTTATCCAGAATAACTTTAAAACCGATATTTGTCAAGCCAAATCGCTCGCAACTGTCAATTTTAGACTCGTCCATCCTGCTGTTTTTCTTTACTATATTCCAAAACTCTTATGCTATCGGCTTAAAAAAGTTGTTATAATAAGTAACAGTGAAGTGTATTAAGGGCTTGCTTATGGCACAGTCTTACCCCCAGCTTGTTCGTTCTGACCCGCTCCGGCTGTATATGCACCGCCACGGCTCAATGGTTACAGATGCCTCTATTTTTGCCTCAGAATCCATCAACCTTGAACCGGATGCGGTTCAGCAGCTTTACGATGCCGCTTGCCTGCCGCCGGCAAAGAAAGTGCTTGCAACTGCTGATATCCACGTTGGGTTCGGCATACCAATCGGGGCAGTAATAGGGCTTGACCATGCAATAATGCCGGCCGCTGTCGGCTATGATATTAATTGTGGAATGCGGCTGCTCTGCAGCCCCTTCTCGAAAGGTGATATTGCTACCGATGCAATCGCCGCTTCCATCGCCCGTGACATCCCTCTCGGCGAAGGAAAATCTAATTTGGCTCTGGACAAAACCTCCCTTGAAGCCGTCATTTACAAGGGCGTCGGCTCCGTACCTACACTCGCTCGAAGACTCAGCCACCGTGCCTGGGAGGCATTTGACCCGGATGAGCTTGCCTTGGACATCAAAAAAATAGAAGATAATGGCTGTTTGCCTGCAGATGCCGCTGCCGTGCCCAAGATCGCCGTACAAAAAGGCGCAAACCAACTTGGGACACTTGGCGGTGGAAATCACTTCATCGAAATACAATACGTCCAAAAGATTTTTGACAAACCTTTGGCAAAGACTTTCGGACTTTTTGAAAATCAAATAGTTTTAATGATACATTCCGGCTCTCGCCGATTCGGCTATGAAGTCGCCGACAGGTATATGGCTCTTGCCGCTCAAAGACCGGATATGGCCGAACGAAGAAAAATGCTCAGCTTTCTGCCCACCGAAACTAACATCGGCAAAAACTATATCGCAGCAATGGCAGCCGCAGCCAACTTCGCATTCACTAACCGACATATTATGGCACTGCTTGTGAGGCGGTGTTTTAACAGAATGTTCGGCCCGACGCCCCTAAAGCTCGTTTATGACGTTGCTCACAATATGGCAAAGCTTGAAACACACAGTAATGAGAAACTTTGGGTTCATCGCAAAGGTGCTACGCGTGCTTTCGGCCCGGAAAGAATGGCAGGCACCTTCTTTACAAAAACCGGCCAGCCGATAATAACTCCCGGTTCGATGGGCACCGCAAGCTATCTGCTCGTCGGCACCGGAAATTCCGAAGAATCTTTATGTTCGGTCAATCACGGGGCCGGCAGAGTTATGAGCCGTACCGCTGCACTGGGAAAAACCCGAAGGGGAAAAACTACCACGCAGGCACTTATCAGCAACGAACAGTTCAAGTGCAGTATGCAGGGAATAAAACTAATTACCAGCGATAAACGAAGAATAAAGGAAGAAGCACCGGATGCCTACAAAAACATCGACGAGGTCGTCAGAATTGTAACAGAATGCGGCTGGGCCAGGGCAGTTGCAAGAATGGTCCCCTTGGCTGTCCTGAAGGGATAAAAAAGATAATCTGGGGGTGTTGAAAAAGCCCCTTTAATCCTGTATAATCTTACCATCATTGTTAAT
>CAZECQ010000191.1:0-5349 GCA_964510545.1 uncultured Pirellulales bacterium | reverse complement strand
TTGATTATTTTAGAAATAAAAAAATTTTGTTTTGCGACATTGTTCTTACCTATTGAAGAAAAACCCAATCAAGAGTTCTTTTTTACAGAAGATCCCCAAAAAGAGAAAAAAGAAACTTTCTTTTTTGTCACTGCCAATTCACAAATTTCCCCAGATACTTCATCAACTTGAATTAGTGGGAACTGTCATTATTGATACTAAGGGTCTGGAGGTATCAGAGCAGCAAAGGGTAGCCGAAATCATCGAGTCACTTGAGGCCAATGATATCGGGGCTATTTTACTCGGTGACAGGATGGAACTACCGGTAAAGAGCTTTTCTTTATCGCCGGCAAAGATTAGTTTTTCTATGTCTGGTATGATGGAATCTGTTGCTGTAAATGAGCTCTGGGGGAGAATCAGTGTCAATCTTGCATATCGTAAAAAAAATTCCGGAATTGCTGTAAGGCCTGCCGTGTCCCCGAAGCAGAGCCCAAATGTTCAGGGTAATGAACTTGCCGAACAGCTTGGTATGGTGGAGGCCATGGTGGACAACTTGTCAGAGCAGCTTAGTGTGGCGGGCATTGTTCAGCGTGATTTTCTGCCTACGCAGGTGCCGAATACGGATAGAGTTCAATGGGCCGTCACTTTTCTGCCCGCTGAATGGGTATCAGGTGACATTTACGATATTGTCCGAATCGACGAGCAGCACATTGGTTTTTATATCGCTGATGTGGTTGGTCATGGCATACCTGCCGCACTTTTGACAATTTTTCTAAAGCAGGCACTGGTTATGCGTGAGACAACTGAGGAGAGTTATCGTATAATTTCGCCGGCGGAGGTAATGAGGAATCTTAATGTGCGAATGACCGGGCAGAAACTCTCCGGGTATCAGTTTGCAACCTGTTGTTATTGTCTGCTGAACACAAAAACTCTCCAACTAACATACGCCCGTGCCGGCCATCCATATCCTATTCTTATCAAGGCGCAGCAGCCGCCACAGCAATTGGAAATTCGCGGCTCACTGCTTGGGATTTTTGACCAGGCTGAATACCTTCAGCAGACCGTGCAGCTTCAAGCGGGCGACAAGCTACTTTTGTATTCCGACGGAGCGGAATCTTGTATCGGCGGTTTGAATGAACAGAACATATTTGATTTCGACCGGCAATTCTGTGAAATTAAAGATTTGCCGATTGTTGAGATGATGGACAAATTTGACACGGTTTTTCAAAATCAAAAAATCAACCCGATTGGAATTGACGATATTACGTTAATTGGCCTCGAAATACTTTAGTCATACCTTACCTTATCTTTTGCTATTTCGAACGCAATCCTCAGCACATTGGTCAGGCATGAAGACCATTGACGGGAGGCGGAGTTTCTGCTATATTATCTGGTTTTTAAGGAAGATATTAGATGGAAATAGACCGTCTGGTTTTGGGTATGTATCAAACCAATTGTTATATTCTGCGTGAAAACGGTTCGGCTAAGGACTGCCTTATAGTTGACACGGGCCTTGAGGCAGGCCCACTCGTTGATTTTCTCAGTGAGCATAAACTCAATCCAGTTGCTGTGGTTCTTACTCATGGGCATGCCGACCATATTGCCGGTTTAGGTATGTTGCGAAAGAAATACCCTCAAACAAAGGTTTATGTCCATAAACTTGACGCCCAAATGCTAACTGACGAGGAACATAACTTGTCAGCACTTGCTGGGATACAATTTAGCACAGAGCCTGCCGACGTATTAATTGAAGAAGGTGATATAGTCGAAGAAGCCGGCATAAAACTTAAGGTTCTTCACACCCCCGGCCACACGCAGGGGGGGATTAGTTTTTATTCGAAGGAAGAACAAATTATTTTTGTCGGCGACACGCTGTTTGCCGACTCGATTGGCCGGACAGACTTTCCGGGCGGCAGGATGGAACAGTTAGTAACGAGCATAAGGGAGAAGCTACTGCCACTGCCTGAGGAGACCGCAGTTTATCCCGGCCACGGCCCAATAACAGTTATTGGCCAGGAAAAAGCATATAACCCATTCCTGCAATAACCGGGTTGCGTTGTCTTGCAAGAAGACAGCTAATTTGATACTTTTTAGAGATTGTTGTTGAAGTATTCCGGCTTGCCGTCATCAGCGTCATAACTTTTTGAATCCTCTAATTCAGCACTGACAGTGATACGCTCAATGTGCTCAGCCTCTTTGCTGTTGCTGTCAACGGTAACCAAAATTGCATTTATCTTTACATCATCGGTTGCAACCTCAAACGGAATTGGCATTCGTGTCCTGAACGACTTTAAGACGTTTTCAGGATTTCGGCCGAGTATCGAATCATGAGCGCCGGTCATACCAATATCAGTAATATAAGCTGTACCTTTAGGCAGAATTTTCTCATCAGCAGTTACAACGTGGGTATGAGTGCCGAATACACAACTTACCCTTCCGTCGAGGTGATAGCCCATTGCGACTTTTTCGCTGGTGGCCTCGGCGTGGAAGTCGACGATAATTATATCGGCCTGCTGCTGAAGTTTAGGTAGGATTTTATCGATAGCACTATAAGGACATTCGGCCGGCTTCATAAAAATTCGGCCTATTAAAGAAACTGCCGCAATGGTTGGTCCTTTGCCGGTTTTGTAAAGTCCAAAACCCTTTCCAGCAGCGTATTCGGAAAAATTATCGGGCCGGGCAATATTGTCGGCTGTTTCCAGGGTCTCAATAATATCTCTTTTGCGGTAAGTATGGTCGCCTAAGGTAACAAGATTTACACCGTATCTGAGTAATTTGTTGTAGATTTGCGGTGTCAGGCCGGAGCCGCCGGCGGCATTTTCAGCGTTGACTATTACGCAGTCTATGCTCAATTCCCTGACCAGAGACTTTAGTCTTTCTGCCAGAATTCGTCTGCCCGGCCGACCCACTATGTCGCCGATACAAAGTATGTTTAATTTCATAGTCTGTATCTCACATCAGCAATGCGATACGTGTTATGATATTTTACTTTGCGTACTCAACGCAGCGCACTTCCCGCAGCAGTGTGACCTGTATTTCTCCGGGATATGTCATTTCATTTTCAACCTTGTTTGCGATATCGCGTGCAATCTTCATTGCGGACTCATCGTCCACTTTCTCTGCACTGACAATAACCCGAATTTCCCGCCCCGCCTGTATGGCATAGGCATTTTCGACGCCTTTGAAACTACCTGCGATTTCTTCGAGTTTCTCCAATCGTTTGATATACCTTTCGAGAGTTTCCCTTCTTGCGCCGGGACGAGAGGCACTGATGGCATCGGCAGCACTAACCAGCGGGGTGTAAGGGTTGTCTGCCACTACATCACCGTGATGTCCGGCTACGGCATTGAGAATAGCAGGCGATTCGTTGAAACGCTTGAGGAAATTGGCGCCGATGGCGGGATGACCACCTTCGATTTCGTGGTCAATGGCCTTGCCGATATCGTGCAAGAGTCCCGCACGTCTTGCGATTGAGCCGTCAAGCTCAAGCTCATCAGCCATAATCTGAGTTAGAAAAGCGACTTCGATACTGTGGCGGAGCACACTCTGGCCGTAACTTGTTCTAAAACTCAAAGCTCCAATCAAACTGAGTATCCTGTTGTTTAAACCCCTTACGTTGGCCTCAACGGCAGCGTCTTTTCCGAGTTGGAGAACCTTATGATTAACTTCCTTTTTGGTCTGGGCGACAAGCTCCTCAATTCGAGATGGATGTATTCGTCCGTCCTGGATGAGCCGTTCCATCGAAAGACGGGCAACTTCGCGCCTTACAGGATTGAATCCGCTTACGATAATCATTCCGGGAGTGTCATCAACGATGACATCTACGCCTGTGGCTTTTTCGAATGCCCGAATGTTTCGTCCTTCTCTGCCGATAACCCGTCCTTTCATATCGTCATTTGGAATCTCAACCGTTGAGACGGTTACTTCGCAGGTGTGCTCAGATGCGTAGCGTTGAATGGCGGTGCTTATAATTTCCCTGCTTTTTTCGTCAACAGTTTCGGTGGTTTCCTCAATTTTGCGTTGAATCAGCGCCGACATTTCGTGTTCACACTCGTCTTCGAGACGCTTCAAAAGCAGGTCTTTGGCTTCTTCGATATTCATAGCGGTAATTTTGAGCAGTTGGTTCTTCTGCTGGGCCATCAGTGCCGAAACCTGCTTGTCCTTGGCTTCGATCCTGTTCAACCTTCTTTCAATTTCTTTTTTCTGCTCTTTTAATTCGTTTTCCCGCTGCTGTAGCAGTTCTGTCTGCCGGCCAATGTTATCCTCGCGTTTGCTCAGTCTCATTTCGGTTTCGCGCAGTTCGGCCCGAATTTTATCGGTTTCAGCGGAGAACTCCTCCCTTTTCTTAATGGTTTCAGCGGCGACCTCGATTTGGGCGGATTTAATTATGTTCTCAGCCTCCTTTTTTGCACCGTCGATTTGTCGCTGCAGGTCCTGCTCAAAAGTTTTGGATTTTGCTTTGGAAACAACCTGGAAAACAATGGCGGTAAGACCAATTCCAAGAAGGAAACAAACAACTGAGGCCACAGCTCCAGGCAGTCCTATTTGCATTATTATGGTGTCCATAATCCCAACCTTTCACTTGTAGTTACCATATTTCTAATAAACAATCGCTCAATGAAAACAGATTGCGGGATTTTTCGGCAGGAAAGATACAAAAAGAGTATGAATTTCGAAAAATCTTTTCGTGAAAGCGTAAAATCAACTACTTAAGGCCAAAATGAGCCATTATCGCAGGCATTTTGGCACTGACCAACTCCTCTTCATTGCGAAATTAGCTGATTTTATTTTCAATACCAATTACTCCCTCATTGGTAAACGAACACTTTTTTCAAAAAGATTTCGATTTTACTCTAAATTCACTTTCAGCATTATAACTGAAACCCGGATCGCCGAACACGGTTGCCTCAAACCAATGCCAAGAGTATTAATGTAACTTAACTGCCTTGCAGGTAAAGCTTTACGGACTTTACCTAATCCTGTGCGTATCTTCTGTCACATGATAAAACAACATTTATGATACGCTAAAAGCCACAATCCTGTTCATCATCAGTTAACCTCAATCTATCATATATTGTATCGGCAAAATGGGCAAGAAAAAAAAGCGGGAAAAAGTGAAAGAAAATGCAGTCCGGCTTGGCCGGGGAGATAGTTGAGCGGGAGTAAGGAGGGGTGAATGGGAAGTATAGGCAAGAAGAAAGACGTGAAAAATTGGGTTTGATTGGGTTTGTTTTGCATAAAAAAGTTCATAGTTCGTAGTTCATTGTATTAATTGAAGTTATGTTCATTTGGGCGTTCTGTAGATTGGGTTTGAATTGGGTTTGTTTTTCTTCCAAATAGCTGTTTTTGGCCCAAAATCGGGGGAAATTG
>CAZECQ010000190.1:0-5351 GCA_964510545.1 uncultured Pirellulales bacterium | reverse complement strand
AAAGGATTTTTGCAGATTTCGATAAGCACAGAAGCATCCAAGCCAAAATACAATATCTCAGGTATAATCTATAATCATACAAATGGTTTTGACCCTACTCAAAACATACGGCTGGAAAGGGTTTTATAGCATCGGTTTGCCGGGGTTGTTCTTTACACGGAGAAGATTTGCATTATACTTGATTATTAATATGGCAAAGATTGGAAGAAATTCTGTTGGTATCGTGAAAACCAAAACGATACGTATAGTCGGTTCTGAGGAGCCGTTGGAGCTGGAGTGCGGCAAGAGGCTGGGGCCTATTGATGTTGCCTATGAGACTTATGGCGAACATAACGAGGCCGGCGATAATGCTATTTTGATTTGCCATGCTTTAAGCGGTGATGCTCATGTTGCGGGCTACCACAGCAGCGAGGACAAAAAGAGCGGCTGGTGGGACACTATGGTCGGGCCCGGCAAGGCAATCGACACAAACAAGTATTTTGTTATTTGCTCCAATCTTTTAGGCGGCTGCAGCGGCACGACAGGGCCATCCTCGAACAATCCGGAGACACAAAAACCATACGGCCTGGATTTTCCAATCATAACCGTCGCTGATATGGTTAATGTTCAAAAACTGCTGCTTGATAAGCTCGGGATAACAAATCTTCTGGCGGTAATCGGCGGCTCAATCGGGGGAATGCAGGTTCTGCAGTGGGCAATTAAATATCCGGACTTTGTTAAAGCCGCAATACCGGTTGCAACAACCGCTCACCTCGGAGCCCAGTCTATTGCCTTTGATGCGGTGGGGAGAAATGCGATACTGGGAGACCCTGATTTTTCCGATGGACAATACCATCATAAAAAAGGCCCTGATAAGGGTCTGTCAATTGCGCGAATGATTGGTCATATAACCTACCTGTCGGAACAGGGAATGCGAGAGAAATTCGGACGAGAGCTGCGCAGGGCCGAGAGCTACAGCTACGATTTTGATTCTGAATTTGCCGTCGAAACCTATCTGGACCATCAGGGCCAAACATTTGTGGAAAGATTCGATGCCAACAGCTATCTTTACATAACCAAAGCGGGAGACTATTTCGACCTGCAAAAGGAGTTTGGGTCATTAAAAAATGCCTTTGCGAACGTAAACTCGAGATTTCTCGTAGTCAGTTTCGCCAGTGACTGGCTTTTCACGCCCACACAATCAAAGGACATAGTCGATGCGCTGGCTGTCAACGGCAAAGATGTTAGTTTCTGCGATATTGCGTCACCTTATGGCCATGATGCTTTTTTACTTGAGCCGGAAGTGCTCGGCTCATTTATTTCGGGCTTTTTAGAGGTAACACATCGGCCGGGAATAAAAAACGCAAAGCACAAAACGCCAGGTGAAATACAAAATGCAAAAAAGACGATACACAGCCATGACCAGGCAAAGCGAATGCGTGTTGACTACGAGTTGATAGAATCACTGATAGAGCCAGACAGCACAGTGTTAGACGTGGGCTGCGGGGACGGGGGATTACTGGCATCACTTACCGTGGACAAAAATATAAAGGGCGAAGGAATTGAAATAAACCAGGATTTGGTTCTTGCGTGCGTAAGGCGGGGGCTTTCGATTATCCAGCACGATGTAGAACATGGGCTTGGCAGTTACGCTGATAAAAGCTTCGACTACGCGATACTTTCCCAAACAGTGCAGACAGTGAAAAACCCGCAAAAGGTTTTTGCCGAACTGCTGCGTATTGGCAAAAAAGTGATCGTAAGCTTTCCCAATTTTGCTCACTGGCGCTGCAGAGCATCCTTATCGTTCGGCGGCAAAGCTCCTGTAACCAAACAGCTTCCTTTTGGATGGCACAATTCGCCGAATATACACTTTCTGTCCCTGAAAGATTTCGATGAATTCTGCGAGAAACTGGGGGTTAAAGTAGAAAAGAGAATTCCTCTGGTCAAAACAAGCCTGAGCCCGGTAAAATTTGCCCCGAATCTGTTTGCCGAACAGGCCATCTACGTCACAAGCAAAGAATAAAACAAGTTTACGGTCGTGAACCGGCAGTTTGCAAACCGCAAATCACTAAACTGTAAAAGCATAAACTATATATTTTCCGGCACTTCCAAGCCGTGCTTGGTCATCAGTTCTAAATCCGACATTATTTTCCTTATATCACCATCAGCAATAATATGGCCATTGTCAATCAGGACAGCTCTGTCGGCAAGTGCGGCTGCAAAAAACATACTGCAGGTTGCGATTATCAGAGTCTGAGGTAAAGACCTCAGCAGCTTTATAATATTGTTGCGATTTCTCGGGTCCAAACTGCCATCCGGTTCGTCGAGTGTGATTATTTTTGGAGTCATAGAGAGTACTGTTGCTATTGCAGCAGCCCGTTTCTGTCCGGCTGAGAGATTATGAGGAGCCTTGTCCGCCATTTCCACCAGGCCAACAGTCTGCAGGGCACTGGTGACGTGTGTCTTCACCTGCTCGGCTTCAAGGTTCATATTAAGTGGACCAAACGCCACATCATCGAATAAAATCGGCATAAATAACTGGTCGTCAGGGTTTTCCAGGCAGGAACCAAGCAAAGTGCGAATTTTTTTCAGATTTTTTCTTTTGACCAGCAAACCGTCAACCAACACTTTTCCGGTGCCCTTTGCGAAACCGGCCATCGCCAGCAGCAATGTCGATTTACCCGCTCCATTAGGACCAATCAGAGCAACTTTTTGCCCATGTTCAACACTTATGGTTATGTCTCTCAGAGCAACGGTACCATCAGGATATTTATACGAAAAATTTACTATTTCAATTGCTTTCGGCATAATTATCACCGTAAGGCCGGTCCTACAAAAAAGTACAAACTCAGAAGGAAACAAGCAGATGTAAGAATGAAGATACAATCAGAGCGGCGAATCTGTAACTTAGAAAGTGTATTCCAGTTACCATTAAAACCTCGTGCCTGCATCGCAACGTTTATGTGCTCGGCAGTGTCAATGCTGCGAGTGAGCAAGGAACCAAGCATAGAAGCTGCAATTTTAAGTTCGGTTTTAAAACCAAGATTTCGCATTCTTCTGCCCGCTCTCGCCTGCAATATATGATGAGCTCTGTCAATAAGAACAAAAATGTAGCGGTATAAAAAGCCAAGCTGCATAATCAGCAGCTTCGGCAGCCCAAGTTTTTGTAAGCCCACAAGTAAATCGTTGAAACGAGTCGTTGAAACAAGAGCTATCAAAGCCATCATTGTAACAATAAATTTCCCTAAAATGGCAAAACATCGCAACCAGCCAAGTGTAGTTCGTTCAAGAAACGGTCCAAAAGCAATGGTAGCGGGAGTTTTGTCATACAATGGACAGCTCATCGCAAGGATTAAAACAAAGGGGCTGACCAACAGGATTTGCTTGAAAACGAATTTCAGCGGAATTCCGCCCAAAACCAAAACCGCAAACGGCCCAACAGCATAACAGGCCAAAATACTTAGTGAAGTGCGAGGTAAAGAGATGACCATCACAGTAAAAATAAGTACAATTAAAAACTTTACCCTGCTATCAAGTCGATGTACCGGCGAATCCTGATAGGCAAATTTGTCTATGTATGCGTGATGCATTTTTTAAGCACACCTAAAATCAACAAATCAAAACCCGCAGAGCCAGAATGCGAGCACTGTGGGCCTTCGACGTGGACTTCTCATATTATAGCAAATCACGATTTTAGTGATAGTGATTGTTTTTTCCTCAAAATTCGTGCTGTCAACCAGATAAATGCCATCGTTATGGCAGAACCGATTACACCTGCAAAGCTGGTCCAGCCGGCGGCAATCTCGATATCCTGTTCAGCGCTTTTTCCCAGTTTTGATGTTCTGATAGAATAATCCGGCAGCGGTGAATACCTTGACTGGAAATCATCTACCGTTGCGATTGCAGGGTTGTCATTGGATACGGAAGACTCAAAATCCGGCTGGTCGGGTCTTTCGGCATAACTCCACTCCAGGCCATCAGGCAGGTCACAGGCAAGTAAAGAAATTCCGGCACCAATAATAATCGTAAAGACCACGAGTGTTATCAGCACCGCCCTTTTACTCAATCTGACTTTACCAAAAAGGGAATCGACAACAATGTCAGGTCTGACCTGCTGGAGGTATCCCAATACGGCCATAGTAATTAAGCCTTCAACGAATCCTACTAAAAAATGAACGCCAAGCATTGTTATCAGGAAAGTTGAGAACGGGACGGCCAATACGCCGGAAAGAGCCGCCTGTATCGGTACAAGAACAGCCCCGGCTTCAATTGCGACCACACAAGCCAGCATTACTCCAACGTACAGGCGCAAATTACTGAACGGCCCTGCGGTAACGGTTCTGTACAAAAAGTAACCCAGGTAACTGGGCACAAGAGCCATATTGATAACGTTACATCCAAGAGCCAACAGGCCTCCATCCTGGAAAATAAGGCACTGAATAATCACGACCGAGGATATGACAACTGCTGCAAGGTGTGGGCCTAATATGATTGCCAATAACACAGCTCCGACCATATGCCCGCTTGTTCCAGGCATCGCTGGCAACTGGAAGTTGACCATTTGGGCGGCAAATACAAACGCCCCCAAAACACCCATCAGAGCGAACTTTTCTGAGGTGACAATCTGTTTGGCCTTGCTGCAGACAAATCCCAAGGCAGCAGCAGCTACTGTCAGTGTGCCGGCCGCAACCGGAACCGATAATAATTCATTTGCCATATGCATAATAATGTTCTCCTATAGTCTTTGCTTAGTTAACTTTTTTGTTCTCACTATATAAAACTTCGGCACTTAGAAAGTCATTTGTACCCGCACACCCAAGATAACAGCGTCACTTACCGCCTTGTCGCCGCCGGGATTGGCGATATATTGAACGCTCGGACTGATATTCAGCCAGGGAGTTAAAGCAGCGCTGTAATATAGTTCAAAGACACTTTCATAATCATCGGTATAAGTTGTAGAGGCCTTGTTACTGAAGACGCCTTTGGCAAAGCCTAAGGCGAGGACG
Source organism: uncultured Pirellulales bacterium (assembly GCA_964510545.1). Taxonomy (GTDB): domain Bacteria; phylum Planctomycetota; class Phycisphaerae; order Sedimentisphaerales; family Anaerobacaceae; genus CAYXPG01. Next base: position 366 of record CAZECQ010000190.1, on the reverse strand, counting down.
TCGTCATCGCGGCCTTCAATCAGGCCCTGATACTGAAATCCAACGCTCCAGAAGTTTGTAATATCATTTCTCTTATCGTCCGCATAGCCATATCTGAAGAATACACCAAGTCCCTGACTATCTTCAGCGTGAGCATTTTCCTTGTAAAGCATCTGGTCGAAGCTTGTATAAACACCAACATCATCACGATAGTTTTTGCCGGCCTCTCCAAGGTCTGTATTGGCTTTTGGCTGTGGGTCGTTCCAGAGACCTACACGATATGCTCCCGGCATTGCACCATTGGCAGAATCAAGCTCTGGAGTAATTCCGGCCTCAAGAGCATAGAAAAAATAGTCTTCATCATAGAATGCCGTCCTGAATCCGGTC
>CAZECQ010000189.1:0-5361 GCA_964510545.1 uncultured Pirellulales bacterium | reverse complement strand
CTCTGCTTGATGGCAAACGTGTCTCCCGAGTTCCACCTGCGGCCAGACTTGAGAGTAATATTAGTGTCGATGCCGATATCTTCGAGAAAGTTCTCATCGATCAGCAGAAATCTGGTCTCGACGGCAACCTGATCGCCGACAAGCCTTCTCAGGTTGTCTATAAGTTTCTTGATTTTCTCGTGGACGGCAGGTGTCTGCCATACGATTAACCGCGTCCTGTTGAATGGGAAGATTTCTCCCTGGCCCCCGGCCTGATACCAGCTTTCCGGCTCAATTGTCAACTGAATAATATAGCTCAGTTGATATGCTATGTAGGATGAGGATTGCATGCCGCCACCGCCGCCGCCCATGCCGCCGCCCATGCCGCCGCCGCCCATGCCGCCGCCGCCCATGCCTCCGCCAATGCCTCCAACAGCTTGATAATCGGCCCTTCTGCCAAGCAAATGTGTAGTATCATAAACCTGAGTTATCATCTTGCTCGGAAGAGATTCTATTGTCGCTATTGTTATAACACCATCCTCGACAACATAACCAAGTTCGGCAAACGCTCCTGATACCGACTTTAATAATGACTCCAGTGCCTTGCCTAATCGAACCGCAGGCAAACCGTCCATATTTATCGGAGTCGTCTGGTCTATATCAGCGTTCTCGTACAAATCCCGCCATAGTACAACTATCTTCAACGGCGGGTCAACCGCTCTGCGCAATTCATCTATCGCCTCATTAATAAGTGTCTCAGATGTCAACATCGAAAGGTCAACAATCTCGTCTAATTGTCCATATATCGCCGCATCAACTGCTGCCATCCCAAGTACCTCTTCGGGAATACGTTTCTCGATAATTTCACGCCAATTCTTGGGATGAGTCATTTCTGAAGCGTACGGTATTGTCGCCTCATCTAATCTCAGACCCATACTTATTTTTTCTTTACTTCGTTCCTTCCGGATTTCCAGTTCTTCACGAAAACCAATCGTATCTTCAAGCGTATCTCTCAATATCAGCGCATTGTCATCAAGAGGGTCCAATGCAAGCAGAAGTTCCAACTGACCAAGAGCTTCTTTATAACGTTGTCTATCTACATAGGCCTTTGCATTAGCCATCAAATCTGCAATTCTTTGCTTCCTGTCTGCTTCCATTTGCATCCTGCGCTGCCGCTGAAGCTCATCCGCCTCTTTCATCTTTTGTTCTTCTACCACCCTGGTCTTTTCATTCTCTCTTTCAGTTATAGCTTCGCTCATCTTTTCACTTCGGCCGAGGTATTCTTTGAAAAGCTCTTCACCAAGGTCAAGTTGATTTTCGTTCACAGTCCGTTCAGCCCTCTCGGCTGCTTCTCTTGCTTTATCGAATTCGCCCAGCTCAATGTAACGTCGCACTTTAGCTGCAGAATCATTAACAACCGCTTCGGTACGGCTTCGCACAATATTCCTCTTACGATTAATCACCTCAATGTAGCCGCCTTTGTCAACTGTCACCAGCTCGGCGGCCTTTGCCGCAACACGCCTCGGACTGGCTGACGCTACAACCCTCGTATCAACTTTATCTAATACCTTCGTTGCAGCTATGGCTCGGGAGCTTCTCGCTATCGATGTCTCTGCTGGCGCTGGCGTAACTTTCGCCGGAGGTGAAATCACTTTTACTTGTTCTTTCTGTCCGGCCAACTGTTTCTCTATCTTTCCAAGCCCTTCTGCAACCAGCTTCTTTTCTTCTTCGGTCAAAAACCTGTTCTTCCTGACCTTACCAAGGCGGGATTTGGCTTGTAGCAATTCGCCCTGCTTAACCAAATCATTAGCAGCTTGAATATCCCCTAAGATGTGTTTCCTCTCTGCCACAGCTATATGAGTCTTTTCCAGAAGCTTATTAAGTTTCTCACGTTCAACAGAACTCAGATATTCCTGGTAATCAAGCGCATAGAGAAACGATTGTTCTGCGGCCCGGTACAGGCCTCTTTGATACTGTTTTGTCCCTATCTGAATCCAGTTTTGAGCAACCTGCTTGACCGCCTTTTGTTCCTCTTCGGCAGGACCCGAAGTAGCAACTTCCGGCAAAACCGTCAGCAAAAGCAGAACAGATGACAAAACAATTAACAACAGCTTACCATTAAACAATCTGATTATTAATCTTATCGAATTCAAAACTTACCTCCCGCAAAAAACTACATCAACCTTAGTAAAAATAACAATTAAACACCCACCTTCCGTGGAATAACACACCCGTCTTCCGTGGGAACAACTGCCTTCCCTGGAGTCACTCACCGTCCTTAATCACACACACCTCCTTAAAACCCCACTGGCTTTAAGATAGGTTAAACCTATGATAAACCCAGTTTACAAAGAAATGGGCCTTTTTGCAAGCAAAAAATTTGATTTATCCCTCCTTTGCCAACTCTCGTAAACTCTAACAACCCCCAAGTCCCATATTATCAACACTAAAACCACTATTACCGGCAAATCAAGTGTGTTGGTAAGGAGGGAAATTTCGGGGGTTTAGGTAAATTTTTCTTAAATCCACCCAATTATTTCGGCCCTGTATCATCATTATTCAGAGGTTCTGTTGCTATCAGAACTTGAAGAAGCTCAAGCGCCTCCTTATAACGACCTTCTTCCAGAGAACTCTTTACTTTCTCTGCCATTTCTTCCCTCAGCCGACGTTGTTTCTCAAGTGCTTCCATGCGTTTTTGCTCTGCCAGCCGTCGTTCTTTCTCGACCTCCGCTGCTTCTATCTTCACGCCTAATTGTTTCAACTGGCCGCCATAATACTTCAAAGACTCCCCGCTTATCCGGAATCGGTTTTCCAATACCCTTTGTGCAGCCGTATCGATCGCTTTTCTCGCCTTATAAAACTCTTCCGTGCCTATATATTTTTTTACTTTGTCCTTCGTATCGCTCAATACAGCATCAAGGTAACTGTACAGTATCTTTGTTTTACCGTCCACAGATTTGACAAACCTGCTCTTCTCTTCCACCGGCTCAGCGGCCGCTCTGCCCTTATCTTCCAGCTCTTTTGACGCTTCGACCCTGGCAAAATCCTCCGCTTTAATCCCAAGCAGCTTCTCTTCAATATCAGTGGCCCTCGTCTCCGGCGACTCTTCAACCTCCAATTCCTTTGAGAGCTTAAACTCCGCCCTCTTCGAAATAATCTTATCTATTGTCACAAGGTAATGTTCTGCCGCCTTTTCGGCCGGCCCCACCGAAAAACCGCTTCGGACCACCTTAACAAAACCTTCACGCGCCTTCTCGAACTCACCCGCCTGATACAAGTCCACGCTTCGGCTGTAAAGCCCGGCAATTTCTTTCTTCTGCTCTTCTGCCTTCGCCTCTAATTTCTCAAATGCCTTTTCTACCAATGCCGTTTCCGCTTTGCTCAACGACTTATCGGCTTTAAGCTTTTCAAGATGCGCTTTCGCCTCTGCAAGCTTACCGAGCATCATCATATCTTCCGCCGTATGAATCGAACGCTCGATAAAAAGACTTCTCTCCACCACGGCAACACGTATCTTTTCCAGCAGTTTATCTATTTTCTTTCGGTCGCCCCCGCTCAGATACTGCTGATAATCACCACTTGTAATCCGAAGAAGCGTCTCTTCCGCCTGGCTGTAGAAACCGCGCTCATATTGTTTTTGCCCTACCAGAATCCACTCGCGAGCAACCTTGTTGAATACTTCCTTTTTGTCCGCCTCCGCCTGCCCCTGCGCCGACCCGCAAAAAAGCCCCGACAAAACTGCCAACAATAATAATGCCAACCCGCCCATAGTGAAAAAAGTCCTGTCTCTCACGTTCCTTCTGTCCAAAATGCGCCTCCTGCAGAATCACTTTATCAAGGAATAATTTGATTTATCCCTGCTTCGGTTATATCATTATCTTTACGTAAGTTCTATATTCTTAAAATCGACTAGTCAAGAAAAAAAATGAGCAAAACAGACAGACCCAACCAGCCGTTACTCCTGGCCCTTGAAACTTCAGGCCGGCTCGGCTCGGTCGCCCTCGCCAAAGGCGACAAACTCTTGGCCGAAACCTCTTTTACCGCCCCCCTAAGACACAGCGCCGAGGTCTTCCCCGCAATCGCCGCCCTGCTGGACAAATTCAACCATAAGCCCAGGCAAATCCGGCACATTTACATATCTATCGGCCCGGGCAGTTTTACCGGCCTGAGAATCGCCGCTACAATAGCAAAGTCTATGCACCTGGCCTATAACAGCATAAAAATCGTCGCCGTCGATACACTCGACGTAATAGCAGCCAATATAATCGACTTCGTCGCAGGCAGCGGGCGACAAACCCCCGTCCCCGAAAAAATCGCCGTAATCCTCGATGCTAAGCGGGGCCGGTTCTTCACCGCCGTTTACAAACACACCACAAAGGCCGATTCCTCCCGAAATCCGCTCTCTGCCATCAGTTATCCGCTCTCGAAAATTGCGCCCGATTCCTTAATGACCTCTCAGCAGTTCCTTGATAGCTTTGCCTCTTCCGCCTCGCCGCTCGGCTTACTTGGCGAAGGACTCGTTTACTATAAGGACAAATTCACTGCCGATGGCATTTATTTCTTCGACCAGAAGTACTGGACCCCCGGCGCCGCAAAGGTTCACCTGCTCGGCCGCCTTCTGGCCCGCGAAAACCATTTCGCCGACCCGCTGACCCTAACCCCGGCATACCTACACAACCCACTCGTAAAACAAAAATATTAATCCTCATCCCAGCCTACAGCAGCAATAAACCCATCAAAATAAACCCTTGCACCGCTATCCAGAACCAGTATAATTGTAAATTGCACCACCGAGAGGGTACTTCTATTGCCCTTGGCAGTTGCGAATATATTGGGAGACATCTTATGAAATGGCTATCAGCAGGTATATCATTTATAATTGTCTTCGTAATTGTCTTCATACTCGGCGCTTGGTTTCTAATGCCGCATTTGCCTCCCATACCGCTCAGACCGATTTCACTGTATCAACTTGAATATCCGACAGTCAACTGGGCCGGCGCTTTGCTTCTCACTTGCCCACTCGCGATGCTCGCTGGATTTATTCTGTCATTTGCGAGGCCTGCAAAGCAGGTCGCGGCAATCTCAACCCCAATAACCTACCCCAAAGTCACTTTGGGCTGCCTCGCCAGCACGCGTTTGGTGGGCTATCTTGAAGCTGCTTATTCGATCAAAATGTTAGAAGGTGGGTTTACCCTGTGGAAGCAGGTATTGAGGGTATTTGGTTGTGTCATATGGCCATCGGTAGTTAGTGTAAATATGTTTCTGTAAATTGGTGTTAATCACGCATGTGGCTGGGTGTAAGCGAGCGTAGCGAGCTGGAACCCAGACACATGCGAAATTCGCTTGAAAAAGTGGGCTCGTCCCGTTCTCCTATAAGGTTTT
>CAZECQ010000188.1:0-5365 GCA_964510545.1 uncultured Pirellulales bacterium | reverse complement strand
TAGAAACCAACCGCCGAGTATGAAGACAATTACGAAGACAATTATAAATGATATACCTGCTGATAGCCATTTCATAAGATGTCTCCCAATATAGTCGCAACTGCTAAGGGCAATAGAAGTATCGTCTCGGTGGTGCGATTTACAATTATACTGATTCTGGATAGCGGTGCAAGGGCTTATTTTCGAATCCGGCTTTGAGGGAAGGAGGGGGAGAAGAACCCCAAAGTCGTGGCTTTGGGGCTAAATATTTGGATTCGGTGCTCGGTGCTTTCACAGGGACAAGCAGCAATCAGGAATACAGGTAAAAAATCGTTGCAAAATGGTTCTGTGTGCTGTATCTTTCCGGCATAATCGAAGATATGTTTCTTGTTTAAGGAGAGACGGCATGCTTTCTTTTATCGGTTTGACGTTATTGTTAGCTGCGGGGTTTTGGCTGCGAACCAAGATTAAACTGCTGCGGACGCTTTATCTGCCCTCCTGTATCATCGGCGGGCTGGCCGGCCTTATTATCGTTCAAGCGGTTATCTACTTAGCGGCGGGCAGCGGCGACGGGAGCTTCATCAGCCGTGCCAACAGCCTGGTATCGGGATGTACAACCGTCTGGGGCAAAATGCCGGGCTTTCTGATAAACATCGTATTTGCGTGCCTGTTTCTCGGCGTTAAGCTGCCGAAATTCAGAACGCTTACGCAAAGTGCCGGGCCGCAGCTGGCATACGGCCAGATTGTCGCATGGGGCCAATATGTAATTCCATTAGCGGTGTGGATACTCTTTCTTGGGGCTATGTTTCCGAAACTTCCGTCGATGTTCGCAGGTGTGCTGGAAATCGGTTTCGAAGGCGGGCACGGCACGGCAGCAGGTATGAAGGAGGTCTTCGAGGCAAAAGGCTGGGCGGCTGGAACCGATTATGCCCTTACCAGCGCGACGTTCGGAGTAATCTCCGCTATTGTTTTCGGTATGATACTTATCAACTGGGCCGTCCGCACCGGCCATGTAGAGAAAAGTGCAGCAATCACCGATGAAGAAGCAATCGGTATCATTCCAATTGAAAAACGGGCCAGTGCGGGAAGACTCGGAATAAACAGCGATGTTATGGAGAGTCTAAGTTTGCATATCATAGTCATCGGCATTGCTGTCGGGATTGGGTGGTTATTCAAACAGGGACTGCTGGGCATCGAGGGCAGCAGTGACTATCTTACGAAACATAAACTTTTGAGCGGTTTTCCACTCTTTCCACTCTGTTTGTTCGGCGGACTCATCGTGCAGATTTTCGAAGAGCGTTTTGACAAATACAAACTCATTGATTTGGGTCTGATACGGCGAATTCAGAACGCCTCTCTTGATTTTCTCGTTGTTGCCGCTATCGCTACAATCAAACTTAACGTTATTATAGAAGGGCTGCTGCCTTTGGTGATATTAGCGGCTTTCGGCATCGGCTGGAATGTTTTCTGCCTGCTGTTTCTGGCCCGCAAGATATTCAAAGACAGCTGGTTCGAGCGGGCAATAGTTGAGATGGGAATGGCGATGGGCGTAACAGCTACGGGACTATTGCTGTTACGCGTGGTTGACCCTGATTATGAAACGCCGGCAGCCGAGGCCTTTGCATCGAAACAATTAGTGCATGAGCCGATTATGGGCGGCGGCTTGTGGACGGCCACGGCAATTCCGCTGATTGCAATTTACGGGCCGGTAAAGGTCTTTTTGATAGCGACTTCGGCTTTGACATTTTGGCTTCTGATTGTATTTTTGCCGAAATTGTTTCGCAGGGCAGCGGCCTAAAAACAAACTCGTTCAGTAAAAGATGTTTCTTTTTTTCTTATAATAGAAAGGACCGGGTAATTATGAAAGCCGGGAAAATTGTATTTTTAATTTGTGCTGCTGCGGCGTTCTTTTTGTCGGCGAATTCAGCAGCTTTGGCACAATGCACCTGTATTGCGGTGGGCAAAAAGGCATCAGCCGATGGTTCCTGTATGATAACCCACAATGACGATTCGGACGTCGGCGATGTACGCCTGTGGATTATTCCGGCAGCAGATTGGCCTAAGGGCGCCACAAAAGAAATTGTTATTGACAGCCACAGCTACGGCGATTTCGGCAAATACCCTCACGGCAACTTCCCATATAAAGAAGCCTACGGGCAGGGGCAGGTCGCCGGGCAAATGCCCCAGGCGGAGCACACTTATCGCCACTTTCATTGCCGCTATTCCTTTATGAACGAAAAGGGCCTGGCAATGGGTGAAACCACCTGTGGAATAAAAGGTACAAAACACGCCGAAGAAGTGAAAGAGGCAATGATGGAAGTCAAAGGGAGTATCGATATATGGTTCTGTATGGATATTGCTCTGAAGCGCTGCGCTAAGGCAAAAGAAACGGTAAGGGTCATCGGCGAACTCGTTGAAAAATACAAATGGTACGGCGGAACCGAGCCCGGCAACGGCGAATGTATTGTTATTACCGACGGCTATGAAGTCTGGATTATGGAGATATACGGGCGTGACCTTTGGTGCGCCGTAAAACTGGCGGACGACCACGTTTTTGTTTCGGCCAACCGTTTTAGAATCCGCAACGTAGATTTCAAAGACAAAAAAAACGTAATGCACTCGCCAAACCTCATATCCTATGCGGTTGAAAAAGACTGGTACGACCCTAAAGGTAAGGAGTCATTCAGGCCGGCGGATATTTACGGTCCGAAACGCAGTGCTCTAAGCAGCAGCTGCCGCGAATGGAGGGCACTTGACCTGATAGCGCCATCTCTTGAATTAAAATATGACGATTGCAATTCGCCGTATTCGCTTTATCCGTTCTCTGTCAAGCCGGACAAAAAGCTCACTGTCGATGACGTATTTAAGATTACAGGCGACAACTATGAGGGGACAAGGTTTGACAGGACAAAAGGGCCGGGTTCAGGGGCATTTGGCAATCCGGTTGTGAAACGTGTAAACGGTGCATATGGCATAAACAGGAGGACAACTCTTTACGGCCAAATCAGCCAGGTAAAAGGCTGGCTTCCCGAGGCGATAAAAGGCGTTGTCTGGTTCGGGTATGGCGCGCAGGACAGCACTTATCCGACTCCGCTGAACCCCAATATGAAGGAGCTGCCGAAATTTTACAGTACCGGCTCACGGTATAAGGATTTCGATATAAATTCCGGCTGGTGGGTCAATACCCGTGTAACGCATTTGGCCGAGTATTGTTACAGCGAAGCTATTAAGGATATTGACGCCTTTCGCGAGCCTAAGCTTCAAATGCTTTACCAAACTGTGCCTAAGCTGCAGAGCCTTGCGGCAGAACTTTACAAGACAGAGCCCAACGCAGCGATGAATATCCTGCATCACTTTTATTATAATAATGCGGTGGCGATGCACGAAGAATGGAAGCGATTGGGCGATATGCTGCTGGCCAAATACAATGCCAATAATCCGAGAGAGGCCGTTCCCGAATACCCCGACTGGTGGAAAAAACTTATCGGCAGTGAAGACGATTCGAATAAATAAATTGGTATTCGATGGCTATCAGGACATAAATACTGCAGGGGAGTTTGGTCATTTTTTATAAGTTTTTTTGGGGTCGTAAACTTTTTCTGCGATAAATTCAAGCCCTTCTACTTTATCTGTGCCTTTGGTGATTTTCCTGTAAAAACAGGATTGGTAGCCGACGTGGCATTGGCCTGCTTCAACTTTCACTTTCAGAACGATGCAGTCCTGGTCGCAATCAACGAGTATTTGCTCTACTTTCTGGAAATGACCGCTTTGCTCGCCCTTTTTCCACAGCTTTTGGCGCGACCTGCTAAAGTAAGTGGCGCAGCCGGTCTGAATTGTCAAATCCAGCGCCTCGCGATTCATATAGCCGACCATTAATATTTGGCCTGTCTTCGCATCCTGGGCGATAGCGGTGATTAAGCCGTTATCGTCAAATTTCGGATTAAAGTCGGTACTTTCTTCGATAATCATCTCAGCAGCCACTTGTAAATCTCCTAAATTGTCGTTGTCGGCAGATTTCCGGGTTTACGATATTTTCGTAAAACGGGTTTCCAGCACCTTGTAAAAATTTGTTTTACCTGTTATCATCCGCAAAAACAAGTTTTTTTAAGGCGAATTGTTTCAATAATGGCAGAGGCGAAAGTTAAGAAAAGTAAAAACATATTTTTGTATTTGCGCATTGCTGTAGTTGTCTGTGGCATCGCTCTGGGAGTTCATTGGGTTTCTCAGGGTCAAAGGTGGGCCAACCTGAAACAAATTTTTGCTCAGATGAATTTATGGCTTTTTGCAGTCACCCTGGGTATTTTTGCTTTTTGCCAGGCATTAATAGGATTGCGCTGGTGGGTACTGCTGAGGACGCAATCCATATTCATACCGCTTTGGGCAGCTATTAGACTGCATTTTCTGGGCACTTTCTACAACAATTTTATGCCGGGCTCTGTCGGAGGGGATTTAGTTCGGGCCTGGTACGTTAAAAAGCACAGCGATAAATGGTTTCAGGCGGCTTTGAGTGTGTTTGTTGACAGGGCAATCGGATTAGTGAGCACACTGGTCATCGCCGTCTTTTTCTACACATTATTTTTGCGTGGCCGAGGTATTCAGTTCGCTGCCGGCGGCAGGGGTTTTATCGATTCCGCTGCCAAATACAAATGGGTATTTTTAGCGGCCACTCTCTGTGCAGCGGCGATTTTGGCCCTGTTGTTTTTGCACAACAAAGGCAGGAAAATTTTGGCTAAGTTCTGGTTAAAAATCCGAACACTCAGCACAACGATTGCAAAAAAACTAAAAGATTCGATAGTTCTTTACTACAGAAAACCGCTGTCAATCCTGACGGCGTTCGGCCTGACGGTTTTCCTGCAAATGGTAACGATTACAGGTTTCTGGTTTCTCGGGGTTAATCTTGGTGTCGATGTCAGTCTAAAGTATTACTATGTATTCTTTACTCTGACCTGGGTTTTGGGGGCGGTGCCGGTCAGTATTGGCGGGGCTGTGGTGGTGGAATTCCTGCTTGCTTCGCTGTTTATTAAATTTGCCGGCGTCGGCGAGGAGGCGGCATCGGCCCTGGCGCTCTGTCAGCGGGCCGTATGGATGCTCGCTTCACTGCCCGGGGCGGCAATCCACCTGCTTGGAGCTCATCTACCGGGGGAGACAAAACCTGATAAGATACAACCCGAAGAGGCAAAAGACTTTTTTGTTGACTATGACAAGCCCATAAATTAATATATGGTGCTCTGGTAAAAAAGTGTTTTTTAGTGTAATTTTCAAGGAAAGCCGGATAAACAGTAAAACAACAGCAGCAAAGGATTGTTGTTAAGGATATGCCAATGGCAGGACGTTTTAAGAGCTACTTTTTGCGTGGATTGGCTGTATTACTGCCGACGATAGTAAC
>CAZECQ010000187.1:0-5390 GCA_964510545.1 uncultured Pirellulales bacterium | reverse complement strand
AAGGTAGCTAAAAAACCTCGAATATTTCCTTGCATAGGCAGAGTTGCTTGTTTTACTATTTTTTTGATGGCTTATAGTTTCGCGTAAACACTGGAACACTATAACTGGTTGCGGTTTGTAACTATGATAAGAATTCTTTTATTATTTATAAATATAATTCTTATTAATGTTGCTTTTTTGCTTTCATTTCTAATCAGATATGGAACAGATATCCCTCAAGTGAATTTTCAACCATACAAAGAAAATTTTGCCTTTCTTTCTTTGATGTATATGATAGCCTTTGTTGTTGAAAAAGTATTCAAGAATAGATTTACTTCGTTTTGGGAGCTTTTTAAAAATCTTTTTACAGCCTTATTCATAGGAACATTTTTTAGCATATCCCTTGTATATGTCTTTAGAAGCCAATGGTCTAAATTTCCTTCAAGTGTTTTTCTCATTTCCTTTCCTGTTGGCGTATGCCTCATTTTCATCTGTAATGGCTTTATTCTTAAAGCCACAGGTAAAATTAAGAAAAAAGTCATTATTATTGGCAGAGAGAATATTGCAGATGTGCTGGATAAGAGGTCCTTTATTGAAAGCCATCATATAGACAGAATTGAAGACCTACTCAAATTCGGTGATATAGATGAAGTTGTGATATGCAAGCGGATATCGGACGACAAGCAATTAAATCTGTTGATATATCTGTTGCTCAAGTTGAAAGTTAACGTTGTCTTCAACCCCTTAATTTATGCTGAATTGCTCTCGGCGAGCATACTTGAGAAAAATTCCGTCCGTTTCCTCGCAACATTTATGGGAAGGAAATCTGACTGCGAGGAATTCCTGATAAGGGCGTTTGATACTACAATCAGTCTTCTTGCGTTGTTTCTTCTTGTCCCGTTGATTGCTGTAGTCTCGCTTATTATCAAGCTTACTTCGTCCGGCCCTGTATTTTACAAGCAGACCAGAGTTGCAAAGGACGGCAAAACCTTCACCCTCTACAAATTTAAAACCATGGTCAACAATGCTGAAAAACACACAGGCCCTGTCCTAGCAACTGAGAATGACCCTCGCGTGACAAGAATTGGTCGATTTCTAAGAACAAGCCGTATCGACGAAATCCCACAACTATTTAACGTCATGCGCGGCGATATGAGCCTTGTCGGGCCCAGACCGGAGCGGCCACACTTTGTGAAACGTCATAAGGCACTTAGAGAAATAAGGTTGGCGGTAAAACCTGGGCTGACCGGACTTGCCCAAATAAGAAATGCTTATGACTTACATCCCAGGCACAAGCTAAAATATGACTACCTGTACATCCAAAGAAGGTCGCTGCTTTTGAACCTGTATATCCTGATGAAAACCATTCCTGTTGTGTTACGAAAAAAAGGCCGGTAAAGCTAAAGCAGCTTGTAAACAACAATTCTCTTTTCCTTCTCTCGCTTATCCACCCACCCAGAATATCCTTGCCGCGCAGAGGTGCCGAAGTTTGGTTCTTCGTTTTTGTCCGCCACAATCTTCACAACATATTTGGCCTGCTCAGGGATGTTCTTACCATATATCAATCCTTTCCGCTCCGCATAAAAGCTTATACGCTTATCCGGTACAGCAACAATATCCTTGGGGGTAGTATTTTCCATTAGCCACTGAGACGCAAGTTTATAAGCTTTCTTCTCAATCCGGATAGGCAGCAGTAATTTGGGAGTGCATACAACCAAGCCTACCACAAGCAGAACAAAAAACCATGACTGTAGGTTCTGGACAGAGTGCAACCTGTCTTTGGAAAAGATGGTTCCAAGCCAACTAGCAGAAGCATCCAAACCAACTGGTATGTAAAATATTGCAAAGGTAATCAAGGGCAAACAATGCCTTCTGCTCATGTACCCGTGTTTATAATGCAACAGCATCATCATAATAATATTAAGCACTATAAAGATAGAGATAAAAAATCTGACCACCTTTTTTGTTATAGATTTGTCGCGAAAACAAAAATAAATACCTATTAGCAATACCGGCGCGAAAAAGTACATTAAGTGCTCGCTGATTCTTTCAACAAGCTTGCCGAACGCCTTTGCGATAGCGCCGGGAAGGCTCGTAGCGATGCACAACTGGTTATGATTGCCAATCTGCTTCTCTTGAACTCTTTCAGCTTGTAACCGCGAAAAGGAAGGTGCATTTTCATTCAAGGACTCGATAAGATTTTGCAATTTTGGTGGCATAAGTTTTCCTGTTGTCTTGATATATGGAGCCGCGGGTATGGCAAAGCCGATGGCAAGAATAATCAGTGCAGAAACCAGCTTGGACCTGTTCAGGTTGCCATTGGGCCGTAACAGCCCAAGTGATAGCCATAAAACTCCATATAAAACCAGTTGGGCACATTCAAACCGGATAAGATACCCAATACCTGAAGTTAATCCAACCAACCCAAACATCCACCATTTACCCTTCTTTGCACCCTCAAGCAAAAGTAAAAAACCAACAGCTAAAAATAGAATATGTGGCCAGTCCCTCAGTACATCGCCACCAATCTTTGCTGGATAAGGCAGCATCACCAGGATAAGCATCGCCCAGAAACTTCTCTTGCTACCGACAAAAAGCTTACCTATAAAATATAAAGGTATTAGTGCGAGCAATCGGCATAACAAGGTTATGCTTTGGGCTGAGTATATCCAGGCTTGTGCCGACGAACCGTTACTAAACAAAGCAGCATATTTATGAGCTATAAAAATAAGAAACGGATAGCCTGGAGGGTGGGCCTTTACAACACCTAAAGGGTCGCTCGAAAACTTTTGAGCTTGTTCAATATAAAAGACGCCGTCCTTGGAAATCAGAACTGTTGTAGCGATTAAGTACACACCAATCGCAAGAGCAATTGCCAATAAAATTGCAAGATGGACCAGGTCTTGTTTGCCTGCTGACTGTTTTGCATCTTTATCAACAACCATTTAGATTCCTGTTTGCGGTTATGCCATATCGTACAAATCTATTGCATAAATGATGTTTGAGGTATCAATAAAGTATTAGCCGAGGTGGGAGTCGAACCCACACGCCCATTCGGGCAGGGGATTTTAAGTCCCCAGCGTCTGCCATTCCGCCACTCGGCCTTCTATGGCAAGCTACTATATTTTGCGAAATTTTGCAAATTGTTTCCCGGCTTTCTGTGTTTCTTTTTCCTCGCCGCCGAGGGCAGATAGACTATTTACCTGCTGCAAATCGCAGCTTTGTCAGGAATGTTTTAGTCGTGGCAAACCGGATGCAGGATGCCGGATGAATCAGGGCCTGAATCGGCTGAGAACATCTTTGACTTGTTCGGTTACTTGAGCCCACCGAAGCTTGCGCTCGATTTTTTTTAGTTGTGGGTCGTTACCGGCTGGAAACTGGATATTTTTAATCTTTTCAATGGCGTCGTTTACTCTGCCCATCGCCGCATAGACAATGGCGGAATCCCGCAGGGCCAAAGCGTGCTCAGGTTTAATGTCGAGTGTATGGCCGAAAAACTCCACAGCCTCTTCGTATCGTTTTTTGGCCGCATGGATAAAACCAAGATAATAATATGCCTCTGCATTGGCCGAATCGATATTAATCGCCTTAAGCAGACAGGCTGTTGCGTAATCTTCTTCACTAATTCTAAGAAACATCGACCCTATTGAAACCAGCACTTCTGCATCCTCGCCGGCCAGTTCCACCTCCGAAACCAGATGGGCTTTTGCCTCTTTCTCACACCCTCTTGTTAAAGCGCACTGGGCCAGTCGATACCTCGGCCCCGTCAGCGTATCGTCCTTTTGCAACGCTTCGTTAAACAGATTCACCGCCTTGTCATAATCATTATTGTTAAAAGCTATTTCCCCAAGATAAAATACGGCGACCGCGGAATCCGGTTTCAACTCGAGTATCCTGTTAAATTTTTCCTTCCCAGACTTGATATCGCCGACTTCGAGCAGGAACAGTCCGTAGTCGAGAATAACATCAACATCACCGGGATTTGTGCGAAGCTCCGCCAGGAAGTACTCTCGGCTGCGCTCGCTGTCACCGTCGGCCCAGTATGCCTGAGCTATGCGGTAATTGATTTGGGGATGGGTCGGTTCGAGCTTGGCCGTCTTTTGCCAGCAGTGAATGGCTTTTTTGTAATGACCCTGAATGAAAAGGCTGTTGCCGATATTGTAGTAACAAAGTGCGCAATCCGGATTTAGCTGTTGGGCAAGATAGAACATCTCTTCAGCCATACTGTGTTGTTCCATTTCCGTATAGGCGATAATTCGATTGCAGTAACAGGGCTCAAATATCGGGGCCAGTTCCTGAATATGCTCAAAAATACTGATTGCCAAGTCATATTGTCCCGTACGGGTATAATCGACGCCTAAAGAGTTTAATATCTCAGGGTCATCGGGGTTTAACTCAAGGGCGGTTTCATATTCTTCTATTGCCTCTTCGAAACGGTTAAGGGTATCCAGTGCAAGGGCCTTATCGAAATGCCAGGCGCTGTTTGAAGGGTTTATCTCCAGGGCCGCCTCCAACTCCAGCAACGCCTGTGATATTTTGCCGTCTTCATAAAGTTCATGAGCTTGCCGAGCCTTGTGCTCGGCTTTGTCATAGGAGCTGAATATCATATCTTCAAATGGCATAATCGCTCGTCAATCTTTCTTTAGCTAAGCCAATCACACTCCTCAAATTGCGTTATCGCCAATAAATTCTTATCGAGTTAGCTGTTTTTCACCGGCAAAAAGGCTTTTTGTCTTATGCAAAAATTTTACTGGCAATTTGAATTGTAAACTCTTAAAATAGCTTAGGTTAGCTTCCAGCGACAAAACAATCTGCCCCGAAACTCTTTTGTTGCAGCGTTGTTTTTCTGGAAAGCAGTTGCATTTAGTCTTATAATGCATTGCTGACGAACCGAGTTTAAATTTGGATAACCGTAGCTTCGTTTATGAACCGATACGTTTGTTTTTGGAGAGCGGAAAATATGGTTAAAGAAATTAAAGGACGATTAACCGCAGGAAAAGGCAGTTACACTATTGTAGTCAGTAGATTCAACGAATTCATCAGCTCCAGGTTGCTTGCCGGGGCCGTTGATTGTCTCACTCGTCACGGTGCTTCTGATGAGCAAATATCTGTAGTCTGGGTCCCTGGAGCGTGTGAAATCACCATTGCTGCGAAAAAACTTGCCCAGAGCGGCAAATACGCAGCCGTCATTTGTCTTGGTGCGGTCATACGCGGCCAGACCTCGCACTACGATTATGTCTGTCAGCAGCTAATCAGGGGTATTGGGCAAATCAATTATGATTCTCAAACACCCGCGATTTTTGGCGTCTTAACCTGTGAGACACTTGAGCAGGCCGTTGACAGGGCCGGTACGAAAATGGGCAACGCCGGCGCCGATGCGGCAATGACCGCGATGGAAACAATCGATGTAC
>CAZECQ010000186.1:0-5399 GCA_964510545.1 uncultured Pirellulales bacterium | reverse complement strand
GCGAAGTGGTAACATCACCTCGGCCGAGGTCCTCTTCAATCGCCAGTTTGATTAAAGGCCCTATTTTTTCAATGTCAGTTTTTTCCATTTTCTGCCTTTATTGCTTACAGCCGCATTTGGGCTTTTTTGCAGCTAATCTTTTTTCTTAGGCCTTTTGAATTTTTTCAGTGCCAGGTTTCTTGCTTTCTTTTTCTTTGAATCGAGCAGGACAAATTCGGGCAGTTCTTTTAACTGTCGAAGCTGGTCGCGCAGGTAAGCTGCTTGTTCGAAGTCAAGCTGCTCGGCCGCTTCGAACATTTCTTTTTCGATTTGGCCTGCCAACTCGACCTTATCATATTCGGTCTGTCCGAAGCGCACCGCATCACGGGCGGTCTTCCTTGCCCTTATCTGCTCGGATAAGCTGGAGCGAATTTCCTTTCTTATCGTTTCCGGCGTAATGTTATGCTCTTTATTATATTTTAACTGAATTTTACGGCGCCTGTTTGTTTCGTCAATAGCTTTTTGCATCGAATTGGTAACGGTATCGGCATATAAGAAGACGGTAGCGTTAATATTACGTGCGGTTCTGCCTATGGTTTGTATCAGCGAGGTCTGACTTCGCAAAAATCCTTCCTTGTCGGCGTCGAGGATTGCGACAGCTGAGACCTCCGGCAAATCAAGCCCTTCTCGCAGCAGGTTGACGCCGACCAGCACGTCGAATTTGCCGTGGCGCAAATCGTGCAGTATCTCAATTCTTTCGAGCGTGTCGATTTCGCTGTGCAGGTAGCGGCATTTGAAACCTTTCTTTGTGATATAACCCGATAAATCTTCAGCGGTTCTTTTAGTCAGGGTTGTAACAAGCGTTCGCTCTTTTGCCTTGACCCGTTTTTCTATTTCTCCGAGCAGGTGCGGGATTTGTCTGCTCGCCGGATGCACCGAGATTTGCGGGTCAATGAGTCCCGTCGGTCTTATGATTTGCTCGACGACTTCGTTGTTACATTTTTCCAGCTCGAACGGCCCCGGTGTGGCGGATACGAAAATGACATTGGCCCAGTTTTCCTGAAATTCTTCGAATCGCAGGGGTCTGTTGTCCAGCGCGCTGGGTAATCTAAAGCCGTGTTCAATGAGAACCTGTTTTCTGCTTCTGTCGCCGGCCCACATCGCCCGTACCTGCGGGATAGTGGCGTGGGATTCATCTATGAATAACAAAAAATCCTTCGGGAAATAGTCGAGCAGCGTATATGGCCGGGACCCGGGCGCCAAGCCGGACAGGTGTCTGGCGTAATTCTCAATACCGCTGCAATAGCCAATCTCCTGCATCATTTCGATATCGTACATCGTTCGGGCCTGCAATCTTTGGGCTTCGAGGAGTTTGCCCTGCTGCTGGAGTTGCTGCAGTCTTTCTTCCAGTTCGGCCTTTATGCTCTCAACAGCGGAAGAAATTTTGTAGGCGGGCATAATGTAGTGCTGGGACGGATATATGAAGACCTGGTTTTCAACGGCCAAAGTTTCTGCGGAAATTGGGTTTATATAGCTTATTTTTTCAACTTCATCGCCGAAAAATTCGAATCGAACCGCAAAAGATTCGTAAGAAGGATGCAGTTCGACAACGTCACCGCGGACCCTGAACGTACCTCTTGCAAATTCGACGTCGTTTCTGGTATACTGCAGGTCGGCAAATCGGCCGAGCAGATCGTTTCTGTCGATTGAGTCGCCGCTGCGCACGGCCACTACAGAGGCCTTGTAATCTTCGGGGCTGCCTAATCCGAAAATACAGGAGACAGAAGCTACGATTATGCAATCGTCTCTTGTAGAAAGAGAGGTTGTGGTAGAGAGTCGGAGCCGGTCGAGGTCGTCGTTTTTCGAGGCATCTTTTTCGATGTAAATGTCCCGCTGGGGGATGTATGCTTCCGGCTGATAATAATCGTAATAGCTGACAAAGTATTCGACGGCATTTTCGGGGAATAGTTCCTTGAATTCCTCATATAACTGGGCGGCTAAAGTTTTGTTGTGTGATATTACCAGGACGGGGCGGTTGAACTGGGCTAATACGTTAGCCATTGTGAATGTTTTGCCCGAGCCGGTAACGCCCATCAATGTCTGGAATTTTTTACCTGTCTGCAGAGCTTCTGTGAGCCGCTTTATTGCCTGCGGCTGGTCGCCGGAGGGCTTGAATTGGCTGTTGAGTTTGAATGTTGCCATTTGTTTGTATTTTAACCGCAGTGTGCGCATATTTCACGTAAAAATTGGCATTTAACGTGTAGCGTACAGCAGAAGGGAGAAGCTACTTGCATTGGCGGACTTTAATCTTGATATAGCTGCACCAGCGATGGGTTGGTGGATTTACCAGTTCAGTATGTTTAGGATATCGTCTTTTTTCTTTTCGGCTGCGTATCTGCCTGCGGCGAGAAGAAGGTTTTGCTCAGCAGAGGATAATTTACCCTTGTCCCTCAATTTTAAGGTCGATATGCTGCGGAGTAAGTTAAAAGGTGCGTCGCCGCAGTCGGATTTGGCGGTAAGTTTAATTACATCATTTGGGTCAAGCCCGAAATCAAGAAGCGGCCCGCAGTCGGTCAATTCAGCCAGCTCGTCAAAGCTGATAAAAACAACGCCGACACCCTTATTGCTGCACAGACTGCGTACTATTTCACGGTATCGGCCGCGCCAGGAGTCGAGGTATATATCCAATGCACGAATAGCGGTTTTGCCAACCGGCGGTGGCCGTCTGGTGTTTGAGAAGGGGGCGAATGTCCCCTGATAGGCGTCGATAACAATCAGGGCCTTTGTCGTTACCGTATCTTCGCAGTCATTGTCGAGCAATCTGACTGCTGTTATCACACCCAGATTTTCGGCCATTCCACCGTCGTAAAGGTGCAGGTAAGGATTGTTCGGGTCCAGTGAGTTCCAAAGGGTGGTGGGGTAGGTTGCGACGGGGAAACTTGCACTGGCTGTGGCCGCCACGGAGAGCGGCATTTTCCAGATAAACTCGTCACTGCTGCGCTGCGTGGTAAGTTTGTATTCTTTTGAGCGGTGTTTGTAGCCGTAGATTTTGTAGAGCTTCAGATAGTCCGGCGTAAAGGTGAAGATTGCACCGTTCTCATAAGCAGTGGCGTTTGCGACCCAGTACGGCAGGCGAACCTTGGTGTTGGGGTCGTCTTTACTGACGAACACGTCGGCAAGCGTCAGGCTTAGGCCGCGTTGCTGGCTTTCGGCGAGTGTCTGGAGTTTCATTTTTCGCCAGCGGTATCCGAGAATATTGTTATCAATGCTTTGTTCGAAACTGCCGGTCTGACTAAACAGACCTGGAAGCAGTAATGAAAGAACGTCTTTTACCATGTCCTTGATGATGTCCGGATAGAAGCCTTTCAGATGTCTCCTGATGCAGGGGTCTATTACCTCATCATCGGCAGGCGGCTTTTTGCAGGGACATTTTACCGGCTGATAGTCTTCGGGCGGGTATCTAAGTGCAGAGGCAAATGAATAGCCGTCGTATGTTTTCTTGAAGTAAAGATGGTCATAAAGACTGGAGATGTAGGCTGCTGCGGCAAAGCCGCCGCCGGAGACAGTCGAAAAGTAATCGACCTCGCAAAGGATATTGTTTTGAGTCGAGTCATAGTTTGTTGTCTGTTCCAGCTCCAAAAGTGCACCGGCGCAGAAGTTGGCTGCCCGTGGGCCTCCGCCTGAAATGGCGACCGCCAATGCAAGGTTTGGGTCCTGACCATTGGCGCGCTGCTGAACCGATTTGTAATCGCACAGTTTGACCGGGCATTCCTCGTATGGCTTTTCGCATAATGGATAGATATGTGATGCTTCGTATCGTGTCCGGGCGCATCCGATGAGCAGACATATTAAGATGCTCAAGACAAGTGCGGCAGGGCGGTGCAATTTCGTTAAAATCGAGGTTGGAATGCCTGAAACAGAGATGGAATTCATCGACTTTTTGGAGTTGGTGACAAACATTTATAATGCCCTTTCGGTTTATTTATTGAATTCCAAAAGATGCTAAACGGCATTGTAGTGTCTTTGAATTTCAGTCAAAAGAAAACCAAATGCAGCGGTTTATCGTTACTTGCAGCCAGTATCAATATCGGCCGGAAAGGGTGGAAATCTTGACATCTTCGGTGCAAACTGGGACAATCGCCTCTAAGCCATGAGCAACAGAACCGATAGTTTGTTTGAGACAAAAGAGACCGAACAGGCAGGGCTCAGCAATCATATTATTCGCGTGGCGTTTGAGTCGGCTGTCGATAACGAGTTTGATTATCTTGTGCCGGATTTGCTTTGGCCTGTTGGCGCCGGCCAGAGAGTCGAAGTACCGTTCGGCAGAAAAAATAAACCTCAAATCGGTTTTTGTACGCAAGCGGATATACCAGTAGAGGAGTCTTTTATTGCACGGCAGGGGCCGCGCAGGTTAAAAAAGGCGGCCAAAATAATCGATAAAGAGCCGTTGATAGATGCCGTACTTATGGAGCTGGCAAGGTGGATTAGCAGTTACTATGTCTGCCCGCTGGGACAGGTTTTAGCGGCAATGGTGCCGGCTGCGGTGAAAAAAGGAATAGGCGCCAAAAAACAAAAACTTGTTTATCTTGCAGCGGATTTTGAAAAAAAGAACGAACAATTAAGAGGCAAAAAACAAAAGCAAATCATCGCTCTGCTTAAAGAAGGAGGTGCCTGCAGGGTGGATAGCGCCATAGAGCTGCAAAGTTTATTAGCTCAGAGCGGCTGTACTGGGGCGCCGGTAAAAAGTTTGGCTCAAAAGCAGATTATCAAAATCGCCCACAAAACAATTCTCCAATCCCTGCCCGCTATTCCGGAGCCGATAGCAGTAAAACGGGAGAAAATAGTCCTCAACGACGACCAGCAAAAGGCGATGGCTTATATAAAGAACGAGCTGGATACAAAGCAGTTCGGTGTTACCCTTTTATATGGCGTTACCGACAGCGGCAAAACCGAACTTTACATAAGGGCGATTGAGGCAGTTTTGCAGCAGGGCGGGCGCGCCATAATTCTGCTTCCGGAGATTGCTCTGACGGCGCAGACGGTCCAGCGGTTCAACTGCCGATTTGAGAAAATTGCCGTGATGCATTCGGGCCTGAGTGCCGCTCAGCGAAATGTGCAGTGGCAGAAGATAAAAACGGGCGATGCCGATGTGATTATTGGCGCCCGCTCGGCTGTTTTTGCACCGGTGCCTAAGCTGGCCCTTGTCGTTGTCGATGAGGAGCATGAACCCAGCTATAAGCAGGATACCGCGCCGCGTTATAACGGTAGAGACGTAGCGATAAAACGGGCACAGTTAAGTAATGCACATTGCATTTTGGGCAGCGCCACGCCGGCGCTGGAAACACTGTTTAACTGCAAAAGTAAAAAACATTTCAGTATGGTTCGTCTGCCGAAAAGGGCGATGAATCTTGCTATGCCCG
>CAZECQ010000185.1:0-5410 GCA_964510545.1 uncultured Pirellulales bacterium | reverse complement strand
AGCAGAAAGCCATCGTATTCTCTTATTGCCTTTATTTCCTCCTTGAGTTTCTCCAATCCACCGTGAGGATTGGCAGACAAATCCATATTCTCAACATCGACGCTGAAGTCTTCTGCGACAAGCTCGATGACAGAGCCGTCACCGATGGAAATTGATATGTCTTGGCCGTCGGCACCAAACAACTTATTGCCGTTGTATTCGGTGTTCTCAATGATGTCGTTGATTTCTCCGCAAAGACTCTTTAGCTGTTCCTGCTTTTGTTTTGTATCTTCAGCAGAATAAGCACCGCCGGCGGCTTTTTGGGCTATTTCCGCTATCCGGACACATTTCTGTTCGAGATTGACAAGGGCCTGCCCCAATGTCTCTGTCAGGAAAAGTACGGTAACGGCGTCGCTGAGTATCTGTATAATACCCGATACTTCAGAACGAAACGGATTTTTGATTATTATCTGGGCAACCTTGTCATCAACACTGTTTACCGGAGTTGTGATATTTATTGAACGCAAAGCTTTGTAAATAGCGTTACTGACAGGTGCACCATAATTGACATTCGATGAATTCTGTAAATTAATCATCTTCTTACTCTTTCCATTCCTCTATTCTTGTTGACGGCGTCGACATCCGGGCCTCTTAGTTTTTAGGATTAAAACTCTACTGGTGTATTTCTGAAACGGGGGGATGCCATATATTTTTTACTTTGTGGACTTCACGTTGCGCCTGGCGTTTGATTTTGTAGGCACAATCTCTCATCACGCCTGAAAGTATGCCGCAGTCGCCTGCCAGTAAGTTCGGATTGTTGGCAAGGGTCATTAAATCATCGGCTATTTTTAAGGCTCTCAGAATATGTTGATTATTGTTTTTGTTCATTTTGGCCCCCATTTAATTTTCATTAATATAAGAGCAATGGCTGTGCCATACTACGAAGGAAAGATGTGAAAAAGTTGCAGCTTTATTGGGGATAGACAGTTACGTCGATAAAAATTTTAACAGGCCTGTCACGGGAATGTCTCTTTTAAAAGCGGTTAATGAAACATACAGAGCTATTTAGAGGGCTGTTGGCAGAGAAGTTTTACGGACAGCCGGTTGTAAGGTTTTGTGTATCTAAGTGTTACAGGTGGAGTTGCGGCGGGCAGACCAGAAGGCTGTGTCTCATTAAGCGTAAGTGAGACATTAGGGCTTATATGAGACACTTTGGCGACAAATTATGATACGGTTACCTTGCTTTGTTGGTTTTCCCGGAGGAATCGATAGAGTGTGGCCCGTGATACCCCGAGCCTTCGTGCGGCCTCGACTTTATTGCCGCCGGTCTCTTCGAGCATTCGCCAGACAGCATCCGGGCCGAGCTTGTGTTTTCGTTGTTTCTTTGGGGAAAATTGCGGCGGCAGGGGCCTTTCAAGAATATTTGACGGCAGGTGCTCAGGCAGCAGTAGGTTGTACCTGCACTTTACCAGGGCGTATTGAAGAGCGTTTTCAAGCTCGCGAACATTTCCCGGCCAGTCATAATCCATCATAACATCGACAGCTTCGGGTGACAGTGCAACGTTTTCCCTGCCCATTTCCGTCAGGATTTTTTTCCAGAGGTACTCTGCCAGCAGCGGGATGTCGTTTCGCCGCGACTGCAGCGGCGGCAGATAAATCGGCACTACGCACAGCCGGTAAAAGAGGTCCTCGCGAAATCTTCCTGCTGCGATTTCCTCGGTGAAATCTTTATTTGTTGCACTGATAATGCGCACGTCAACTTTAATTGTCTCTTCTGCTCCGACACGTTGAAAGGTCCCGTCCTGCAGGACACGCAACAGCTTGACCTGCATCGGGGCGGGGATATCTGCGACTTCATCGAGAAAGATGGTTCCGCCGTCCGCCAGTTCAAAACGTCCCTTCCTGCCAGAGACGGCCCCCGTAAAAGCTCCTTTGATATGTCCGAACAGTTCACTTTCCAATACACCTTCCGGCAGTGCCCCGCAGTTAACAGGGACAAATGGTTTATCGCAGCGGTGGCCTTCATTGTGAATAGCTGCGGCCACCAGTTCTTTGCCTGTACCACTTTCGCCCTGAATTAACACAGGCACATTCACTTCGGCCACCTCCCTGATGGTCTCGAACAATTCCAGCATTTTTGCATCCCGGGTGACAATCCCGGCGAAAGACTGTTCGGTTTTCAACCGGCGGCGCAGTTGCGTCAACTCGGCAATATCTACAAATGTGAATACCATACACAGCGGTTCGGTGAGCTGGTCTTTTTCTTTTACTGTAAATGCCGAGAGCTGTAAGTCCAGCCTGGTGCCATCTTTTCTTTTGCCTTGTATCTTGCCTACCCAACTGCCGTTATTGAGTACCGTTTCTTTTGCCCACAAGGCCTCAGGTGGCCTGTGCCAGAATTCTTCAACAGAGCAACCGGCAATTTCTTCGGTGGATTCGTATCCCCACAGTTTGAGGAAGGAATGGTTTGCATACGTAAGGCGGCCCTGCAGGTCGGTGACTGCGATTGCATTGACCGAGGATTCGATAATGCGGTCCTTTATCCACAAGGCTCTTTGAACATGCTCGCGTTCAATCGCATACCGCAGAGAGCTCTGCAGCGACTTTTTGTCCGCCACTCCTTTGATTAGATAATCCTGTGCGCCGTGCTGTAGAGCATTTATTGCAGCCGCTTCGTCATTCTGGGCGGTCAGAACAACAATCGGCACCTGTGGCACTCGTTCGTGCATCCTGATAAGCGTCTCGATTCCGGAGCTGTCCGGCAGCCCCAAATCCAGCAGCACTACATCAAAATCGGCCTTGTCAAGCTGCCCAAATCCTTCTGAGAGGCTTGCGGCACATTTGATAAGAAAGGAGCTGTCCTCTACTGCGGTCAGCATCGCCTGAACCAGGTGCGCACTGGCACGGTCGTCTTCTATCAAAAGAACGTTAATCTTTTTAGTTTTTTGGCTGATTATATTCATCTTCAAACTATATCTTCGGTTTTTTTTGATTGAGGCTTAATCTGGACGCTTAAGTGTTGACGAAATGCTAAAATTTGCTAATATTTACGCATATCGCTGCGGATGTGGCGGAATTGGCAGACGCGCAGGCTTCAGGTGCCTGTGGGCTTTAGCCCGTGGAGGTTCGAATCCTCTCATCCGCATTGAACCGGACTTGGGGGCGCAAACGGACGTTTTTGACCTCATATTCTGCAAGCAGATAACTATTTAACGAAAAATGTGCGGATAGGCCGATAAATAATTTAGTTGTTATAGCAATAGTACTTTGGCTTGTGGTTAAAAATGTACGCCGCCAGCGGTGTAAGGAAGGCGCTATGTTTGAACTTGTTCAAAAATTCGAACAATTGGCAGTGTGGCTGAATCCTTTCCTTTTGGTCGGCACAGGATTAGTCTGTTTTCTGGCTGGACTGTTTGTCTGGCTTGGTGGATTAGGCTTCAGGGCACTTCTGGCCGGGATTGCAGGCATTGCCGCCGGCTGCGTCTGCGGGGTTTTTATAGACAGCCAAAGTGTTCCGTTAGTGATGGTTCTTGGAGTGGTGGGCGGTGCCGCTGCAATAATATTTGAGAGAGTATTCATCATGGTACTGGTAGCGGCGCTGGCGGCGGCTTTCTGCATCTCTATCCTGGCCAGACCCTATCTCGAAGAAGCTGACAGAATAATGCCGACAAATAAATTCGCAACACAGAACAGAAACGCTTCTTATACTTTGAAAGAAAGTGTTGAAATAGTAAAAGCGTACGCAGGCGATTTCAGCACCAGGATAAAAACGCTCTGCTCACACTTCTCGATAGTCGAGTGGGCAATAACAGCGGCCGTGGGGATAGTGTTCCTGCTTGCCGGTTACTTTTTCTGGCGTTTAACCTCGGCTCTGTGTTTTGGGGCTGTAGGGACCGCCCTTTGCTTTTTCGGAATGGTTCTGCTGTTACTCTACAAGGATTCCGCACCTTTGAGTCATATTTACAACAGAAGCCTGTTCTATCTCACGGTTTTTCTCGCAATGACCGCTTTCGGCACGGTTATCCAGTTATTGCTCTGCAAAAGTATTAAGGATAAACCTATTAGAGAAAAAGTGGCAAAAGAAAGAATAAAAGATGGCAGCGAACAGGGCGTGAAAAAGTCACAAAGCTGGCGGACTTCATAATCGGCTAAAGGAGAAAAATGGTGAATTGCTCTGCCATTCTTGCTCAGGCAGTTGAAACAGCGGGCCAAACGCAACCGGCTGAGGAAGCAGTAGTGCCAATCGAGACGATATGGCAGTACATCACCTCCCTCAATCTGCTGGAAGCGCTGACCTTTATATCTTTCGGAGTGGTATGTCTTTTCTACGGCTGGCGCGTCTTTAAAATACTGGTAATAATCAGCTTTGCATTATTGGGTTCTGGGCTGGGGGTACTCGCAGCCGATAAGGTCAGCGGTAATGGCCACCAGATTCTCGGCGGCGTTGCCGGCTTTGCGTTGCTGGCGATTATTTCTGTGCCTCTGATGCGATGGGCCGTTAGTATATTGGGAGCAGCCGCCGGCGGCATACTAACGTCCGGTGTATGGTACGCCTGTCAATTGAATGAAGAATACATCATTGCCGGCGCCCTCATCGGAATTATCGCCGGCGGAATGATTTCATTTATCATCTTCAAGGTGGCCGTTATGCTCTTTTCAAGCCTGGGCGGCAGTGGATTAATGGTAACGGGCGTATTGGCGCTTTTATACCTTTACCCGGAGACGACAGAGCAGGTAAAAGACCTCGTATTTAATGAAAATTGGTTTTTGCCCACTGTGCTGCTGGTACCAACGGTGGTGGGGATAATCGTGCAGAACAAATTCTACAAAGGCTCCTCGGAATGGAGCGTATAAGCTTCGCCTGCATCGCACCCTCCGCCGGCAACTCAAAACAGAAAATAATCAATTGATTCCCCCAACCGGCCAGAAAACCCGGTCGTATGCACGCTTAATCCTGCCGCTTTTGTAGTAATCTGCTTTGCCGCCATCATCCTTGAAGTCTTCTCCGATACTATAGAGTATAAAGCCGTCGTCAGTCTTTTTATAAACCAATGGTTTATCACTATACGGGTCCATCGGCAGCTCTTCCAAATAGCCTGCTATTATTAACTCAGTCAAGTTCTCAGGATACATCTCTTTCTCCAGCTTCCAATTCTCTAATGCCAATACTGTTACTAATGCCTTGAAACGTGCTTTTTTATTGTAGCATACGCCTAAAAGAGTATCCATCTGTGGTCTCCAGGAATCAGTTATCGGATTCAAGAACAAAGTAATTTCTTCATTAGATGTTTGCTGGCCTTGATTTCGCTCGAAAGGACTTAGGTAGTCAACTTTTTCAAAGAATTGTCTAGCCCTTTTTTCCGTTGATGGTCTACTCCATCTGTATAGCAATAGCGATGGATTTAATTGTTCATAGATTTTCCAGTTTTCT
>CAZECQ010000184.1:0-5456 GCA_964510545.1 uncultured Pirellulales bacterium | reverse complement strand
ACGGCGCCCCGGTACGTATCGCCGAATACAAACCTGAATATATAAGGCAGCAGAAAAAATAAAACCACAGCACAAACTATTGCCGGTGCCAAAATCATCGGCCTTTTCCGCCACAGATAATCCCTCATCTTATCAGCGTTACCAATGTTCTGACTGATAAAAGGCAAAAAGTAAAAGCCCACAACAGTCGTTAACGTCACAAGCCCCTTAAAAATCTGGTATCCGACACTGTAAACACCGATGTCCCCCACGGAAACAACAGACCCGAAATACCTAAGCACCAGAATATCGCCCCAGTTAATGAAATAAATCGCCGTTGTTCCGAGGAACATCCACTTGGCAAAATCAAACATCCTGCCAAAATATTCCCTCTCAAACTCGAAGGGAAACAACTGCTTAAAATCAACCAGCCGAATAAAAATGATAATCACAACGCCGGCCGATATCGGGTAGACCGAAAAAACAGTCCGCAGGTTTATCCAGTCGAGAAAATAAAGGACGAATACCAAAGCCAGACTCAAAAAACCAAAAGTAAATTCCACAAGAGCGTTTTTCACCCTCTGCCCCATCGCCATAAACAGATTGCATACGAAAGTCTTTAACGCAATCCCGAAAAAAGCCAGCAGGACAAACAAAAAATCCCCCCGATTTATCTGCGCAAATTTTACGATATATTTATTCAGTGACAGCGTTATCACAAGGAATATACAGAAGCTCAAAATCAAAAACGTGCTCTGAATGGAAAAAGCCTTGTTTATTTTGCCGGTTTTTGCCTTCTCCTGATTCGCAAAAACTATAAAAGGCACCTGCGCAGAGGCGATTAATATCATTGTGAAGAAAAAAACCACCGTCTTAGCCAGTTGGTAGCTTCCGTACAGCTCTTCTTCAGTGAAAAACTTGGCAATCACCAGAGGAGCGAGCATACCAAGCCCCTGGCCGAGCCCCTTCAAAAAACCGAACTGCAGCAGCGTCTTGCCCTGCCTAAGTTCCTGTTTGATTAATCGCAGCATAATATTCGCGGGAGAATAAAATGTCAGAGGACTTTTGACTCTTCTTCAAAAAAGCCGCTTGCCATCAAATCCGGCTCTCTATCACTTCATGAAAAAATTCGACACAACATCGTTAAACGTTACGTAAAGAATAAGTGCACCGATAAGCACCCACCCCGCATAAGCCATAATCTCCTGGGCACGAACGTTCATCGCCGAGCCCTTGACCTTCTCAATCAGCAAAAGTACAAAATGCCCGCCGTCAAGAGGCATCAAAGGCAGAAAGTTAAATACCGCTATGCAGGCGCTTATCAGCCCGAGAAAGTAAACGTAATACACCGCCGGCCGGTATGCAACAATACGATAGCTCATCGTTAGAATCCCAACCGGCCCCGAAAGCGCTTTGATGTCAACGGCCCTGCTTATCAAACCCTTGATAGTCAGGTAAGTCTGTGCGATAAACATAGCCGTCTTTCTGCACCCCATTACAACCGCTTCGAAAGGATTGTCCGCTTTATAACATTTCTCCAGCCCTTCGAACGGAATAAATTCAGCCAAAGCCGACTTGACCGTTACAAAATCTTTGTCCCCGCTCAAATCCAGAACAACGTCACCGAATGTCTCCCTGCCGAAACGATAATCAATAGTAACCTGCCGGCCGGCATTGCTGCGTATCTCTTTCAACAAATCGTAAAAGTCGGACACGCCAACCCCGTTGGCTTTCGTTATAACCGCTCCCCGCGGAATCCCCAGCTTCTCCGGCCCGCTTGCAGTCTCTATACTCCCGGCAACAACCGGATGCTCCATATCAAGCGCAACAAATACGCCAATCACCACTCTGCCCTGCACACGCCTGGGCGTAACCAAAACCGTAACTGCCCTTTCAACCCCATCACCATCCGCTCGCAGCACCTTCAGCGGCAAATCCTCATCTTCATATTTTGCAGCAAATCCGCCGAGCACCTGCTCATTAAAATCGGCAACAACATCGCGCAGCTCTTCATAGCTCTTTACAAGACCCTCTATCCTCCTGTACCTGCGGCTAACGTCACACGCATCTTTTGCCTTATAATCGGCGACCAAACCCCGCAGCTCCTCGAATGTATATCTTCCAACAAAGTCATGCAGCTCTTTATGACTGGTAATAACATCGCGCATCTCCTTATAAGTAGGATTCTCAACGTCCCCAATCGCAAGAATAATGTCACCGCTTTTAAGGGCCGGTTCCGTTTCCGGTGCCGCTTTGCCTATACCCCTTTTATTCAGCAAAAGCTTAATCTTATCGAGCACAGCAGCGAGCTTGTTTTTCGATGCCGGCAAATACCCCGTTACTCTCAAACGCGGCACCATAGAACATATATGAAAAAGTTCAGACTCGTCTTCGGCTCCGTAACCGCCGGCAAAGCTCATCTCCATCTGCAATTGCGTCTCAACTTTCTCAATACTGCCGTCTTCCTTCTTCCGCTCCGCAAGAACAGCTACTTCCGGCACAAGCGAATTTACAACTATCTCTTCAAACTCCCAATGCGCCTGAACATCCTTACCGTTAGCAGACCTGACCTTATCGCCCGCAAGCAATCCTGTTCTTTCAAACAGCGCATTGGCATCGCTGACCTGCCCGACAGTCAGACTCATCGGCATAAGGGCCCCGAACAATCTCATTTTTGCCCCGGGAAACTGCTCAGCCACAAGTTCGAAATCTTCCACCGAGCCGTCCTCATGCTCTACTTTCAGCTTAACCGCCTCATTCACGTCCGACAAGGCCGCCGCAATCCCGATACTGCTGAAATCCAGATTATGGTTTTTGCCGCCAATCTCGATTACCTTATCACCGGCCGTCAGACCCGCCCGTGCCGCCGGCGAATTCGGTATCACACCGCCGATAACCGCCGGCGGAAGATTGATACCCACAAGAAAAACTACCATAAAAACTATAACTGCGCTGATGGCATTAAATAAAACTCCCGATGCTATAACCGCCATCCGCGCACCGACCGACTTGTTGGCATACGAACGAGGGTCGTCACTCTTCTCAATTTCGCCGACGTCTTCCTGACCTAACATCTTGACAAACCCGCCAAGTGGAATAAGGCTGATTCGATATTCGGTCTCGCCTGCTTTGGTTGCTTTGCCGATGATAAAACTCAGCCCCCCCTCGTCTGATTCATCTCCTTCTTTTCTGAAGAACTGCGGCAGAATACGAATACGCCAGCCCTTCTCCGTCCTTAAAATACCAAGCAAAGTCGGCGGAAAACCAATCGAAAACGCCTCAACTTTTATCCCCGAAAGTTTCGCCGCGATAAAATGTCCGAACTCGTGAACAAGAACAACCGCACCAAAACCAATCATTACAAGCAGTATATTCCCGAATACCCCGATGTTGAGCACAACCAAAAAAATAGCTGCGGCTATGACAGCTATCCAGAAATACATTCGAAAATTCTTACCCGGCGACTTCTTTGGTTCTGACATTAAAAACGCCTCCAAATCCGGCTGACACCTTAAACACTATAGATTAATTCTGACACTTCTCTCCTGGACCAGGCATCCACCTCAAGCAGCTCTTCCAGTGACACATCCGTTTTAACATTATGTTTACTCAAACAATGCTCGATAAGTTCGACTATTCTAACAAAGTTAATCCTTCCCTCAAGAAACTCTTTGACGGCCGCCTCGTTGGCCGCATTGAAAACGACCGCCGCCGTACCGCCCGTCCGCGCAACATCAAAACCAAGTGACAGTGCACGAAACGTCTCCATATCGGGACGCGAAAACGTAAGCCTACCTAACTCTTCGAACTTCAAACGCTTCGCAATACCACCAACACGCCCGGGATAAGTCAACGCATACTGAATCGGAAGACACATATCCGCCCTGCCAAGCTGCGCTATCACCGAGCCATCGACAAACTCCACAAAAGAATGAACTATCGACTCCGGATGAATCAGTACTTCTATTTGCTCAACAGGCATATCGAAAATCCAGCGGGCCTCGATAACCTCAAGCGCCTTATTCATCATTGTTGCCGAATCGATGGTGACTTTAGGTCCCATATCCCAGACCGGATGCGAAAGTGCCTGCTCAAGCGTAACGTTTTGCAGCTCTTGCGGCCCAAATTCCCGAAAAGGACCGCCCGATGCCGTCAGTACAATTTTAGTCACCTCATCACGACTGCCTGACAGCATCGCCTGAAAAATCGCTGAATGTTCACTGTCCACCGGCACAACAACAGCATTGTTTTCTTTTGCCGCCTTCATAAGAAGTTCGCCCGCGATAACGAACGGCTCTTTATTTGCGATTGCAAGATGTTTACCTTTTTTGGCCGCCGCAAGCACCGCCTCTAATCCCGCCGCACCAACGACCGCCGTAAGAACAATATCAATCTCTTCAAACTCCACCGTCTCTTTCAACCCCCCGGCCCCGCCGAAAACCTCAACATCAAGCTCACTTACCAAATCGCGCATCGGCTCTACATAATCAGCCCCCGTTACAGCAATAACTTTCGGCCTGTATTTTCGCGCCTGCTCAGCCAAAAGCTCAATATTACTGTGAGCGCTTAATGCGACTATTCTATACTCCGGCCCGAGACCATCGATTACACGCAGTGCATTTTTACCTATCGACCCTGTCGAGCCAAGGATTGCGATTTTTTTGACCATAACCTTATTATTATAACAAATCCCCCGCAACTGGCAACTCACAACTCAAAACCCGAAAACACCGCAAAGCCAAAAGTACCTTTGAACTTTGTCGAAAACCCGTTTGAAGTTCAAGCGCACCGATTCAAGCAGTAATTATTCATCAAGTAAATTGTTACCCCCCTGCCTTACTGCCGCCCTCGTATACTCGTCCCTGTAAAAAACAGAGTACGTCAGCGTGGCCCACTTTAAGCACTTTTACCCCCAGCTACAAATATCCGGCTAATCGCCCACCGTATTATTCAGACCTGACTGCAAAAAGCAAATCACTACGTATAACATCAAATTTCGAAGATGCCGAATGTCCAACTTAAGTTCAAGCAAATACCCAAACTTTCAGCCAATACCGTTGCCGCAGTGGGCCGCAAAAAATTAGTTTTAAAAACCCCGCTTTGTTAACTCTGCTCTCCAGTTGTTTAGTGAATTATAACCTTTCTGGACTTTACTGCAATAATTTTTCTGAAATTTTTTACTTTTTTTCATTTATATCTGAAAATCCTCGAAATCCCCTAATTTACCCTGACTTTTAGAGCAATCCGGCATATCTAACCCCCCATTTCACACACACTTAAATCCATTTCCTGCAGCAGTTTTGCTTCTGCTCACCTGCAGCCACGATGTGGAAAATACTGTATTACACAGGGAAAAGAGACCAATGGCACAAAACAAATTTCATCCACCGGCTCGTCCCACAGTAGCTTTATGTGAGGCTGCAAGGCTCCGAATCCATGATTTATAATGCGGCAAAATTTGTAAAATATAAGGTTGC
>CAZECQ010000183.1:0-5484 GCA_964510545.1 uncultured Pirellulales bacterium | reverse complement strand
CAGCTATTTAGAAGAAAAACAAACCCAATTCAAACCCAATCAAACCCAATTTTTCGCATTTTTTATCTTGCCCATACTTCCCATTCACCCCATTCAAACCCAATTTCAACCTACCCCAGCAATTCTTGTCCGCCGTAGCTTTATGCAAAGGCGGATTGATTTTCAACTACTTGGATGGCTTCAGGCACGCAATCCTGCCGTTTTCATTAGCGATATAAAGCTTCGAATCCGCAACATTCCCCGCATACCGCGACACCCCCGCAAAATTAACCGTATAAAGGTGTTTTCCCTGTTCATTGTCCATCACTACCAGCGTCCCGATTTTTGTAATAACATACGCCTTACCATCGGCCTGGGCCAATATTTCAGCCCCTTTATCCACCAGCCACAACTTCTTGCCGCTTTCCTTCCCTATCGCCGCCAGACCTTTATTGTGAACATACTGATAGACCACATCCGCCGTCACCAGCGGGCCCTTATTAAGCACCGCTCCCGCCGGATACTTCCAATCGTTTCTTCCCGTAACCAGATTAATTCTGTACACGTTCGTATCTTTACTGGCAACAAACAACGACCACTCATCTCTCGCCATTGGCCTGATGATGGTATCTTCAGCCGTAAACGACCAAAGCTTTTTAGGCTCATTCGCCCTGAAGCTTATCAAATCGCCTGCATCGGTGCCAAAGACGACGAAGGATTCATCTGCTGTAATGGCGGTAATCATCGAATCGCTCTCGGCGGCCACCTCAAAAACCTGAATTTTATTTGCCGCCCGCAGAGTATGCAGGCGCCTGTCTTCTCCGCCAATGTAAAAATACGAACTATTGCGGGCCGCCGGACAGGTAGCGCCAAACTCCAGATGCTTACTCCCAAGCTCAACGCCCGAATCAGGATTTATCTCCACCAGCCTGCTGCCGATTATTGTCAAAATCTCTTCTTCATAAAGCTCCAGTTCCGGCAGAGGAAAACCCGCCTCGGCGATTGGCCTGCTGAACACGATTTTGCCGTTTTCTCTGTTGAAAGAAACTATATAATTACGGTCGGTGAGTGCATAGAGACGGCCGTTAAGAATTTGCAGTTCCTTTAAGCTTTCTCCCGGTTTTAAGGGCAGTTTAGTCTCCCAGACTATTTCCAATCCGGCTTCTTTAAGCAGCTGCTCAGAAACAAGCTGCCGTGAGTCATCGGCCTGCACAAAACCGCTCAGACCGCAAAAAATAAACAGAAAAATTACAAATAATACCGGTTTGCATCTCAAAATGTTAATCATTTCCACAACTCCTCACAAAAAAATCCTGAAGTTTTCATCACCACTTTTCTCTTACATCTTCTCTATGGCAGGTCAACATAGTCAGCTAAATCGATATTATGTTCTTTTTCAAACTCTGACATTTCTTCAATGCGTGCAATATCATCCTGTATTCTGTTTGCAAGCTTGAAAATATACGGCTTGCCCGCCAGCCGGTTTCGCAAATCGTTGAGCATAGGCGCCCAACTACCGCCGTACAACTGTGATTTTAGAACGACGAGCATACGCTGTTCTTCGCTCAGGCCTTTGACAAAATTGCTCACAGCTCTTCGCCCGGCGGTTTTACCCCTTTTATTTTTGTTTCCGACCGATTTAATCATTTACTGCAACCTCTTTTAGCTCAAATTTAACTTAAAATCGCAAAAATTGCAACAAATTTCCCAAAAACAGCTATTGCTCCGGTACCGCTGATTCGGCCGGTCCTTATCCCACCAGCAGCAGTGCCAGTGTCATATAAATCGCAACGCTTATTGAATCGTTTGCTGTGGTAACCAGCGGCCCGGAACTTATCGCAGGGTCTATACCGATTCGCCTAAACAAAAATGGCAGAAACAGGCCAAGCGTTGTTGCCACCATTATCGCCGAGAACATCGCCATCCCGAATGCAAAAATAAGGCGTAATGGCTGAATACTGCCTACAGGGACTTTGGTATTGAGCAAAAAGGCACACGCTATACCACCCATTATGCCGCAGCTCAAAGCCACAAGAAGAGCGATTCGAACCTCACGCGTAAAAACCTGGCTCAACTTCAATGCTGCTAAATGGCCCGTTGCCAGGCCGGAAACAACTATCGCTGAAGTCTGAAGCCCTGCATTGCCGCTGATAGCGGCTATCATCGGAACAAACGCCACCGCCGCAATATATACCATCTTGTTATTGTGCTCGAAAAATATCATCACTAACGCCGTTATCCCTGTCCCGATTAAGCACGGCAAAAGCCACGTCATTCTCACACGCGCAGCGTGAAATACCGAGACATTATCCAGCTCGTTAGCATCGGTGCCTGCCATCGTGTATAAGTCTTCCGCTGCCTCTTCCTCGGCGACCTCGATGACTCGGTCAGCCGTGATTCGGCCGATGAGTTTATGGTTTTTATCCAGAACCGGAACTACTATCAGGTCGTTCTTACTGAATATGTTTCGAACCTCTTCCTGGTCCGCTTCTGCTGTTACATAAATCGCATCTGGGTCGAGCAAATCGATTATTAACATATTTTCCGGTGAGGTTATCAGCAGTCGAATACGAACGTCTCCGAGAAAGCGCCCCATTTTATCAACAACATAAATGGAAAAGAAGTCCTCATCGATTTCCACCGCCCGGATTTTGTTGACCGCCTCGGCTACCGTCGCATCTTCACGAACACTGATAAGAACCGGGTCCATAATACCGCCGGCGGAATCCTCAGAGTAGCTCATCAGTTTTTTAATCTTTGCTGAATCAGTCGGCTCGATGTCTTCCAGCAGCTCTTCCCTTTTTTCCATCGAAAGTTCCGCCAGCAGGTCCGCTGCGTCGTCGAGGTCGAGTTCGGAAATGATATTTTTTATCTCGCCTGTTTCCAGCAGCTCAAAAAGTTCGCTGCGGGTCGCCTCATCAACTTTCTCCAGAACCTCTGCTGAAATCGACCTCTCTAATACGTCAAAGATTATCCGCCTCTGCTCATTATCGACAAGCTCCACGACTTCAGCGATATCACTGCTTCGCTGCTCGCCGAGCAATTCTTGCAGAGCCGCTGCTCTCTCGCTTTCAAGCAAAGGTTCAATCTGCTGCAGTAGTTGTTTTTGTTCGTCCGGCATCGACTTACTCCTGACCGTATTAAGTTCTTCAGTAAGCAAATTTAACAGGTCGCGGCATAAAATAACTCTTTTTTTTGCTTTAGGCAATGTTTTTCTCGATTTGATTAATCTCCCAAAATTTAAGGCAAAAACGCTTTTTTTCTCAAAATAATAATACAAAGCCCTAAAGTGCCGATGATTGTATTGAAACAAAGGAACCAAAACCGCCAAAATATCCTTGGATATTGGCCGATTTTAGTGTATAATAAGGATTGCAGATTATGGCTTTTAGTTTAACGAAGGACGATATATGCTTATTTTTAGGTGAGGGCTTAAAGATGAAGAGGCTTCTTTATGGGACGTTGTTTGTTTTGGTTACCTTTGGTGCTATTTGCTTTGCTGCACCGACACCAGCCATTGTGCCGGCACAGAGTGAATGGACAGCAGAGATAAGATTCGAACATCTTCAGCAGATTGAACTGCAGACTAAGGCTAACAGGCCGCTGCGCTTCTGGTACACAATAATAACAGTCACAAATAAGACCAAAAACGAGGTCGATTTCTACCCTCAATGTGTGCTGATGACAGATACTTTTCAGATTATACCAGCCGGTAAAAGCGTAACACCTGCCGTCTTTGAGCTGATAAAAAGAAGGCATCAGCGAAAATATCCTTTCCTCGAACTGCTCGAAAAGGTCGATAACAAACTCCTTCCCGGCCAAGACAATACCACTGATATCGCCGTTATTTGGCCGGATTTCGACCAAAAAGCCAAAGCTGTGAAGCTTTTTATTTCCGGCTTAAGTAACGAAACTGCCGTTATTGACCACCCCACAGCCAAAGAGAAATCAGGGATGCCGGTAAAGGTCTTCTTGAGGAAAACCCTCGAATTAAGTTACGACATCGCAGGCGACCCCACTCTCAGATCCCACACCAAAATAACATATAAAGACAACCGCTGGGTTATGAGATAAAAATCCCCGATAGTGCTGCGCTCGCTTGCCTTATACCCCTACCCATTGTCAAGACAAAAACTTGGGGTTTTTAAGGTGGATTCATCGCTGCTTGTTACTGCTGTTGGAACGGAGGAAGCCCTAAGGGCAACCGGAGTGCCAACGGCAACGCCGTACACCTCGGCGGGGCTGCGGCAGCCCAAAGCCTGGTGCAATCGTTCGTTATTATAAAATTCAAAATACCGGCCAAGGTAGAATCTGGCCTCAGCCACAGTTTGATAGTCCCGCAAATAAATCTCCTCGACTTTTACCGTTCGCCATAAACACTCTAAAAAAATATTATCAAATACCCGACCTTTGCCATCCATGCTGATTTGAACACTTGCATTCAGCAATATCTTTGTAAAATCTATAGAGGTAAACTGGCTGCCCTGGTCCGTGTTGAATATCTCCGGTCTGCCAAAGCTCAAAGCCTGCTCCAGAGCTGAAACGCAGAACTCAGACTCCAATGTTACCGACACTTCCCAACTAAGAACATAACGGCTGAACCAGTCCATTACAGCCACCAGATAAAGCCAGCCGCAATACATCCGGATATATGTTATATCTGCCGACCAGACCTGATCTGGCCTGATTATCTGTACATCTCTGAGCAGGTACGGGTATATCTTGTGCTGCTTCTCTGGTATGCTTAAACCATGCTTTCGACGAGGATAAACTGCTTCTAAGCCCATTGCGCATCAGCCGCCGAATGCGCTTATGGTTGACCTGATGACCCATACGACGCAACTGCTCGGTCATCTTGCCGATACCGTAAAACGGCGTCTCGATATATTGTTCATCTATCAGTTTCATTAACTGCTCATTGTACTGTGTATCACCACAAGGCTTATAATACAAACTGCTCCGGCTAAGCCCCAGCAATTCACATTGCCGATAAATCGCTATCCGTTTGTGGCCGGGTTCTATGGCTTTTCGTTTTTGCTCAAGTGTCAAGTCCAGATTTTTTTTTGAGCCAGTCAAGTTCAACTTTCAACTGGCCTATCTGCTGATATAAATACTCTGTCAGGTCATCCTGCTTTTGCTTCTCTTTGTGCCGAGAGCGAGAAAACAACTCCGGCAGCGATTGTAATAACTGTTTCTTCCACTGAGCGATTTGATTCGGATGCACATCAAATTCGCTGGCCAGTTCAGCTATTGTTTTATCGCCTTTAGCCGCCGCAAGTGCGACTTTTGCCTTAAACTGGGCACTGTGATTACGTCTTTTGTTTTTCATGAATCTGTCTCCTGAACGTGTTATCGTCTCAAGCGACAAATCCACCTTAATTATGCGCCCAGTTTTTGGGGAGTATTATAGTCGGGAATTTATCGCCGCCAGCGAGAAACATCTCAAGCAACTCTGTGAGCGGCAGTTTGATGACAAGGATATTCTGGCTATCTATATCGATGGAA
>CAZECQ010000182.1:0-5505 GCA_964510545.1 uncultured Pirellulales bacterium | reverse complement strand
ACAAAGGGGATATTGTGATTGAAGAGCATGACCACGAATACCGCACGGGAATCGGCACCGATATCCACAGGGTTGTCGAAGGCAGAAAACTTATGCTCGGCGGTGTGCTTATCCCGTTCCCTGCCGGCCTTATCGGCCACAGCGATGGTGACGTAGTTCTTCATGCAATCATCGACGCCCTGCTGGGAGCGGCAGGAATGGGCGATATAGGGACGTTATTTCCGGATACAGACCCGAAGTTCAAAGACGCAGACAGCAAGGGACTGCTGCTTGACGTAAAGGAGATGCTGGAAGAAAAACGCTGGGTAGTCGTCAATGTCGATTTGACAATACAGATTGAGCAGCCGAGACTGGAGTCGGTGAAAGGGCAAATAAAAAGGTGCATTGCAAGTCTTTTAGGGATTGACTTTACGGCTGTGAACGTAAAGGCCAAAACCAGCGAAGGGCTCGGCGCAACAGGGGCCGGTGAAGCAATAGCGGCAACGGCAGTGGCCCTGTT
Organism: uncultured Pirellulales bacterium; assembly: GCA_964510545.1. GTDB lineage: Bacteria > Planctomycetota > Phycisphaerae > Sedimentisphaerales > Anaerobacaceae > CAYXPG01. Next base: position 5,006 of record CAZECQ010000182.1, on the reverse strand, counting down.
GAAAAGAAAGTACAAAAGAACATTGTAAAAAAATATAAGAAATTTATCGAAAGTGTTTGCAGATGGGATTGAATGTTTATAACAGTCTTACGAGAAAGAAAGAGGAATTTAAGCCGTTGGAAAAAGGTAAGGTTGGGATTTATGTGTGCGGCCCGACCGTTTATGGACACGCACATCTGGGGCATGCGAAAAGTTACGTCAGCTTCGATATACTCGTTCGGTATCTCCGCTACCTGGGATATAGCGTTACCTATGTGCAGAATATAACCGATGTCGGGCATTTGACCGACGATGCGGATGAAGGTGAAGATAAACTCGTTGAGGCGGCAAAAAAAGAAAAGAAACACCCTATGGCTCTTGCGGAATTTTATGCCCGCAGTTACTTCGAGGATATGGACGAATTGAACTGTGTTCGTCCCGACATAAGCCCGCGTGCCAGCGGCCATATAACCGAACAGATAGACCTGGTAAAGATTCTTCTGGAGAAAGACTGCGCCTACGAGGTCAACGGCTCGGTGTATTTCGATGTATCGAAATTTGCCGACTACGGTAAACTTTCAGGCCGAAATGTCGAAGAAATGCAGGCAGGCGCCCGCGTGGAGGTCTCGCCGGACAAAAGAGAGCCAGTGGACTTTGCGCTTTGGAAAAAGGCCGAACCCGACCATATTATGCAGTGGCCTAGTCCCTGGGGGATGGGTTTTCCCGGATGGCACCTGGAGTGCTCGGTAATGAGTATGAAATATCTGGGAAAAACCTTTGACATACACGGCGGCGGACTGGAGAACCAGTTCCCGCATCACGAGTGCGAAATTGCCCAGGCCGAGGCCGCCAATGGTGTGCAGTTTGTCAGATACTGGCTGCACAATAATATGATTACTGTTGACGGCAAAAAAATGGGCAAGAGCCTGAATAATTTTATCACACTAAAACAGGCCTTCTCAGGAGCTCACGAGAGGTTGACCAGAGGATATGACCCGCTGGCGATTAGACAGTTGATTTTGAACAGCCACTACAGGAGTCCGCTGGATTTTTCCGATGCCGCCCTTTTCGCGGCACAGAGCGGCTTAGAAAAGATAACCGAGGCGGTCAAAGCGGTGCGAAAAAGAATGGAGGCAGCAAACAAAGCGCAGGCTGATGAAAATGTGTCAGAGCAACTGGAGCAGCTAAAGGAAAAGTTCGAAGCGGCAATGAACGACGATTTGAATACTTCTGTCGCACTGTCGGTTATTTTCGAGCTGGTTCGGCTGAGTAAAGAGCTGCTTGAGAACGGCGGCACAACGCCGGCCAGTTTTAATGCGGTGGATAATTTGTTCAGCCGGCTGGGCGGCGACTGCCTCGGCATCGTCAAAGACCAATACCCCAAAACCGGCGCTGTTGATGATGAACTCGTTGATAAGCTGGTGCAAAGTTTTATTGTGCATCGAAACGAAGCCCGAAAGAATAAAGACTTTGCGGTGGCCGACGCTATTCGCGACAAACTGGACGAAATCGGTATAGTGCTCGAAGATAAGCCCGAAGGCACTGTCTGGAGAAGAAAATGAGGATACTCGGCATCGACCCGGGTTTGCAGGTCTGCGGATACGCCTGCCTGGAGACGGGCGGCGAGGAATATACTTTGATTGAAGCGGGCGTTTTTCGCACATCTGATAGTTTGGCAATAGAAGCAAGATTAAATCAAATAGCCGAAGATGCCAGGTCACTGCTGGCAAAATTCCGGCCACAGGTTGTAGCGGTCGAGCAGTTGTACTCACATTATGCACATCCCAAAACTGCAATCTTGATGGGACACGCAAGAGGCGTTATATTACAAAAGTGTGCAGAAGCGGCTATCGAGGTCAGAAGCTTTGCCGCGACTCGCATAAAAAAATCACTCACCGGCAACGGCAGAGCGTCTAAAGAGCAGGTGCAAAGGACGATTAAGACGATTTTGTCGCTGCCTGATGTGCCGGAGCCGGACGATGTGGCCGATGCCATAGCAGCGGCGCTGTGCTGCGCAAATTCGATAAATAATGCTGTTGTAACAGAGGTGGGCAAATTGTGATAGCGAGGATTGAAGGAAAACTCGTTAAGCTTGCTCCCGACAACGCCCTCGTGCAGGTCGGAGCCCTCGCTTATGAAATACTGCTGCCGGGCTACTGTGTAAATGCACTCTCCGGCAAAATCGGTTCGGACATTGTCCTTTGCACAATGGAATATTACGAAGGGACGCCGCGCGGCGGCTCTTTTACCCCGAGAATGGTCGGCTTCCTAAGCGACAGTGAAAGAGATTTTTTTAACAGGTTTGTCAGCGTCAAAGGCATAGGTATAAAGAAGGGCCTGCGCTCTCTCAGCGTGCCGATTGCCACCATAGCGGTGGCCATAGAAGACGGCGACGACAAATTACTGAAATCGCTGCCGGGAGTCGGCAAGAGAATGGCCCAGCAGATTATCGCAGAACTTAAGGGCAAATTAGAGGCCTTTGCCGAGCGGGTCGAAGCTTCACGGCCTGCCGAGCACAGGTTCGAGCAGTTCCAGGCCGAAGCGCTGGAAATCCTCATCGCCTGGGGCGAGAGAAGGAATGAGGCAATGGAACTGATTGAACTGGCCGCGAAGAGACATCCCGATATAAAATCAGCGGAAGCGCTGGTGCCGCTGATTTATCGATTAAAACAGGGAATAGAAGTGTAGGACAATCAAACGTCGAACATCGAACTTTGAACGTTGAATACCGGGTATAAATGAACAAGCAAAAGTATGATTTGGAAGAAAGGTTGTTAGAGTATTCGGCAAGGATAATCAGAGTTGTTGATGAACTACCAAATACGAGAGTCGGCAATCATATTGCTGCACAATTGCTGCGGTCTGGTACATCTGCTTATCCCAATCACGGTGAAGCCCAGGCAGCAGAATCTACAAAAGACTTTGTTCACAAGTTACGTATTTCATTGAAAAAACTGAGAGAAACAAAAAGATGGCTTAAGCTAATTCAATTTATACAACTCATTAAAAAAACAGAAAAACTAAACAACATTTTACAGGAAACCGAAGAGTTAATAAAAATTTTCGTAACAAGTATTAGAACGGCCGAAAGTAACAGAAACAAATAATTCGATGTTCGATGTTGAACGTTGGATGTTCGATGTTAAACTTTGGATGTCGAACGTTGGATGTTCGATGTTTAAGATATATAGATAATAAAATTCTTTAGCGTGGGCTATGGCGATAGACAGAGTTATAAACGGACAGCCGTTAAACGAGCAGGAGGAGCAGTTTAACGTTTCGCTTCGGCCGAAAAACCTGGATGAATGTGTCGGCCAGTGCAACGTCAGGGAGAAGGTTTCCATTGCGATAGAGGCGGCAAGGCAGAGGAGCGAACCGTTGGAGCATATTCTGTTTTACGGCCCGCCGGGACTGGGCAAGACCACACTTGCCAATGTCGTGGCCAACGAGATGGGCGCACGAATTCGATGCTCATCGGGCCCGGCTATGGTAAAGCAGGGCGACGTGATGGGGCTTTTGAGTAATATCAATACCGGCGATGTGCTTTTTATCGATGAGATTCATCGGCTGAGCACACCGGTGGAAGAATTTATTTATCCGGCGATGGAAGAGTTCAAGGTCGATTTTACCGTTGACAGCGGGCTTCACGCAAAGACCATCAATTTCCCGCTGAAGCGTTTTACTCTGGTTGGCGCAACCACGCGGGCCGGCCTGCTGAGCGCGCCGCTGCGCAGCCGATTCGGGATGCTGTATCACCTGGATTTTTACAACTCTGATGAACTGACACAGATTCTTGACCGCTCGGCGAGCCTGTTGGGCCTTGATTGTGAGGATGGAACGCTTCAGTTGATTGCGGCCCGCTCACGCGGGACGCCCCGGGTGGCAAATCGATTGTTAAAACGTGTGCGCGACTATGCGCAGGTCAAGGGCGAGGGATACCTTAGCACAAAAATAGTCGAAAGCGCTCTCAAGATGGAGCAGATTGACCCGTTAGGACTGGATGAGCCGGACAGGGCTTTTCTGCGGGCGCTGGCGAATGTCTATGAGGGCGGCCCTGCCGGCATCGAGGCTATCGCAGCTACGTTAGGAGAAGAGACCGACACGCTGGAGGACGTGGTTGAGCCGTATCTTTTGCAGATTGGTTTTGTAAGAAGGACCAAACGCGGCAGAGAGCTTACAAAAGCCGCCTGCAAACATCTAAACCTAAAGTACCACAAAAATGGGCTTGGCCATCCTGTGGAGAAAGACATCCCCAACCAACCCGAACTATTTGAAAAAGACAAACAATAGATCCGTTTGTATAATCTCCTATGTCTGTCAACTGTTACAGGGGTAACAGTTTAACCAATATAACTTGAATGCTTAATTCTATCGATAACTTTTCCATATAGGAGTACACTGATTTCAGCAGCTTTTTCTTTTGCCCAGATTTCTCGCTCGGAGTTTCTTTTTGGATGACACCAGCGACTTAATTGTGCATAGACTTTTTCAGAGAGTTTTTCAAAATCGTATTCAGACAAATCACTGATTAAGTTATTTCCCAGTCCAGTCACATAACGTTCGTTGTAATCAACAAGCTCTTGAATCAAGGAATTGACCTTTTGCCTATTACAATCTGACATTATTGTTGTATCTATCTGTTCGTTCGCATCTTTTTCTGCTTTGGGATAGCTGGTAGGCTTCTCTTCGTTCTGGATCATCCACTCATCAATTCGAGTGCGATTGAATAACACTTTGCCCCCAAATTTTGTGTGGGGTATCTCTTTCTTGGAAACAGTCTCTCGCAGATGTCGCAAGCTGCATCTTAGATATTTTGCAGTTTCATCAATCGTCATCCAGGCTGGATCGCTATTATTATCCTTCATTCTTCTACCTTTCAAATAATAGGTTGTTTTGTTAAGTACAAACAAATATTAACCATTTTTCAGCTGAAAGCCAGCAAAAAATGGCAATTTTCATCACCTTTTTAGAGAAATTTAGCTTATTTTCAGCGAAATACCGAAATATTTCAGTCTATATGTAAAAAT
>CAZECQ010000181.1:0-5533 GCA_964510545.1 uncultured Pirellulales bacterium | reverse complement strand
GGAGGGTGGACCCCCCGGTTTCACACAGAGTTCCACGAGCTCCGTGCTACTCTGGATCGCTGACAATAACGGAGGGCTCTCGCTTTCGCATACAGGACTGTCACCTTCTATGGTTCCACATTCCAGAGGATTTTGCTTGCGATGCCTTTGTAACTCCTTATCAGCGTCCGCAACCCCGGGAAGCAAGCTTCCCGGTTTGGGCTATATCCGCTTTCGCTCGCCGCTACTAACGGAGTCTCGGTTGATTTCCTTTCCTGCAGGTACTTAGATGTTTCAGTTCCCTGCGTTAGCTTCACATGGCCTATGCATTCAGCCATGGATGACAGGATCTGGTTGCCCAGTCCTGCCGGGTTGCCCCATTCGGAGATCCCGGGATTAACGGTTGCTCGACACCTGCCCCGGGCTTATCGCAGCCAGCCACGTCCTTCATCGCCTCTCGACGCCTAGACATCCCCCATACACCCTTAGTAACTTGACCATATCAATCTTTGATTGCCTTTTAGTTTAGAAAATGAACCTAACTTTGCGCTCAAATTTGTAAGAAGTTTTTCGGCGGAGACCGAAAAACTTCCCCGCATCCGCATATTAACTTTTTAAAGAGCAATTTATTGGTTCGTAGCTCTTATCTTGTTGTCTTTCAATTTTAAGTTGAGCTACGAAACTGGAGACGAGCGGGCTCGAACCGCCAACCTCCGGCTTGCAAAGCCGGCGCTCTCCCAGTTGAGCTACGTCCCCGGGCCGTTTGGTTGCTTTTGACTCGTGTTTCGTTACAAGAAAAGTGGGCCCGGGTAGACTCGAACTACCGACCTCACGCTTATCAGGCGTGCGCTCTAACCAGCTGAGCTACGAGCCCGTATATCAGCATTAACCGTCAAGCAATAAAGACCTGAATCAGGTTTGGCCGCCAGTTTATCTATAAAGTTAACAAAGAGCAATAAAAAAAACCGCTGCGTAAACTGCCAGCGGTTTGCGTGGACATTAGGTTATGTCAACCAACAGTTTAATGCAGAAATTTAAGCGTTATCAAAATTTCTTTCAAAACCCTAACCTTAAACCTTTCCAGTAGGCTGTTATATAGCTCAGCCCTTACCTGCATAGTATAGTTTATTATGGTATCGACACAACGTCAAGATTTTTTTAAGTTTTTTTATTATTTTTATCCATCCCTTCTTATTGTACCCTCAGATTCGAGAGATTGTTCACAAACAGGGCTGAAAATTTGATATTCGGCCATTTTTTATGTATTTTGCGGCCCTTCGTTGCCGCTGAGCTATGACCTAAGGCCCCGGGTGGGCAGGCAGGACAGGCCACAGAAGAAAGGCAAAAGTTAAAAAAGTGTGGAATCCGCCTTCGGCGGAGCTTTTGACGGGAATTGCGAAGTGCTGCCGGAGGCCGGAATGAGGGCGCAGGCCCCTTCGACTTCGCTGTGCTTCGCTCAGTCGAGCAGGGTTACCTTTAATATAGAAGAATATGGAAAAGTAAAGTGACAACTTTTAATCAGGACTTGACATACAAATTCCTGACTGTTAAATTAGCCCCTTAGTTTTAATGGTAAACGGTTTAACAAGGTAATTTTCCCCCCTTTTTTATTTGACTTTCGGCCTCAATAGCATATAATTGTTATTGTCTTTTGTGCCTTTTTAGCTCTAAGGACAGGACGGGAAAATATGGCAGGAGTGAGTAATAATTTTTTTTGGCAGACCTAATAGCGGTATTTTTGCGCATGAATAATAATTTTTTTGAAAGGGCGGGAAAATGAAAAAGGTATTTACCATTTTACCCTTGTTATTTCTTTTCACTGGCTGTGCTCATGTTGCAAAACCAGTCGCTCCATCATACTCCGAAATTAAGCAGATTCGCCAAAAAAATTACATATTAGGGGATAAAAAAATTGCATATATTGGCGAGCCGGTTGTTCTCATCAAAGAATATCGTGTTTTAGAATCTGAGTCGGCATTGAAAGCCGACAATTCATTTACGATTACAGGGGGGCTATCTTCGGCAACAGTGAATGTATTTGGTACTAAAGGACAAGATTTTCCAATTGTAGGTTCTATCAAGGTAAATGGCAAGCACTGCAACACCATAGCAATATCAGGTTCAAGATTCGTGTTTGCAATTAAACCGGACGGAGCTTTCAGTGGTGTCGTTGCTGGTTTTGACTGGGGGATGAGTCCAATACAAGGAGTAAATGTCTACAAGATAAATCCTCCTAACTCTCGATTTTACCCAACGAAGGTTCAAGATATAATGAAAGATGCCCCGTTTACCAACATGGAGCTTATATATTCAGGCTTATCAGATGATGCGCTGCGCTTGCTGTATAGGGAATACACTCCCGATGACCTGATTCGCCCAGCTTTTACTCAGGAGCTTTCATACCCCCCAGGTGTGAAAGTTATCAGATATAGGAATTTCAAAATCGAAGTAAGGGAGGCGTCTCCTGAAAGATTAGTCTATACTGTGATGAAAGACTGAAAAAGTGTAAATTCCTTGAGCTGAATTATGCGTGTTGGGAATAAGATTTGCAAAAGGACTTAAATCATAGCATAAGAGGCCTCAGCCTACCACAACCGGCAGTTCCTTCAGATACCGACGGTAATGTCTTGGCGTTCTGCCAGCAAATAAATAGCAACAAGCCCTTCTACGTAGACGTTCATTCTTGGGGACAAAGCCAAAGTGTTGAGTGTTTCCATAATGTGAATAAGTACAAGGAATTGAATGGTGGAGACATTGTTTATGGTTGGTGTATCTGGCAACATACCAAAATAATGTTAGAGGCAGAGTTTCATTCAGTCTGGAAGTCGCCAGAAGGGGCATATCTTGATATTACGCCAAATCCAATCAATTTCAAGAGAATACTTTTTCTGCCTGACCACAAACTAAAATACGATTTTGAGGGAGAAAAAAGAGTTTGCAACAAGTGGTATCCGCTGACAAAGCATGATTGTTTTTTTAGAAGTTTAGTGGATGTTTTAAAAAAACACTTTGACCTTTATGAAAAGTATCCGGGCACTGGCTATATAGAATTTACAGAGGATGACCGACAGGAATATGATAGGCTTGAGTATGCTAAAACGTGTTATATGCTAAACATATTTAATTACGAGAAATCACAAGCAAGGCGAAGAAAGCCCATTCATAGCAGGAAGCCTAAGAAGAGATAGTTTAATTCTTAGGTCACCCTGAGCCGAATGATGCGTGTTGGAAATAGTACCAGACACGTTGCTCTCGTTGCTCGGCGTCGGTGTCGTTCGACTGGTTCGACAGGCTCACAACAGGTTCGCTCACGACAATCGGTGATGTTGAGAAGGGGAAAATACCCTATTTTTTTCTCTTGCTTTACGGTTTTATCAGCATAAAATCGTTTCGAGTAAAATTTGTGGAATTTTTTGAAAGGGCAAGAAAATGGGGAACCGAAGAACCTTAACTTTTTATTGTTTATTGGCTTTCTGCCTGGCAGCACTGCTCGGGTGCGGAAAGGGAGCGGACGAAAACAAGCCAATCAGTGAGGTCAAGGCCGAAGCGGCCAAGATGAGCGTGGACAAACTGAGGTCAATGGCAGTCAAGTACAAAGATGCTATCGTGGCCAAGCAAGATGAGATTGAAAAATTTACAGGTAAGCTTAAGGATATTCCAATTACCGAAAAGCTGGGCACTGAAGCAAAAGAACTTACATCTGAGATTGATGCCTTGAATAAGTCTATATCAGCACTCAGAGAGCGATTCCAAGTTTATTACCAGAAATTAAAAGAAAAGGGTGGCGACTTATCCGGTCTGGAGCTTTAGAGCCGATAGTTACTATCTTGTGGCGGTGTGCTGCAAGATAAAGACGGCGGGTGTGTCTAAATTGTTTAGCGGGTACTTAGATGCCCTTAATTATAATTTAACCGGTTCGCAAAGATTGTATTGTCTTTTGGCGGTTCTGTCGCAATATCTGCATCTGTACTCTGCGCTGCTGACAATTTGTCTGTATGCTTGGGGATGGGTTAGATGCCAGCCTTCACACATCAGAAAACATAAATGTTCTTCGTGCTGCTCTTCTGTGCATTCCAAATTGTGATTTCTTTTTTTCTCTTTCATTACGAAGGGCCACAAGTTTTCAATCTTTGGGCGCCAGGGGCCGCTCAATAGAATTACAACTTTACAGGCTGACAAAGATTCTCTTCGCTTGCCGCCGTTCGCCCACAGAGTTGACACATAAACTGGGGATTCTGGACCATGGCCTTGTATTCCTGCTTATTGCTAAGATAAAGGCCATACGATACGAAGTAGCATAGATGCTTTTTATGCTGGGAGTTTGCGCATAGTGAATTGTCTTTTGGGTATTCTTCGTTCATTCTGTACTCCTTTTTTTCATTCCGTCATCGCCAAGGGCCGCTCAATGTGGTTGATTCGCACTTTTTTCATAACTGTATATTTTAACGGTAAACGGTTCAAAGGCAAGATTTAATATTTTTGTTAGTTGGTTATCAGCGCAAGAAACATAGAATCATTCTGAATCAATTCAGCGGTATCTTTTGAAAGGGAACAACCAAGGGCCGAGAACTTAGTGTGTTTTAGTAGTGACAGGATTTTCCGCCACTTTTTTCCAAATACTGCTGATGATATTCTTCGGCCATATAAAACTTCGAAGCAGGCAGGATTTCAGTTACTATTGGCCTATTCAGTTTTTTCTGATGCGCAGCTTTCGATTTCTTAGCGGCTGATTCCTGTTTATTATTGTGAAAAAATATTATCGAGCGGTATTGAGTGCCGATGTCAGGGCCTTGTCTGTTCAGTGTCGTTGGATTGTGTTTTTTCCAAAATACATCCAGGAGCTTTTCGTAAGGTATTATTTCGGGATTGTATAGAACTTTCACGGCTTCGGCGTGTCCGGTTCTGCCTGAGCAAACGTCTTCGTATACCGGATTCTCAAAATTGCCTCCACTATAACCTACCGTAGTGGAAACAACACCATCGAGTTTTCTGTATTCCTCTTCCACGGACCAGAAGCAACCGGCCGCAAAAGTTGCTGTTTGATATTTTTTATTTCTTGAAACAAACTTTAGGGCTGCGGAATTAATGCAATAGCGAAGTCCGGTAGGTTTTGGCCCATCATTAAAGACGTGGCCAAGATGAGCCCCGCATCTGCTGCAAGCCACTTCAGTTCTGACCATAGACAGGCCATAGTCCGGGATTTTTTCTATCCTGCCCCTTTCAATAACATTCCAAAAGCTCGGCCATCCCGTTCCAGATTTATACTTGGCTTCTGAAGTGAACAATTCATTCCCACAACAGACGCATTGGTATATACCTTCGCCTTTGAAGTTGTAATATTTACCGGTGAAAGGGGGTTCGGTTGCTTTCTTGCGTGTCACCCTGTACTGCATCGGGGTCAACTGCTGTCTCCACTCTTTGTCAGTTTTGATGATGGTATTGGGATCGTTTTCAGTCATTGTCAAACTAGGATGGCATGTGGCCAGACCTTGCTTTTCGAAGTAGCGCTGGTGATATTCCTCCGCCGGGTAGAAGGTCGGTGCGGGGAGGACGG
>CAZECQ010000180.1:0-5569 GCA_964510545.1 uncultured Pirellulales bacterium | reverse complement strand
AAACCACAGTCAGAGAAGATACTACGACAAGACAATTGCATAGGGTAAAAGTTAAACCCGGTGAGTTGATACTATTTACGAATCAACTATCGGTGATGCTTGATAGCGGCGTTGTACTTAGTGATGGACTTGATGCGATATGTGAGCAGGCCGAGGAAAACACATTTAAACGGATAATCATGGAAGTATCCGATACGGTCAAGGGCGGGGAGAATTTTTCGAAAGCTCTTTCTTCGTACCCACGAGTATTCAATTCGATGTTCATCAGTATGGTGAGGGCATCGGAGGCATCCGGCAGGATGGCGGAGATGCTGAGTGTTCTTAGCGGCTATTTGAATTTTGAGCTTGAGACTCGCAAACGTATTAAAGGAGCGCTTACATATCCGGTAATAATGGCACTGATGGCGGTGGCGGCGACAGGGTCATTGATGTTCTTTGTATTGCCGAGATTTATGCGGATATACGAAGCGAAGGGAGCAGCATTGCCAAAGCTTACACAGGTTCTGGTAGGCTTCAGCAGGATATTGGGTAACTTTCAGGCGATGACGGGGATTATTACGGTTTTGATAATTGGAGCTGTGTTTCTTTACTTCTGGTCGGCCACAGTGAGCGGCAGGCGTATAATAGATTTTATAAAGATTCGCACACCGATACTGGGCTCGATGTTTATCGATTTGGTTGTAACGCGGAGTATGCGTATTATGGCAACGATGGTAAATACGGGAGTAAGTCTTCTTGATACAGTAGAGGTGATTGCCGGTTCATGTGAGAATTATTATTTTCGTCGTTTGTGGGCCGGTGTTGACCACAAGATACGGGATGGTTATCAGTTAAGCGAGTCGCTCCAGCTAACTTCAAACAGCGAGTTAATCGCTCCGGGTGTTATTGCGATGCTTCGAGCTGGAGAAAAGAGCGGCCGGCTTGGCCAGGTGAGCGATAAGATATCGTTATTTTACGAGAAGAAGCTGGAGGCGTCGATTCGGGGTGTTATGGCACTTATAGAGCCGTTAATGATAACGGTTTTGGGTACTATTATCGGCACAATTGCGATAGCATTGCTGCTGCCGGTATTTAGAATTTCGAGTGTAATTGCGCATTAAGGGGAGAAGAAAGCCCTGTGGGAACAGGTAGTTTATGAGTTAAGCATTTATGTTTTATGGGCTTATTGGCCGGCGGCAGCTGGCTTTTTTTATATAATCTGATATTTATTCTGGAAAATGCTTGCAAAAAAAGCGGAACTTGCTTATAATATCAAATTCTGATATTGGAGCGTATTACAAATATTGAAATGAGATTCTAATTTTTAAGAAAGGTTTTTTTGGAAAATATGCTGACGAAGCAGGAAAAAGGTAAGATTATCAATGATTTTGAAGTGCATGAAAGCGATACAGGTTCTCCTGAAGTTCAGATTGCTTTATTGACAAGGCGGATTAATGAGCTTACTGAGCACCTGAAGATTCACAAGAAGGACCACGCTTCAAGACGTGGCTTATTGAAGATGGTCGGTACCCGTTCGGCACTTCTTAAGTATATAAATAAAAAAGATGTCAGGCGTTACCGTGAGATTATATCCCGGCTCGGCCTGAGAAAGTAAAGATTGTTAATAGTTCGTAGTTTGTAGTTAATGGTTTATAAAGTTTGAAGGGACCTTATTTTGCGATAAACTGCAAAATGGTAACTTTGGGTTGTATGAACTCTTAACTACCAACTACGAACGCAAACTAAAGAGGAAATTGTATGTTTGAAGTATGCAGAGTCGAAAGACAAATTGGGGGCAGAACATTATCCATCGAAACCGGCAAAATTGCCAAGCAGGCAGACGGAGCCGTTGTAGTCCAGTATGGTGAGACGATTGTGCTTGTTGCTGCGGTGACGGCGCCGCCCAGGTTCGAGGATATAGATTTTTTCCCGCTGAGTGTTGACTATCGTGAAAAGCACAGCGCAGCGGGTAAATTTCCGGGCGGCTTTATTAAGCGTGAGGGAAGGCCGAGCACCAAAGAAATTTTAACGGCCAGGATGATAGACAGGCCTATTCGCCCGTTGTTTCCCGAAGGTTATCTTCAGGAAGTGCAGATTATGGCAAATGTGTTGAGTGCAGACCGTGAAAATGACCCTGATGTTCTTGCAATGCTCGGTGCCAGTGCGGCGCTTACCATAAGCAGAATTCCGTTCCTGGGCCCGACGGGAGCGTGCAGGCTGGGCAGAGTGAATGGAGAGTTTGTGATTAATCCGACTCATACGCAATTAGAGACCAGTGACCTGAATCTGCTTCTTGGCGGACGGCACGAAGCAATGAATATGATAGAGGTCGGTGCCAAAGAGTTGTCGGAAACGACTATTGCTGATGCTATTGCAATGGCACAAAAAACAGTCACCCAAATTTGCGAAATGATTGAAGAACTTCGTGAAAAGGTTGGTGTTGAAAAAGAAATCCCCCTTGTAGAAAGCGATGAGGAACTTCATTCGAAAATTAATTCGGAAATAGCGGATAAACTATATGAATTCAAGCAAATACCCGAAAAGCAGCAGCGCAACACGGCGGCCAAAGAGTTGCTTGAGCAGGTTATCGAAGAATACTGTTCCGAAGAGAATGGTTCGCAACAAACCGGTAAAACGGTGTATAACAAAGCGATGGTTAAGCGAATTCTTGGTAAGATAGAAGGGCAGGTAGTTAAAAAAATGCTGTTGGAAGGCAAACGGTCTGACGGCAGAGGTTATAGTGACATTCGCCCGATTTCGTGTGAAGTGGGTATTTTGCCGAGGACGCACGGCTCGGCGTTGTTCACGCGGGGTGAGACTCAATCAATTATGAGCGTGACACTCGGCACAATCAGGGATGCGCAAATTATAGATGGTTTGTTGGATGAATACGCCCAGAATTTTACACTTCATTATAACTTCCCGCCATTTTCTGTTGGTGAGGTGCGTCCGATTCGTGGGCCGGGGCGAAGAGAAATTGGACACGGTTCTCTTGCAGAACGAGCACTTGAAAGGGTAAGGCCGCCGGAAGGTGAATTTGCTTATACTGTCAGGTTGATATCGGACATCACCGAATCGAACGGTTCCAGTTCAATGGCTTCGGTTTGCGGCGGGACACTTGCGCTGATGGATGCCGGTGTTCCTATATCGAAAGCAGTTGCCGGTATCTCAATTGGTATGATTAGTGACGAAAACGGCAGGTATGAATTGCTGACCGATATCCTCGGTGAGGAAGACCATTACGGCGAAATGGATTTTAAGGTCGCCGGCACAGTTGACGGTATTACTGCGATACAACTCGATATTAAAGCTGAAGGTCTCGCGCATAATATTATGGTTGAGGCTCTGGAGCGGGCAAAAGAGGCTCGATTGGAGATTTTAGAAATTATGGCAAAGGCCATCAGTAAACCCAGGCCTGAGTTAAGTCAGTATGCACCAAAGCTGATAAGTATAGAAATCGACCCCGAGCTTATCGGTAAAGTAATCGGCCCGGGTGGAAAGATGATAAAGAGTATCCAGGAACAGACCGACACAACCATCGAAATCGAGGATGATGGGACTATTTATATAAGTTGTGTTGGGGGCGAAAGACATTTGGAGGCCAAAAAAATCATTGAATCGATGACACAACCACCGCGAGTAGGGCAAATATATAAGAATGCAAAAGTTGTGTCTGTTAAAGACTTTGGAGTATTTGTTGAAATTATTCCGGGAGTTGAAGGCCTGTGTCATATTAGTGAACTGAGCGATGGTTATGTCAGAAATGTCGAAGAAGTTTGCAAAACAGGTGATTTGATAGATGTAAAATTGTTATTGGTCGATGACCAGGGCAGGTTGAAACTTTCTCGCAAGGCAGCTCTTGCTGAGTTGGGTGAAGCACAAAAAGTAGAGACCGTTAAAAAAAGTAAATAATACCATTGGCCGGGTTGTGCAGGGCAGAGTTTTATGGGACAGTCGTTCCTGCTTGTGCCCAAACGGGAAAATCTTTGGGATTAAAAGCAGGGGGAGAATATATGCTTCAGTTTATAGTTGGTTTTGTTGTAGCTTTATTAGTTGTCGGGTTGGCCATTGCCTTGTTTCTGCGAAAAAAAGTTCTTTCCATAGGGTCTCGTCAAAACAGGCAACGCAAAGAACTTGAAGAGTTAGGCAGGTTAACCGGTGAGCTTGCCCATGAAATAAAAAATCCTCTTTCCACAGTCAAAATTAACCTGAAGCTTATAAGTGAAGATTTGGAGGATTCAGGTGGCGTAGGTCCGGCGGGCCACGACGAAAAAAAATTAGCGAGAGCGCTTAGGAAAATAGGCGTCATTCAAAAGGAAACAGATAGACTTGAGCAGATTCTCGACGGATTCCTTCGCTATTTTGACAGGACCGGATTGCAGTTAGCAGATGTTGATGTCAACGAGCTTGTTAGTGATATGGTCGATTTTTATTCACCACAGGGCCACAGCCATTCGATAACTATTAGGCAGGGATTATATACCGAGTCGCTCGTTTGCAAAATTGATGCGGATATGTTAAAACAGGCGATATTGAATCTGTTTATTAACGCCCAGCAGGCAATGAGCAATGGTGGTGAGTTGATAGTAAGAACGTCTAAGCAGAACGAAAATGCGGTAATTGAAATTAGTGATACAGGCAGTGGTATCGCGCCTGATAAATTGCCCAGCATTTTCGATTCTTATTATTCATCCCGGTCGAAAGGCAGTGGACTTGGATTGCCGACCACCAAAAAAATAGTCGAGGCACATAAAGGTACGATAAGTGTTAATAGTGAACCCGGTAAAGGAACATCATTTATAATTAGCTTACCTGTCCGGGGTCGGTAGGACGATATTTTGACAGAAAATGATATCGTAATTTTGATTGTTGACGATGAGCGCAACCACGCCGACGGTATAGCCGAGGCGCTCGAGAAAGCAGGGACAAAGACAATTGCTGTTTATAACGGCCAGGATGCTACAGAGATTGTTCGCAGCAAAAAAGTTGATATTGTTGTTACCGATTTAAAACTTGGCGGTGACATTGATGGGTTGGGCATACTCAAAGAGGTCAAAAAGTACAGTCCTGAGGCGGAAGTTATTTTAATAACCGCTTATGCAACTATTGATACGTGTAAAGAGGCGATAAAGGCCGGTGCATACGATTACCTTGTTAAGCCGATTGATATTGGTCAGCTTCGAACTCTTTTAGTCCAGGCCGGCCGGAAGGTATCGAGAGCATCAGGGCGCAAAACTGAAAGCGCCAAAGCAGTCAAAGAAGAATTTGAGTTCGATGGTGTCTGGGGCGAAGACCCCACTATGAAGGGTATTTTTGATGTTCTTAAGCGCGTGGCTCCGACGGATATATCAATTTTAATTGAAGGTGAATCCGGAACGGGCAAGGAGCTGCTGGCAAGAGCTATTCATAAAAATTCGCAACGCTGGAATAAGCTGTTTAGGCCGGTAAATTGTGCCGGTCTGACAGAGACATTACTTGAGAGCGAATTATTCGGGCATGTCAAAGGCGCTTTTACCGGCGCAGCGAGTGACAGAAAAGGGCTGTTTGAGATAGCCGATAAAGGAACGTTGTTTCTGGATGAAATAGGCGA
>CAZECQ010000179.1:0-5612 GCA_964510545.1 uncultured Pirellulales bacterium | reverse complement strand
TGCGGCTTGCAGAAATAGGTTATAAAGAAGGGACAAACACGCAGGTTGAAATGATAGACGCACAGGCGGCCCTGACACAGGCCAGAGCGTTCTATTACCAGGCGGTTTATTCACACCTGGTGGCTAAACTAGATTTGCAAAAAGCTATGGGAACGCTCGATTGATTATTGAAGATTTTTTAACAGGTTGGAAATAAAGATTATGAGTTACGAATTGAAAACTCTAACAGAAAAATTAAAGCGGCTCTTTTTGAAAAAAACAGAGTCCGGCAGGATAGAAGTAAATAAAAGGACTGTATATTGGACGGCAGGGTTTGCGATAGTGTTGGTCACCTTTTTTCTTGGGTATTTTTATAAGGCGTCAGAGACGTCCTCAGTTGTGAAGGTGGTTCCTGTCGAGGTTGAGACTGTAAGGTCAGGCCCGATAGAAGAGACAATAGAGCTGACCGGCTGGATAAAAGCGAACAAGATTGTAGAGGTGAAATCCAAGGTGCCCGGGAGGATTGAATCTTTGCAGGCAGTTTTGAATGGTGGCGGTTTTGCGGCTGTTGAAGAGGGTTTGGCGGTCAAAAAGGGCCAGCCCATCGCAGTGATTGACCACGATGTTTATTTGGCTGAGGTGGCCTCTGCCGAAGCCAATTTAAGAGCCAGCGAGGTGGAGCTTGCCGACGCCGAGCGTGAGAAGAAGCGCATTGTCGCCTTATATGAAGCCGGCTCGGCAACCGAACAAGGTAGAGATAAGGCAATAACCACAGCGGCTTTAGCAAAGGCAGGGGTAAGTTCGGCCAAAGCGAGTCTGAAACTGGTTGAAATCAATCTGCGTGAATCGACGATAGTTTCTCCTATCGATGGAGTAGTAACGGCCAAGCACATTGACCGAGGTAATCTGATTAATGTAGGAGACCGGATTGTTACAGTAGCCGATATGAAGATGGTAAAAGTAATAGCTGCCGTTGCAGAAAAATATGGAGGGAAAATTCGTGTAGGGACGACGGCAAAGATAAAAGTTGACGCATTTGGCCAAAGAACTTTCGAGGCTAAGGTGCATTCGGTTTATCCTGCTCTTGATGAACAAACCCGTATGGTGCAGGTTGAAATACGTTTGGATAACGGGCAATTGCTGCTCAAGCCAGGGATGTTTGCAAGGGTGACTTTAATTACGAATCGGAAAGATAATGTTGTAGTTGTTGGCCGTGATGTTGTTCTCGGCGGCAGAATAAATGACGAGCATTACGTATATGTGATAGAAGAGGAAGTTGCCCGTAAGCGTTTTGTAAAGATTGGCATAGCCGAAGCTGAGAAATATGAGATAACTGAGGGCTTAAAAGCGGGTGAAGTGCTTGTGGTTAACGGAATGCATTATCTGACCGATGGAATAGATGTAGAGATTGTGCAAATGGGGGATGTAAAATGAAGCTTGCTCAGCTGTCTGTAAACAGGCCGGTAACCACTGCGATGATATTTATCGCAATGGTAGTTCTGGGGCTGGTGTCAATGTCGCTGCTTGGACTGGATTTGATGCCGGATTTGGAGATACCGGCGGTTTCAGTTTTGACAGTTTACGATGGGGCCGGTCCTGAAGAGGTAGAAACGCTGATAACTGAGCCGATGGAGGAAAGTCTAAGCACGATATCCGGTGTTGATGAGGTGATATCAATATCGAAAGAGGGACTGTCCGCTGTAACGCTGAAATTTGATTGGGGCCAGAAGATTGATGAAACGATTAACGACGTGCGTGAGAAGATTGACCTTGCTAAAGTGAGGCTGCCGGAAGAAGCTGAGAATCCGTTTCTTTTTAAGTTTGACCTTGCGATGGCACCGGTTGTGATTATTGTGGTTACAGCTCAGGACAGTTACCCTGATTTGCAGGATATAGTAGATGATGCGATAACTGACCCTCTCAAGCGTGTTAAAGGGGTTGCCGCTGCGTCAGCCCGGGGCGGGCTGGTTCGACAAATACGGATTGATATCGACCGTGATAAGCTGGCGGCTTTGAATATATCCGTTGAACAGGTTAATTCGGCACTTAGCGCTGCAAATATCAGTACTCCCGGCGGTAATTTAAAGAGCGGCTATAAGGATTATCTTCTGCGGACGCCGGAAGAATTCTCGAGTTCGGATGAGGTGGCTGAAGTTGTTATTGCCCGGCGGGGTGGAATTGCCATCAGGCTCAAAGATGTTGCTGATGTGAGGGACTTTTTCAAAGAGAGGACTTATGATGTTCGCATCAACAAGCAAAGAGGGATGGCCGTATTTATTCAGAAACAAAGCGGTGAGAATACCGTTGAGGTGGCAAGGAGAGTTACAGCCGAACTTGAGACAATAAAAAAGAATCTGCCCCCTGATGTCGGGATCAAGGTTGTAATGGACAATTCGGAGTTTATTCTTGCCTCTGTTTACAATCTTCGCAATACGGTTTTTTGGGCGGCATTTTTTGTTTTTATCGTGTTGCTTTTCTTTCTCAGAGACCTTCGGGCCAGTATTATAGTCGCCACTGCAATCCCGACGTCGCTGATAATTACATTTTTACTGATGTGGCTGTGCGACTACACGATTAATACTGATTCGCTTGCCAGTCTGGCGGTTGCGGTTGGGCTTGTGGTTGATAATGCCATCGTGGTGGTTGACAACATTCATCGTCATCGTCAGAAGGGGCAAAGGCCGAAGGAGGGTGCCATTTTCGGTGCCAATGAAGTAGGTGTGGCTGTTCTTGCTTCAACCATGACAACCATTTCTATTTTTGCACCTATTATGTTTGTCGGCGGTATAACGGCGATTATATTTGGCCAGTTTGCAGCTATCGTTAC
This sequence comes from uncultured Pirellulales bacterium, assembly GCA_964510545.1. Lineage (GTDB taxonomy): Bacteria > Planctomycetota > Phycisphaerae > Sedimentisphaerales > Anaerobacaceae > CAYXPG01. The sequence goes on along the minus strand of CAZECQ010000179.1, from coordinate 2,806 downwards.
GATGGCGTTGGTGGCGTCATTTTTTACAGCACTTATGCTTGTACCGATGCTTTGTTCGAGGTTTTTGAAGGTTGAAAGTGAAGAGAGGCGAAAGTCGGTTCTGGACTTCTTTTACAACTGGGGAGGGAGAGTTTTTGCGAGGACCGAAGAACTGTACACAAGGTTTCTTAAATGGTCTCTTAGAAACCGCAAGTCGGTTTTTGTTTCTTGTGTACTTTTATTTGTATGGAGCATTGGGCTTGTCAGTTTTGTTGGGACCGAATTTTTACCGCAGCAGGACCAGAATCAATTAACGGCACGTTACGAATTGCCAATCGGCACACGTTATGAGCGTACCGGAGTGGTGGCACAACAACTTCAGGAGATAGTAGAAAAAAACGTTCCCGAGAGACGGGACAGTTTTATTCGCTGGGGTGTTTACGGTTCTGCTGAAGGCAGTCATTTTGCTATCGAGGAGGAAAGCTATAAAGGTTTTCTATTTATCAGTCTAAAACCTAAAAAAGAGCGAGATGTTTCACCCGATGATTTAATAGAGAGACTCCGCAAAATTACGGACAAAATACCCGGAGCGACTATTCGCTATAGTGCCGAAGACCCTCTTGCGGCGATGATATTCGGAGGTGGGGGCCAGCTTGCCGTTGAACTTTACGGCCATAATATGGACGATGCACGCAAATACGCGCAGATGGTTCAGTCTGCGATGGCTGGGGTTGAAGGTGTCAGGGATGTTGAAATCAGCCGAAAGGAAGAAAAGCCGGAACTCAAAGTTGTTGTTGACCGCAAAAAGGCATCACAGTTGGGACTCGATGTGCGGACAATCGGTAAAACAATAGAGACGTTTTTTGCCGGCACCACAGCTACAAGGTATCGCCAGGGCGGGGATGAATATGATATTGAAGTCCGCCTGCGTGCCGAAGACCGCGACAGAATTGAGGATTTACGGGATGTATTTATCAATATGCCGGAAGGAAGTCAGGTTAGTCTGGCCAATATAGCTAAAATCGAGCGTGGTGTCGGCCCGACTGTGATAGAGCGTAAAAACCAGGGCCGTTATATCACGGTTTCAGCCGAAATAATGGGCAGAGACCTTGGGTCAGTGGCAAAGGATGTGAAAGAAGCAATCGGGAAAATTCCTGCGCCGCCGGGTTTTAGTAGTAAATTTGCCGGTGCGGAAAAAGAGAAAAAGGAAGCTTTCAGACTGTTAATTATTGCAGTGGGTCTGGGAATGGCACTGGTTTATATGGTGATGGCTTCACAGTTTGAGTCGTTCCGTGACCCGTTTATAATATTTTTTTCCATACCATTTGGGATTGTAGGGGTGATTATTGCGTTGGCGCTGACCGGTCAAGCGATGAGTGTCGTTAGTTTTCTTGCGCTGATTATGCTTGTCGGAATTGTGGTAAACGATGGAATTGTTCTTATCAGTTATATAGGCATCCTTCGGAGGCGCGGGTTTGATGTTTATTCGGCGATTATTGAAGGCGGCCGCAGCAGATTGCGGCCTGTGATATGTACCAGCGTTACCACGATGCTGGCGATGACGCCGCTTGCACTGTCCGGGGGTGAAGGGTCTGAAATCTGGGTGCCGTTTGGGATAACGGTAATCGGCGGTTTGTTTATGGGGACGGTCATTACCCTGGTTTTGATGCCGACACTTTACAGTGTGTTCGAAGGTTATAAAAGACCTTATGAAAAGGGATAATTATGAAAGTTGTTTTTATTGTGCATAATGCGGCAATAGATGGGGATGTAAACGAAACTCTGGCGTCATTGGGGATTAATTGCTATACGAAATTCCCAAATACGCTTGGCAGGGGTGAGATAAGTGAGCCGCATTTGAATACGGATGTTTGGCCGGGAATAAATTACGGCACCTTTGTTGTTACTGAGCAGGTCAAAGCGGTGGCGATAATGGATAAAGTTCGCCAGATGCGTGAAAAGTTGGGCGCCGAGGGGTTAAAAGCGTTTATGTGGGAGATTGAGGATATTACCTGAGTGGCCAAAGGGGGCGATTTTTTGGCTGATAAGCTGTTTTTGGGCTGTAAACCGACGGTGAAAATAATTTTATCATTTTCTAAAAATTTCCTGGCAAAGCTATAGCCAAAGATGGATAATGACTATGATTTGGTTCTATGTAATATGAAGTGGGGTAAACATGAGAACTTCGGCAAAATACAAACCAAATATCGAAGTTGCTTCCGACTGTGAGAATCTTGCACGCCAAAGTGTTGAGCATTTTGTTGCTGATGCACAAAAAGCAATAAAGGCCAAAGATAAGTTCTATGTTGCCATATCCGGAGGGCACACGCCTAAACATTTTTTTGAAATGCTTGGTGATGAGCCGAAAGCAAAAACTCTTGCGTGGGATAAAATACAATTGTTCTGGGTTGATGAGCGGATAGTAGAGCCGGATTCGGAATGGAGCAACTATAAACTGGCTGCAGATAGTTTTCTGTCTAAGGTTGGCATTCCGGAGCAGAACGTTCATCGGATTCCGACCGAGCACAGCGATTTTAAGTTTGCGGCCTGCCGTTATGAAGAAACTATCCGAAGAGCTTTTGGTTTGGGGAAGAATCAAACTCCCAGGTTTGACCTGATTGTGCTTGGTATGGGAGTTGAGGGACATACCGGGTCTCTGTTTCCCAACAGCTATGCTCCCTTCGATAAGGATGATTTGGCATGTGTTGTTTATGTGTTGGATGAGAAACTCAACAGGATAACGCTGACGCACCCGGTTTTGTGTGCCGCATCTCATTTGGTTGTGTTGGTTTCGGGTGAAGAAAAAGCTGAGATTCTCAAAGAAGTC
>CAZECQ010000178.1:0-5621 GCA_964510545.1 uncultured Pirellulales bacterium | reverse complement strand
TGAAGAACCCGTTCGAGTATGAGATGTTTTTGGCCAATTTAAAGGACGAATCCGGAGCCGAAGAAAAAGACCTGATTAACGCAGAGATGCTGAGGCAACAGGTAAAAAAGATGCAGCTTTTGAGTATTATGCAAACCGAACAGGGTAATTGCTGCATGATAAACGACAAAATCCTCTATGAAGGTGATTCGATAAGTAATTTTAGGGTTCGCCAAATCGGCAATAATTACGTTAAACTTCAGTGGGGTCGTCAAGGTGGCGAAGAAGGTTTGGGGACACAAATAATACTAAAGTTATCAAAATGAAATTACCCTTTACATTTGACAAAAAGCAGGATTCCCTTTCGGAAAAGGAAGTTGAAGAAGATTTTCCGGGCGTCGGCACCGGTGACGGTCAGCCGTTCCCTGAGGATGAATCTATCATGGGGTTAAGTGACCTGTATTCTCCACAGGAGGAAGATGAACAGGATGGTCACGAAAAAACCTGTGAGACGGACACAGATGATATTGCCGATGTCTTGCTTGATATGGGCAGGATTACGTCCGAACAACTCGTACAAGTGCGGAATGAATTTTCGGCAAATCCTACCGACGAGGTTGAAACAATCCTGCTAAAAAACGGATTAGTTAACGCTGATGATATTTTAGAGGCACAGGCGCAGATACGTGGATTCGAGTTTTGGCACATAAAACCAGAGGAGGCAGAGAGGGAAGCTTTTGAAAAGCTAAGTATTGATTTTATAAAAAACAATTCCATCTGCCCTGTTGCAATAGAAGAAGAAACGCTGGTCGTTGCAACCAGTGAGCCGGCGAATATATTTGCGATAGAAGATGTAAAAAGACAGACGCAGATGGACGTAAAAGTCGTGGTCTGTTGTGCAGAAGAGATTGAGGTGGTGTGCGATTCATTCGGCGAGGAAAAAGTAGATTACAACTTTGATGATATTATCAGCGATATGACGGACGTGGAGGTGGTCCAGGACCAGGAAAAAGATTTTGAGGACCTTGAAAAGATGGCGGGCCAATCGCCTGTCATTAAGTTCGTTAATTATCTGATAAGCAACGCCACAAATGAAGGCGCCAGTGACATTCACATCGAGCCTAAGGACAAGTCTATGAAGATAAGATACCGCATCGACGGTGTTCTTTTTGAGACGATGCAACCACCTTTAAAGATGCATCCGGCGATTGTTTCACGAATCAAGATTATGTCCAATCTTGATATTTCGGAACGAAGACTGCCGCAGGACGGGAAGATTTCGGTCATTGTGGGGGGAAGAGGGATTGACCTGAGGGTATCAACGCTGCCGACAAATCATGGTGAAAAAGTAGTTATACGAGTCCTGGATAGTAAATCGATTATGCGTGGTCTTGAGCAGCTTGGTATGGAAGCCGATGTGATGGCGGCCTTTAGTGAGCAGATAAAACTGCCTCACGGGATATTGCTTGTTACAGGGCCCACGGGTTCGGGCAAGAGCACAACGCTGTATTCGGCACTGAGCCAAATGGATGGCGAGCGGTTAAATATCTCAACCGTCGAGGACCCTGTGGAATATGAGCTTGATTTCTGCAACCAGGTACAGGTGAGTGAAAAAATAGGTCTGGATTTTGCTTCGGCACTGCGAAGTCTTCTGCGTCAGGACCCTGATATCATAATGATGGGTGAGATTCGGGATTGTGAAACGGCACGAATAGCGGTTCAGGCGGCCTTGACGGGACATTTGGTTCTCTCGACACTGCATACCAATGATGCCGCCAGCAGCATAACGAGACTGGTCAATATCGGCATTGATGCGTACCTGATAGCAGCGTCGCTTAACGCTGTGCTCGCCCAGCGACTGGTCAGGAAGATTTGTCCGGATTGCAAGGAGATTTATGAAGCCCCGGAAAACATACGCAAATATGTTGAAAGAGCAGGGGTGCAACCGAAAGAGCTTTTTCACGGTGCCGGCTGTGAGAAGTGCAGGAACTCCGGTTATATAGGCCGAGTGGGTATCTACGAACTTATGATTATTGATGAACAATTTCGCGATATGATCAACAAAGACTCCTCGGCTGAAAATATGCGTCGAGTCTTTTATGAAAGCAAGTCGGCCAGTCTGTTTGACGATGGTATTATAAAAGTAAAACAGGGTCTTACAACAATCGAGGAAGTGCTTCGAGTTACGGAAGTGTACGGGCAAAATGAGGAGGAAGTTTTCGTTGAAAATATCAATTAAGACTGTTAGAGAGCAAAGAGGCTCTAGCGTGGAAAAGAAGTGGGGCTGTCGGTGCTCTTTGTTGCGTTGGGTATGCCCCGGAGAATACCTGGGAAATTTTTTAAGGGGACTTTAATATGGTTAATGTGAAAGAAATTTTAGCAACGGCGATAGAGAAAGAGGCAAGTGACGTTCATATAAACGTCGGGATGCCACCAGTAATCCGGAAGAATACAGAGCTATTTACTCTGGACTTTCCCGTGTTATCAAACGCAGACGCCAAAGAAATGGTCATCTCAATGATTGGGCCGGACCGATTCAAAGTGTTTGAAGAAAACCGAGACATTGATTTCTCAACGACAATAGATGACGGTCATCGTTTTCGTGTGAACGCCCATTATCAGTGCGACACAATTGCAATTTCGTTTCGAGTGATTCCCAACCAGATACCTTCGATAGATGATTTGCACCTTCCTTCAATAGTTAAAGAACTAACAGACCTTCCGAGAGGTCTGGTGCTTGTAACAGGTCATACGGGCTCAGGTAAAAGTACGACGTTGGCTGGGATGGTAGGGATGATAAACAAAAAATACGCGAAACGTATTATTACACTGGAAGACCCCGTCGAATACGCCTTAGAGAACGATATGAGTATGATAGAACAGCGAGAGATAGGGTTTGACTGTCCGGAATTTGCGTCAGGACTGCGGCATGTTCTTCGTCAGGACCCTGATATCATAATGGTCGGCGAGATGCGAGATTTGGAAACGACAAGCTCAACTATCACGGCTGCTGAGACGGGTCATCTTGTTTTCAGTACGCTGCACACGATTAACGCACCACAGACGATAGAGCGTATCGTAGATATTTATCCTGCGAATCAGCAAGGTCAAATCCGGACGATGCTGGCCAACACTCTGCAGGCGGTGATATCACAGACGCTGTTTCGGCGGGTAGATAAGCCGGGGATGGTACCGTGTACAGAGATCCTGCTTTGTACGTCGGCGGTCAGAAACTGCATTCGTGAAAACAGAATATATGAAATACCAAATATCATCGAGACTTCACGGCGGCTTGGTATGCAGAATATGGATAACAGCATTGCTGATATGTACCTGAAGGGCTACATAGACAGAGAAGAAGCGATTACCCGCTCAAGCAATCCCGGCAAGCTGGACAAAACATTACCAGCGATGGGAAAGCCGGCCGGCGCTCCAAAGCAAAAGAAAGAAAAAGAAAAAAGTGAACAAAAACCGGCGGAAGCGATGATGAGCAAAAGCAGTTAAAGGGGGTATCCGGCGTGGCATATTCAGCAAGGAGTGCTACAGGTTGAAAAATAACGCACAGTAACCGTGAATTATGCGCTATTCACGGAAGATAGAAAATTAAATAACAGCACAATGGGAGAAAGTTAGGGTAAAGAGGCGATTTTCAAGGAGTTGGGGGTTAATTATGTCTGAAGCTGATTCGGGGGATTATGGTGGTTCTTCTTCGGCTGTTACAGGTCGTAATGGCTTGGGCAGAGAGGTTGAATCTGACTCTGTGGTGAGTGTTTTTGAGAGGTCGGTACAAGATAAAAGGCATGGGCCCGAACATCAACATGAGAACCCCAAAAAGGCACTGCAAAAAATCAGCGATTTTCGAGTGGAGTTTGGTCCGAGCAGAAAGGACGTACTACACTTTACCAGTCAATTGGCGGTCATGGTTCGTGCCGGCATTAGTCTGACAGATTGCCTTGAGTCGATAGCCGAGCAGCAGCAGAACCAGAAATTTTCGGCGATTATCAGGCAACTCAAAAACAAAATCGAAGCTGGGCAAAGTCTTTCTCAGGCGTTGAGCGAATCCCCTGAGGTGTTCAGTAACCTTTATATCAATATGGTTGCAGCGGCGGAAATCTCCGGCTCTCTGAGTTCGATGCTGCAAAAGCTGGCCGAATATCTGGATGCCGAAGCCGAGACGCGTTCGCAGATTAAAGCAGCTATGGTTTATCCGATTATTATAGCGGTTATGGCTATAGTAGTAACGATTTTTCTGCTTTGCTTTGTTCTGCCGAGGTTTACGATGATATTTGCTGGCAAGGAAGAATATCTTCCCATGCCGACTAAAATTCTAATGGCCAGCAGCGCTTTTGTTCGCGGCCAGTGGTTTTTTATTATTCCTGCTGTTGCAGCTTCAATATGGGGATTCTTTTACTTTGTCGGTACGAATATCGGTCGGCTGTGGTGGGATAGGACAAAACTGAGGCTGCCTATAATAAAGACACTCTGCCGGTGCCTTTATATAACCAGAAGCCTGCACACAATGGGCGTGCTGACGCGTGCGGGTGTGCCGATTCTAAACACCATTTCGATAACAGCTCAAATATCAGGAAACATTCTTTACAGAGATATGTGGCTGGCAGTTTATGAGGACGTTCGCCAGGGTAAGAAAATTGCATCGAGTCTGAATCGGCACCAAAAGAGCTGTGGCACAAGCCGTTTTAGTGCGGGGCTGATGCCGGGCGATGTTGTGCAAATGATAAAAAGCGGCGAAGAATCCGGAACAATGAGTGACGTTTTGAGAGATGTTAGTGATTTTTACGCCAGAAAGCTAACCACTGTCATAAAGGCAGTGACATCAATGATAGAACCTATAATGATAATCGTGATGGGGTTTTTGGTCGGCTTTATTGCGATGAGTATTATTCTGCCGATATTCAGGATGTCGAGTCTTGTTTTGAGCAAATAAAGCCGTCGCCTGCAAGCTATATCGGTCATAAAAGATAAGTGGTGAGATGCGAGATATGAGACACAAGAGTGGTTTTACACTTGTTGAGGTGTTAATTGCAATAATATTAGTTGGTCTTGCGATTGCATCGCTGGTGGGGGCGAACATCTCATTCACAAGGGCCAATGGTGTCGGTGCGGATTTGTCAACCGCTGAATTTTTAATTGAACAGTTTAGAGAATTGAGCACATTGCTTAGCGTAATCGACCCAAATAGCGTAATTGACCCAAATACGGGCATGGACTATTTTGGCTCGGAAGAAGCGGTACTGGCCGACTATGACGACCTTGATGATTTCGACGGTAAAAGTTTTTCCCCGCCAATCAATGCCAACAGAGAAGTTCTTAACAATTTTGAGGCATTTAGTCAGCAGATTACGGTCGAAAATGTTAATGGAGCAAATTTTGAAAATACCGTTGCCGACCACGGCAGCGATTTCGTTAGAGTAACAGTAAGAGTCTTTTTGAACAACAGGGAAATCAGCTCAAACAGTTGGATTAGAGCGCTGTACTAATTGCACAAGCTGCCTTGTGCATTTTGCTTACGGGATACAGAATGCTGAATACGAGATACGAAATACGAAATACGAGATACGAGCGTGGCTTTACCATTGCAGAGTTGTTAATTGCTCTGGCAATAACAGGCATGCTGCTTGTGG
>CAZECQ010000177.1:0-5716 GCA_964510545.1 uncultured Pirellulales bacterium | reverse complement strand
TGCGAGCTGATTCTTTGGCCCGTACTTGGGTTGGTCAGATAGACGATTTCCGCATATATGATAAAGGACTGACTGAAACTCAAATTGAGGCCATCATTAATGCGACGAATTAGTTGATTTGAGCATATATTGTTTGAGTCTTTTTTGTAGTATCCCGGCCGGCGAGTATAACCGGCCGGGATACTTTTTTTGTGGATTTTTGGGGAAATCGAAATGAAGAATTGTGGAACAGCACCGCCGCAAGGATGTTTTTTGAACTGAACAGGAGGAAGAAGGGGTGAATGGGCCCTTCGGCTTTGCTCAGGACAGGCAGGATGGGTAAGATAAAAAGGGTGAAAGATTGGGTTTGATTGGGTTTGTTTTGGGTTTGTTTTTCTTGTAAAGGTGAGTTTTTGGCGCAAAAACGGGGGAAATTGGGTTTGTTTTGCATAAAAGAGTATTTTTGTGCGCTGGTATAAGTGATCCGTCTTCGCCAGAGGCTTGGCTGGGACAAGCGGGGTTGGTGGATTTGTGGTTTGGTGGTCATTATTAAGCTCTCCTTATTTATAACCTTAAGGGGGAGTAAAAAACTTGCCTCCCGTAATTAGACGAACCTGCGCATTTGGTGCGAAAAATCGGGTGAATTAGGTAATGTTAAAATTTGTAAGTTGTTGTGTGGAAAGAGATAAAGAAAATTTGAGAAAAATTCAATTTAACTAATTAATACCTGCGCAAATGATTCTATTCCGCTCAAGCGCCGCGGGGGCTTTTGTCCCGCTCAAGTGCCGCGAGGGCTGTACTGAGCTGCGATCATGACAGGCAGGACAAGACCCTTCGACATGCTCAGGATTAGCCCAGGTTTTAAGTTAAAAAATTAATGACTGGGCTAAAAAGGTGTCAAAAAATGCAAGAAAATGGCAAAAATCGTCAAAAAGTGCGCTTTTTGCGTACTTTTAGTACATAGTTCGTGGTTTGTTGGTCCGGCTTCGCCAGAGGCTACGCCGCGACAAGCGGGACTTACGCACGAGCAAAAAGAGGGTAGAAAATGTTTTTCTTTGTTTTATTTTGCGGTTAAAATGGTGCGGTGAAATGTGAGAGGCTCTATTCTGAAAGGAAAACAGGTGAAGCATATGTGGGGACTGATAATCGGAACGTGCATTGTATTGGTCGTGATAGGACTACGCGTAGACGGTAAGATTGATAATAAGTTTGGTATAGCCCTATTATCCGTTGCAATCATTGCGGGTATAACCATTGCATATTTTGGCTCGACCAAAAAGGTGGAATATGGTCCCTTTGCACTGGAGACATTCCGCGAAGATGTCAACGCGGTCAAGGAAGATGCACTGAAGGAGATTAGGGAAGACCTTGCTATTCAGAAGGAGGCGCTATCTGGTGTAATTGACAAGGCAAACAAAACACGTGAGGATTTGCTGAAAGTTGCCGAGGCAACAGCTCCTCCGCATCTATCTTTAGAATCGAAACCGGAGATCAAACAAATTGATGGAGGATACGAGGTCAAGCTGCAACTCAATCCTTCAAAAAATGCTCCATTCGCTATGGTACAATTTCGTGCGGAAATCGTTGAGGATTCGGAAGCAACTATCCAAGAGTTTGGCCGTTTCGGTGGGATGGTCTTCAATTTTTCGAAGAAAACATCTGATAACGGCAAGATAGCAATGCAGAAGTACAAACCTTCAGGAGACCAACAACAAGGACTGTTACTAAAAGTATCTGAACCTTGCAAAGTTCGTATTTCTTGCAGTCATATGCTTAATGACTTGGTGTTAACGGTCAAATGACGGTTTGTAGCGAGGGGCCGGTCTTTGAGGTACACCGCAATATCAGAAATTTGCACTTATCCTAGTTTTTGCAGCCCTACTCACAATTTTACATTATCTGGGTTACCTTTGAACAGTTTAAGGGGCTTATCCAAAAGAAGCCACCAACTCCCCAAGGGAACCTTGCTCTCAACGGTGTACTCAACCAGCAAAATCAACGCATTATTACTTGACGGATAATTTTTTATGTTCACTTTTATGCATCACATGATATGCTATCGTATGCCACGTAGTACCACGCTATGCCATTTATACCACTTTTGTACTGTGATAGTGTTACCAAAAACCGCGTTTTTACTACGCCCGAGAGGACTCCGGCCTGCGGCTTAGAACCTAAATCCGCTGTTGCGGATTTCCATAGGGGCTCTGCCCCTCTGGCGTCGCTGAAGCTCCTGTCACCCCGAAGACCCGGGGAAATTTTTTCCCCAAACCCTTTTAAGGTTCGAGTGCTCCTGGACTACGCCCGAGAGGACTCGAACCTCTGACCTTCGGTTTAGGAAACCGATGCTCTATCCTGCTGAGCTACGAGCGCATCTGCGGCAAAAGGATATCTGCCGTAAGCTTTTTATAATCTACATTCAAGACTTCGATATTACAAGAAAATTAAAGGTAAGCTTTGCTGGTTCGGCACTGATAAGAAAGAAGCTTTGGGGCATTAAATGGGCCGGAGCATTAACGGTATCGGCATAACTGACGCCAACTGAAAAAACGGGTGTGAACAAATTTTCTTGCTATTTCCCGGCGGGTTGTTTAATATATACCGTTAAGGGTTATAACGAAAACTTTTGGAGCGGCCTGATTCGTGGGGAAAAAACGGGATAAACCTGAAAAGCTCTCTAATCCGGGTAAGCAGATGGATGAGAAGGTTTGGCAGGAAAGTGAATTTCTTGAAACCATTTTAGAATCCTTTCCACATCCATTCTATATTATCGATGCCAATAACTACACAATCATAAAGGCCAATTCCGCAACTCAGTCAGGCCGTGCTACAGGAGCAGTTACTTGTTACGGCCTTACTCATAACAGCGAGAAGCCATGCGGGAGTGAGGAACACCCCTGCCCGCTTGAGAAAGTCAAGAGAACCAAGAAACCTGCGAAGGCGGAGCATATTCATTACGATAAAGACGGCAATATCCAAAACGTCGAGGTCCACGCCTTTCCACTTTTTGACAGCGGGGGAAATGTCGTTCAGGTGATTGAATATTGTCTGGATGTTACTAATTACCAGCAGATGGGAGAGGCGCTGAATCGCAGTGAAGAGCGATATGCGCTGGCCCAGCAGGCGGCCAATATCGGCAGTTGGGATTGGGATATTGTAACCGGTGAGTTGGTGTGGTCTGAGCAAATAGAGTCTATGTTTGGTTTTGGCAGGGGAGAATTCGGGGCGACCTACGAGGCATTTCTCGAATGTATTGCACCGGAGGATCGCCAATATGTTGTTGATTCGGTCAACGCATGCATCGAAAAGGGCAAGGACTACGCTATCGAGCATCGCATTGTCCGGCCTGACCGGACTGTACACTGGGTTTCGGAGACAGGTGACGTCATCAGAGGTGAAGACGGCAAAGCAATCCGCATGCTGGGTATCGTCCAGGATATCAGCGAGCGTAAAAAGACTGAAGAAGAGATTGTGAACTTAGCGAAATTTCCATCCGAGAATCCCTACCCCGTGCTGCGTATTGCAAAAGATGGTATTGTTCTTTATGGCAATGCTGCCGGCTGCGAACTGTTAGAAGACTGGGGCTGTGAGGTCGGGGCTCTGGTACCGGGAAATTGGCGTCAGTATATCCTGCGGAGTCTTGATTTCGGCCAAAGTGAAGATATTGAGGCCGTCTGCTGCAAAGACAGGATATTGTCTTTGACGATTGCGCCTGTTACGGAAGCCGGATATGTGAACATCTACGGTCTCGATGTTACCGAGCGTAAAAAAGCGGAAGAAGACCTGAAACGATATCGAGAGCACCTTGAAAAGCTTGTCGAGGCCCGAACAAAGGAATTGATGGAAGCCAACAAGCAATTGCTGCAGAAAATTGAGCAGAGCAGGCAACTCGAGAAAGAGATTTTGAATATCAGCGAGCGTGAACAAAGGCGGATTGGACAGGAGCTACACGATAGTCTCGGGCAACAGCTTACGGGTATTGCTCTTAAGAGTAAAGTATTAGAACAGAGGCTCACTGCAAAATCTCTCGAAGAAGCGGTCGCTGCCGCAGAGATAGCGAAACTTATCAGCGAGGCGACAGGACATGCCCAAAGCCTGGCCAAAGGTCTTCATCCGGTAGATTTGTCTGCAGGGACCTTGAGAGCAGCACTACAGCAAATGGCAACAACCAATGAGAACTTATTTGGCCTTCGCTGCACTTTCGAGAGCGACAAGCTCATTGAGGTAAATGATGCCGAGGTGGCTATGCACCTTTATCGTATCGCTCAAGAGGCAGTGACTAACGCGATTAAGCACGGCAGAGCAAAGAACATCCAAATGACATTGACTTGCGACGGGAACGAAACTATGCTAATGATAAAAAGTGACGGCCTGGATTTTCCAAAAGAGTTCGAGGCAAGGGGAACAGGTATGGGATTGCAAATTATGGACCACCGGGTAGATATAATCGGCGGTACGCTTGATATTCATAAAGCCCCGGAAGGAGGGACAATCGTGACCTGTAAGTTTCCAAATACAAAATAGTAACTATAATATGGTGAAAATTTATGTCTCCCAAAAAACAGCCTGCAAAAACCGGTGAGAAAAGCACTAAAGTTATTATTGTTGATGACCATCCTATCGTTCGAGGAGGACTTGCAGAGCTTATCAACCATGAAGACGGTCTTTTGGTTTGTGGGCAGGCCGAGGATGCTCCTGAGGCAATGAGGCTTATAAAGGCACTAAAACCCAGTCTGGCTGTTGTAGATATTTCCCTGAAAGAATCAAGCGGCCTGGAACTTATAAAGGACATCAAAGCCACCTATCCCAACCTGGCTATTTTAGCCCTTTCTATGCATGATGAATCTTTATACGCTGAACGCGCCCTTAGAGCCGGTGCGATGGGCTATATTATGAAAGCTGAAGCTACAGAAAATGTAATTACGGCAATTCGTAAAGTCCTTAGCGGGCAGATATACGTCAGTGATAAAATGTCGGCAAAAATGGTGCGTAAATTAATCCGCAGCGGATCTGATGTGGGTGCTTCTGCAATAGAGCAGCTGAGTGACCGGGAGCTGGAAGTATTCAGTCTAATCGGCCAGGGTTATGGAACACGCAAGATAGCCGAGCAACTATACTTGAGCATAAAAACCATCGAGACTTACCGAGCACATATCAAAGAAAAGTTAAATTTGGGGGATGCATCCGAACTGCTTAAGTACGCCATTCAATGGGTAAGCAGCCAGGATGAAAAGTAACTATACCGTTAGCTGTGAGCATACCTTTAGAATATATTTTTTCAATTCTCAGCCGGCACTTTAAGAGCTTTCTGCAGGACTTCGATATTTATGCAATCGTATAGGGGATTTGCCTATATGCATAAGAGTAGTTTTGCTGATAGCAAAAACAGGCTGCGGCCTGATTTACAAAAGTGAACCTGTTGTTATGATTACACTATATAGAAAAAAGGCTTAAAATGAGAATTGCAAATTTACAAAAATGATATTTTACAGAATAAATATTAAAAGCACATCACCCTCCTCCGCTATGCCGGGTCTGGCAGTTGCACAAATGTTTCCACTGTCAAGCCCGGCAGGAAATAAACGCGGCAAAGGTAAAGCTGCGCTCAATATAAGAGAGAAATATCTCGTGATGTTATGAACGATTTTTCCGAAGGATTTTGCTAATGATTGCGTTTAACAAGAAGAAAAAAGTTGCTTTTATTTGCTCATATTTACCTCGGAAGTGCGGTATCGCC
>CAZECQ010000176.1:0-5739 GCA_964510545.1 uncultured Pirellulales bacterium | reverse complement strand
ATCTCATTAAATCTACGGCACCTTCGGTTTGTCCGGCGCGAACGAGGACTGCGCCATCTCTGGCGCGAAGCGGGAAAATATGGCCGGGGCGAACCAAATCGGCGGCTTTGGCGCCGTCAGCAATGGCAACCTGAATAGTCCTTGCCCTGTCAGCGGCGCTTATGCCTGTAGTTATTCCTTCTGCGGCATCAATACTGACTGTAAAGGCAGTTCCAAAGCGGGCGGTGTTTTCAACGGTCTGAGGATAAAGAGCGAGGGAATCGCATTTTTCGGCAGTCAAGGGCAAACAAATAAGTCCGCGACCAAATTTTGCCATAAAGTTGATAATCTGAGGCGTTACCTTTTCGGCCGCACAAACAAGGTCGCCCTCGTTCTCGCGGTCTTCATCATCAACAAGTACAATCATTTTGCCCTGTTGCAGGTCTTCCAGAACCTGCGGTATTTCACTAAATTCTGCTGCCATATTTGATATTTTGCCTCTGATGCCCTGATTTACGCATTTTCCTGTTCGTATTCTTCAATATAACGACTTCCTGTCCGGATGTAAATAAGTGTTGCCAGAATAGCGGTTCCTGCCGCCGACCACCAAAAGACCCTTAAAAACCAAATCCAGCCGGGCACAAATTTTGAAACTTCAGGGGCAATGAGAATTGCCGCCACCATAGACGACTGCAAGACAGTGGCAATCTTGCCTATCGGCACAGGTATGATGCGAACCTTCAAAGTGATGAAATAGACGATAAGAAAACCAATCAGCAAAAAGAGGTCTTTGCCGATTATCAAAACGACCACAGTGGGCGGCAGTTTGAAGTCGGGTATGCTGGCGCGGTTCGAAGCCAGCAGTAGACAGGCACATGTCATAAGTAATTTGTCGGCGGTCGGGTCCAAAAAGGAGCCGAGCCTTGTAACCTGCCCCTTTACACGGGCCAAATACCCGTCAAGGACGTCACTGCCGGCTATAATCAAAAAAATGACAATTGAAATATACCGCATCGTATTCTGCATTGGCTGGCTAAGTGCAGGGTCGTTTATCTTCAGCATGCAACTGACAAAGGGCACTATCAGTAATATCCGAATAATTGTAATGCGATTGGCCCAATTCAATTTCATATTTTTCTCCGGATACTAAACTCTATCAAATACATCGTCCACCATCGACATTTAAGGTTTGTCCTGTTATGTAATCATTTTTTAAGAGAAAGATTACGGCATCGGCGATTTCCTCCGGCCGGCCAATTCTTGCTGCCGGTATAAGCGAGAGCTGCTGATTTTTTTGAGATTCATCAAAATCACTCGGGAAGTTCACAATCCCAGGTGCGACGGCGTTAACGCAAACGGCAGGGGCCAATTCTTTTGCGAGGGCCTTCGTAGCACCAATGAGTGCGGCTTTCGAAGAGCAGTAAAGAACATATTCAGGCCAGGGCCTGAGTCCACCAATGTCGGCAATATTGATTATCTTGCCAATGACTGAATCTGCCGGTTGCAACTGAGCCTTTATTCTCTCGGCAAAGAACCGGCTTGTTAAAATCGGCACCATCGCATTCAATTTCAAAGCAGTCTGTGCCTGTTCGAAAGTAACTTCAGGCAATGGCAATCTGGAAAAAACGGAAGCCGAATTAACCAGGACCTGAGGGGTGCCGAGCTTCGCCGCTTCATCAAACAAATGTTCTATTTTTCCCGGCTGGGTAAGGTCGGCCTGAACCGCCAAGGCCTTTGCACCCAGCTTTTCGATTTGTTCTACGAGTTCTTTTGCAGAGCCTTCGTTGTGGTTGTAGTGACAGATACAATTGCAGCCGGCCTGTGCCAAAGCTAATGCAATGGCGGCTCCTAACCGGCCGCTCGAACCGGTAATAACAGCGGTAATCCCTTGCAATTCCATAAGCAAATATAGTAAACATCTGTACCAAATTTGGCAACATAATAGATTCGGTCAGCTTAATTTACTTGATACGAAAAGCTGGAGCAATACAATTGAATCGATTCGGGAGAGTACGGATTGGCTGGAAAAGCTTGTTTATTAGAAACTACAGGAAAAGGCAGGAATGGAAAAAAAGCCCGGATTAGTATATCACAACCTTTCGGTTATGCTTGAGGCCGGCGTTCCGGTGGTGCGGTCGCTGAATGCCGTTACAGCGGGTCTGGAGGGAAAATTGCAAAAAGCTTTTCAGGCCGTTGCCAAAGACGTTTTATCCGGTAAGCAAATAGCAGAAGCGATGGCGAAACATCCGAAAGTATTCGGGGAGCTTGATGTGCTGGTGATAAAAGCGGCGGAGGTCTCGGGTAACCAGGGTGAATGTTTTAAGCTGTTATCTCAGTGGTATGACTTCGCCAGGCGATTGAAATACATTTTCATCTCAGGGATGATTTTGCCTGTTATACTTATCCACTTAGCAGCGGTCATCAGCCCGCTGCCCGATTTGATTTTGAGCAGAATCACCGTATTGGAGTACATCATACGGGCGGCAAGAATCCTGGCGCTGCTGTATGTTCCGGTGTTGGTAATTTTTGGTATTCTGCGTTTTACTCCGAAAACCGGAACATTTCGCAGACTGCTTGATAATTTGACATTAAGAATCCCTCTGTTAGGCCAGGCGATTCGTAAACTTGGGATTAGCCGATACTGCCGGACGTTTCATATGCTCTGCAAAGCGGCGGTGCCGGTAGATAAATGTGCGCACACGGCATCAATGATGACGGGCAATGCGGTGATAATGGATTTGTTCAAAGGAGGGGCTGAGAGTGTGAAGAAAGGCGAACCGGTCTCAGCCGGTTTTTCGAGGAAGCTGCCGCTGGAGCTGCTGGACTTGTGGCACGTGGGCGAAGAAACCGGTAAGCTGGAAGATGCTACCAGACGCCTGGCAGATATGTATGCAGATTCGGCCGAGCAGATGCTGACCGAGTTTTATAAGTGGCTGCCAAAAGTAATTTATTTTCTCATCGGTATTTTGATAGCTATACTAATCCTAAGGGGCTTTGCGATGATTATGAGCGCACAGGTGGGTTGAAATAATTTTCATTTTAATTTACTTGATAGCAACTGTGTGTGTTGTATAATTTTAGGCCGGAATTAATATTTGAACCTTAATGGAGCAGGACTGCGGCAAGATGACTGAACTTAGCGTTAATGTGAATAAAATCGCCCTGTTGCGAAATCAACGTGATATCGGGATACCGAACGTCATAAAATCGGCAGAGACCATCATCGAAGCCGGCGCAAACGGTATAACGGTCCACCCCCGGCCGGACGAGCGGCATATAAGGTATTCGGACGTATATGAACTCGCCAAGATGCTCACGGTCGAATTCAACATAGAGGGCAATCCATTTACCGGCAAATATATGGAGATTGTCAGCGATGTCAAGCCGACCCAGGCCACTCTGGTGCCCGACTCACCTGACGCCAATACCTCCGACCATGGATGGGACATGCAAAAGAACAAAAAAAGACTCTTGCCGGTGGTAGAAAAGTTGAAATCGCAGGATATTCGTGTAAGTCTCTTTATGGACCCGGACATTGGTGGTATTGAGCTGGCCAAAGAAGTTGGAGCTGAGAGGGTTGAGCTTTACACCGAACCCTATGCAAGGGCATTTGAAAGCCAAAAAGAGCTTGAAGCAACTTTGGAGCAATATGCCGAGGCGGCGTGGGCGGCAATAAATATAGGGCTGGGACTGAACGCCGGGCACGATTTGAACCTTCTAAATCTCGGGAGATTCTGCATCGGTGTCCCGGGCATACTTGAGGTCTCAATCGGACATGCCCTCATAGCAGACGCTCTTGATATGGGCCTACATAATGCAGTGAAAGCATACTTGAAGATACTCTCCCAAAACTGATTTGAAATGCACCCGCAGGCAGTTGTCAAAAGCGGCTGTAATACGTATTTCTCAACTTAATGAACCGGGAGGATAAAATGTTTACAGGAGCAATGGTGGCGTTAGCAACGCCTTTTCAAAATGGGGAGCTGGATTTCGAGACGCTTGATGAACTTGTTAGTTTCCAACTGGAAAACGGTATAGACGGGATAGTACCGGTCGGCACGACCGGCGAATGCCCTACATTAAGCCACGATGAGCACAAACAAGTTGTCGAACGAGTCGTCAAAGCTGCAGCCGGAGAGGTGCCCGTAATTGCCGGTGCCGGGTCAAACTCAACCGAAGAAGCGCTCGAATTTACCGAATTTGCAAAAAAAGTGGGCGCCGACGCAACATTGCAGGTTGACCCATATTACAACAAGCCGACGCAGGAAGGCTTCTATCAACATTTCAAAACAATAGCTGAAACAGTGGACCTGCCGGTAGTATTGTACGATATACCCGGCCGATGTGGAGCCGGTATGACGCCGGACACCATTGTTCGCCTGGCTGAAGACGTCGAGAATGTCGTTGCACTCAAGGACGCCACGGGAAAGCTCGACCATGTTAGTGAAATAGCCACGCGCTGCGATATTACCATAGTCTCGGGCGATGACTCGCTTACACTGCCGATTGCTTCGGTGGGTGGAAAAGGGGTCATCAGTGTAGTTGCCAACATAGTCCCGGCGGACGTCAAAGCAATGACCGATTTAATTCTCGAAGGTGATCTCGTACAGGCAAGACAATGGCACAATAAACTTTTCGCATTGAGCAAAGGACTGCTGAGCTTAGCTACGAACCCGATACCCATCAAGGCGGCAATGGCAATGCTGAATATGGCATCGGAAGAATTGCGGCTGCCTATGGTGCCGATGGACAAAAGCAAAAAAGCCGTTCTAAGGCAAGCACTGAAAGATTACGGATTGCTAAGCTAAAAGTTACTTGGGCTTTGCATTTTTGGTTTTTGCGGCTTTTTTGTTGAGTTTTTCCAAATTCACTTCGCGGCCGTTCGCGTCCACGAGTTTGCCATCCTGCCAAGTGTATTCTATCCGCCGGCCATCGACCATCATTTCAACACGCGTTCCATTCACCAGCTCCGGGTCGTTATTCGGATCTTCTAAAATTGGGTCTGCAAAGGAACCCAACTTATCATGGTCAGGATTCAATATAATCTGCGTTCGCTTGTAGTGGTAGTCTTCCTTTACAAAGTATCCCTGAGGTGTGACCTTGTCACAACCTGAATCCGCTTCCATAGGTACCCAGAGGCCATCGACTTTTTCGAAGCGAACAGTATCTAAGTATGTCAATGCAGTTTCCCCCTTAGACATTAGATGAGAACGCGTATAATCACCTCCTTTAGCCCTGCGCCTCACTTTGGCTGGGTGAAAGCCATGTTCCGGATCCAACCAGACTGAATATCGTCCACACTTTGTATCGGCGTCAATCACAAAACACTCAGAACCCCTGACATTTTCGGTTCTTTCGCGTACCGAAATACGAGCTGCTTTGCGAAGTATTGCATCCAGTCGTTCATGACTGCCAATATATCCTACTATATACGAAATACCAAAATGTCCACTAAGGGAATACTCTGTTCTTTGATCCGGTTGTCGGTAAGCCGATCCTGAGCTATCAGGCATGTTGATCCATCTGATGTTTTGATAGACCATCTTTTTCTTGCCGTCTACTATATTACAATTGTAATGCGGCTTGTCCTCAGGCATATCCTTATTTTCAATATTATAATCACCCCACGTATATTGTTGGAAATAAATACGTTGGTCATCGTGCCGGACCTGCCCGCGTTTGAAATTTTTTCCTTCATCTTGAGTCCCGGCAACTTGGTAGCTAAACTCTGTGCTTTGTTCATAATGTTCAATAAAACTC
>CAZECQ010000175.1:0-5755 GCA_964510545.1 uncultured Pirellulales bacterium | reverse complement strand
CGCCGGGTTTGAACATCATTGACTGCTCAACGGTCATTAATTTTGAGCCGAGCGAGCCGCCTGGATGGTACCTGACATAGTCTTCAACGCTGAAATTACGTGCCTTCATAATAGTAAGGGCAAGTGAATCGCCGATAGCCAGCATACAGGTGGTAGAAACACTTGGTGCGACACCAAGAGGACAGGCTTCAGTCATTTCGCCCATACATAAAACCACATCGCTGTGTTTACTCAGAGTCGAATTTATATCGCCGGTGACTGCGATAAGTTTAATCTGAAGCTGCTTGACGAGGTTAATCAGACGGGTAATCTCATCCGTCTCGCCTCCATGGCTTAGAACAATCACTATGTCGTTTTTGCGCAGTCTTCCCAAGTCTCCGTGGACGGCCTCGGCCGGATGAAGAAAATGGCTCGGCGTGCCGGTGGATGCCAAAGTTGCGCTTATTTTGCGCCCGATGATGCCTGCTTTACCGATGCCGCTGACTATTACCGAGCCTGTACAGTTACACATCATCTCTGCGGCCTCGGCAAACGACTTATCAACAATCGGTATTACAGACTTTATCGCTTCAGCTTCGCTTTCTATTACTTTGCGTGCATAATCAAGGTCGAACTCCATTTGTTTTGACTCCTCAATATTTATACTAAAAAGCCGTTAATAGTATTAACCAAGCGACGGACCACGTCAAGCGTAAATATGCTTGGCGTAGTAGCTGTGATAAATTACGAAAACAAAACCGGCCCGGTATTCGGTTTTGCCGGGCAGCTTTGAGACTATAACTTTACTACACTGCCTCGTTCGTTGTAACAAACCAGGCTGTGTTTTTCTCCGGTATAATTTGGAGTAGAATGGACAATCACACGCTTTTCACTGACGTGCTCCAAATGTGCAATTACATTTCTCTTTTCGTTCTGCAGATAGTCGGCCACCTCCGGCGAAACAAGCAGTTCAACCTTCTTGATTTGCTCTTTTGCAGCCGAGAGATTTAACAATCGAATAATCTCAATAGCTAAAGATTCATGGCTTTTAATATAACCTGAACCGGCACAATACGGACAAGCCAGATATGTGCTTGACTGCAAAGAAGGCCGCATTCTCTGCCGGGTCATCTCGACGACACCGAATCTGCTTATCCTCAATATTTTCGACCGAGCACGGTCGGCCCTGGCGGCAGTACGAAAAACCTTTTCGACATCTCTGCGATGTTTGTCGCTGCGCATATCAATAAAATCACAAACTATCAATCCGCCAAGATCCCGAAGTCTGAGCTGGCGTGCGATTTCGGCAGCTGCCTCTTGGTTGATTTTGTAAGCGGTCTCTTCCGCACTTTTCTTTTTTCGGTAGCGTCCGCTGTTGACATCAATAGAGACCAATGCTTCTGTCTGCTCTATTACAATTGAACCGCCGCCTTTAAGCTTTACGGTACGTGATTGCACTTTAGTAATTTCATCCTCGATTTTATACTTGTGGAACAGCGGGACTTTACCGTCATAATACGTAACCCTTCGTCTGAAGCGAGGGTATGCCTGCGAAAGAAAATCCCTGATTTTGCGAACCACAGTTTCCGAATCACAGATTATTTTGCTTATCTTGCTGTTAAAAACATCCCTCAAGGTTCGAATGACCAGACTCGATTCCTGATAAATTTCACTGGGGGCTTCATCCTTTTCCATTCGCTTTCCAATAGCTTTCCATAACCGCTCAAGGTATCTGAGGTCATTTTGAATATCTTTTTTTGAGCATCCCTGGCCAGCTGTTCTTATAATAAAGCCCATACTTTTTGGCGGTTCACTTTCATCAAGAATCTGCCTGAGTCTTTTTCGCTCATCAACATCTTCAATCTTGTGCGAGACGCCCTGTCTTCGCATCCAAGGCATCATAACCAAATACTTGCCCGGCAGAGAAAGGTATGTACTCAGTGTCGGTCCCTTGGTCTTTACGCCTTCCTTGGTTACCTGTACGACAACTTCATCGCCCTTACGAAGACATTTCTGGATAGGCAATCTTTCTTTGAGCGCTTTTCTTCGCCCGACTTTTTCCGTATCTCTACGGCCGGCCATAGAAAAATACCTTGGGTGAAGGTCGCTGATGTGAAGAAATCCGTTTTTGCTTAAGCCAAAGTCTATAAATGCCGCCTGTATGCTGGATTCAACATTTACCACTCTGCCTTTGTAAATATTACCAACATAGTTATTCAAACTCGACCTTTCCACATACAACTCTTCAAGCAAACCGTTCTCAACCACCGCTATTCTGCACTCTTCGCTTTCAGCCACATTTATAAGCATCTCTCTTGCCATCGCTTTATCCTCAACAACAAAGTGCACAAGTGTAAAAGTTCACCGATAAACTGCAGCTTGTGCTCTTATCAATTTATACTACTGCCATTGCACATTAGTGCGCCTGACAGGTGCCGCCAACTTATCCACATCCAACTGGAGTAACGTTAAAATCTCATCAATTCGTATCGAGCCAGCTGAAGAGATTTTACATTCAACCACAACGCCTTTATCATCAAGTTCAACCGACTTCAAAAAACCCCTGACATTCAAATCGCGGGTATTGCCCCTTGCATCTATTCGCCGCTGGAGCTTAAGCTCTTTGCTTTCCAGCAGGCGTTCAATATTGGTCTTTAAGTCATCATTAAGATATTCAGGTCTGACCGCCAGTACATAAGTAGCGCCTCTCGGCTGAGGCGATGTTTTTGCTTCTGAGACATCAACCCCAAGCAGTTCCAAGCCATCAGGCAGTTGGCCGGACAGCTCGGCCTTGAAAGCTTCGGCATCGAAAATTGACGATTGACTATCGCCCCTGTCCGGGCTGGGGCCACCAAACACATTACTTCGCGTTTGGGGAACCGGGCTTTCTACGCAAAGAGATAATAAATCATCATCAGATTCAACGCCTACACTTCTGGGCAAAGGTAATGACAGTTTCGGACGCGGGTTAAATCCCTGACTGTGTCGGACTTTTACCCCTGCCCTTGCGCAGGCCCGCTGAAAAACCTTAACGGTTTCAATATGCGATAGAAACCTCAGATTACCCCGAATTCTGAACTTAATTAATACCAACATCGTTTCCTCAAGGTCTGCAGATAACGGACATCCGGCCGCCGCAGTCGGTTATTTTGTCAGAGACGGCAATCAGTACCTACTATTTTGGTATTATGCTTATATCCTTTATAAAATCAAGGTTTTTTCCTATCCCCTGTTTTTTGAGGGATACAATTGTGGGTTTAATCTATCTTTGTGCCAGTAGCTCTACCATCGGTATCAAGGATAAATGCGGTCTTACCGAATCAAATCATTACAGCCCCATATTGTATTCTGAAACTATTCTCCGAGGTGGCGGACGATGCCGTATTTGCGAAGCACTACCAGGTCTGCTTTTCTGGCTTGCTGGTCCTGCTGCGATTTGTAATCGACGTCCATAACTTCAACAAAGTCTGCTGTGTAGTCTTTCAGCACGCCGCAATATTCAAATATTTCATCGCCCTGGAGTAACTCAAGCACAACCCTGTTTCCGATGTATCTTTCCAGTAAAGGCTCGAAAGAAGTTCCTGTCGAGCCTATTAACTCCTGCTTCATCCGGGTAACGTATTTATCCTGAGAAGTCAGGACGGCCCCGCCCGGTGTAGCTCTCTTGGCATGGCTGATTAACATATTTAGCACTTCGGTCACCGAATCTCTTACTGTTTTAAAGACGTTTTTAATTTTTCTTGCAATTCTTCGGGCAAGTGCCGGGTGATAGGTCTTTTTTAATTCCTTTTCCCTCTGTTTTTTATTACTTTCGCTCAACTGGTCGTGGTAGCGAAACAGGGCCAAAATGTTAGAATACTCAGACTTATAGAGAATATAGCTTGTCTCGTCGTGCCCGTCTTCATCTTTATGCTTTTCGGGATAAATGAATTCCAGGCCGGTATTCTCCACTCGCAATTTACCCCAGATTGTCCTGCCGTCTGTTGTCTGAAGAGTTACCATATTCCGCTCAAAATCTTTCAGACATTTGTCCCTGCTTGTCCTTCTGACAAAAGCGGCGACAAACGTGGCCAGGACGATAAAAATAATAGTTATAGTTGTAGAAGTCATAACAGATTTCTCTTTAAGACCAATCCCTGTTTAACTTTGCTGTTGTGGCGCAAACATATCATCATCGCAATTATTGTATCGGCCCGAATTGCTTCTGTCAAATCAACAAATCCTGCTGGCTCAACGCTGCTGTCTGGTTCCATGGTAAGTAGTTAGAACATACTCAAATTTCTTTGCCGAGGCCGGCTTCAATGTAAGGGTGAATTTGACAGTGTCTTTATCATCCTTTTCGTATTTTCCGAAATCACCGGTCTTTTTCAGCTTCCAATAAGAAGTACCGAAGTTGCGCTTGATTTCCACCTTGATTGGGATGTCCCGCGTGTTTCTAACCTCAATTTTGAATTTGCGGATTTCATCCCAACCGGAAATGTTGCCCTTGTGGTCAAAATCATAGTTGTCCGTGGCAAAATCCATAAGCTTCGCCTCAACAACAACATCAGCGACAGGCCCGAGGTTAAGCTCGACATCCTCATCGACGGGAATATATTTGAAAGACGATTGGCCGGTGTAAGATAAATGGCGCTGGGCATCAGCACCTCTGTAAACTTTCAACATTCCGCCGGGAATGGGTGTATCACCCAAATTGTGCTTTTCATCATTTTTGAAACTTAGGAACCGCATAACCGAATTGCCATAGCGCTGCTGCTCATATTTATACAGATTGACCACCGGCACATCTTCAACGTCAAAGCTAATCAGCCGTTTCGACCAGCCGGTAGGAATTGTCTCGGTCCCTTCAATCGTATAAAGAAAATACTCGCTAAGGCCCTCCTTTTTGATTTCCTTCGGCCTATACGCTATTTCAGCTGCTGCTGGCCTGTCAAAGTACGCCATTCTTCTTTTGGCTTCTTCAAGCTCGAGTGGCGGCATTCCTTTAGGCAGTATTACTCCCGGCCTGCCGTAAGGATACTGCCTGCGTGCAAGGTCAGCAATCCGGTCAAGGATATGGACTTTGCCGACAATCAGTCGAGTTTGAGCGTTTTCATAGTCTTCGCCGCTATTGTTGGTTACCCTGACATAGCCTTGCAAACGCATCTTCTTTTCATCCTCGGTCAGCGTTCCCATATAGAACGCCCGCCAGGAAAGGCCGCTGGTCAGATACGAAATCTCGACCGGGACATTGCCCTTTACGCCGCTTTTGATGTTCCACAGGCCGAGGTTTCTTACCCTCGGCGGAAAGGTCAAATCAGCAATGTCGATTTTGTCGGCGTCCGTCTTTGGCAGCATCTCCAGACTGGTCGGGTCAATCAGGGTATTGGCCCAGGAAAACTGCAGCTTATTTGCACCTTCTTTCAGCGTAAGGCCCCTGCTTTCACGCACCAAAGTCATATCCGCCGAATTATAGATAGTAAGCTGTACGGTATCGCGAGTTGGTAATGTAACCAAATCGACTTTGGCCTGACCAACCGAAACCATCGCAACAATTATAACTAACACCGAAATTAAACGTTTCATTTTGCTGCTCCTTTAATTTGAAAGGTTTTGTTGTTTTATCTGTTTCTTCACGGCCTAATATTCCGGCGGTGATAATGCATCTTCAGTTGCTTTGTCGCCTGGCCGGATTTGCCGCGGGCAGGCAATGTTATCTCAAATTCAAGGGTATGGGCATCTTTTTTGACATACTCCATATTGCATTTTTCCATATCCCACTGGCCGGGTATGTGCT
>CAZECQ010000174.1:0-5800 GCA_964510545.1 uncultured Pirellulales bacterium | reverse complement strand
AACTGGTATATGTTCAAAGATATACTGGTTGCTGTTGTGCCGCTGGTGGTGCTTTTATTTGGAATAGTAGCGATATTGGCTGGTATTCGCAAAATGAAAGCAAAATGGGCTGTCAAAGAAGCAAGTTAGGAGGCATAAAAGATGACAAATAAGAGCGAAACTAAAGAGTCCAAAAAGGAGCAGGCAGTGCCGCTGACCCTTCGGACGCAGAGTTTTTTTGGTAAACTCAAAGGATGCCTTGATGGTCTTGTTAATGCGTACTGTAATTTAACACATATTGAAGCTGTTGAGGCAAAGGAACTGGTCTCCCAAAGAGCTGCTACACTAATGAAGCGAGGTCAGTATGGAAAAGCTATCGACCATTACAACAAATTGATTGGTATGGGTAAAGAGGAGGCAATCATTTATTACAACCTCGGCATCTGCTGTGAGCGGGAAGGTATGGACGAAGAGGCCCAGGAGGCTTACAAGAAAGCTGCTGAGATGGATAAGTCTCTTACGGATCCCATTTACAGATTGGGCCTTATGGCAATAAAGAACGACGATTCTAAAGCAGCGGTTAAGTATCTCAGTGCACTTGCTCGTAAAAACGGCGTATCGTTTGACGTATTGTATAACCTCGGTGTTGCGCATGACAAGCTCAAGAATTATGAAAAAGCGATAGAAAATTTCACCAAGGCAATAGAAATTGAACCTAACTACTCCAAGGCTCACAAGCGACTTGGTTACACTTACGAGGCGATGGGTGGGCGTGAAGAAGCTATGGAATGTTTCAAAAAGGCTATGGAACTGGAAGAGATTTAGGGAGTTGAATGTCTATGGCGATTCCTTTTAGAAAATCAGCCGGTACAAAACGTCAGGAGAAAGTGCGAGTTGTTTTGGGGTCGGAGCATTTTCAGAAGAGGCGGTGGCTGCATTCACTTGGCCGGTTTATTGCTGACTATTATGTGCTTATTACCATAACGGTGCTGATGGCAGCTTGTATATATGCCCATATATACTTTTACAACACATTCACCGTGATGAAACAGCAGATAAGCAATCTGGGTGCGCAGGTAGAAGCTGGGCTTCAGATGAGGAAGAATATTGTTACCGGTCTGACGGATGTGGTGAAAGGGTTCATAACGCATGAAGAGGGAATATTTACTTCCGCGATAGAGACAAGAAAAGATTCCATGGCTGTCTCGGACGATTTGAAGAAACTTATCAAGAGTGCGAAGGAATTTGTTGGAAGCGATTTTTCGGCAGCCGGTTTAACAAAGCTTATGGCTGTAGCTGAGAATTACCCGCAACTTGTCTCAAGCCAGCCGTATAAAGAGCTTGTTATTCAAATTGCGAAAGTTGAGTTCCAGATTTATGACAAGAGGCTCCAGTACAGTGAAAAGGTGAACATTTATAATACTTGCCTAAGCACTTTTCCCGGCAATATTATCGGGAAGATTCTGCGTTTCAAGAAAAAGCCGTACTATAGCTGGGACAATAAGGCTGAATGGATGTTTGAAAAAGAAAATCGAAAATTAAAAATTAAAAATTAAAATTGCCTATTCTCCTCGGGATGGCTTGCCTACTTTTACTTTTCACCCTTTGATGTTATTTTGGAGTTTTAATCTGTGGCGGTTGCCTGTAAACAATGTCACTGGTGTGCCAGGCATGTTGGCGGTTTAAATCTGTTTGGCAATATTCTTCTGCTTGCCGTGAAACTTTTAGGCGGCGTATTCGGCAGAAGCCAGGCGTTAATCGCCGATGCTGTGCATTCGCTAAGTGATATCATCGTATCGCTAATGATGCTTGTAAGTTTAAAGGTCTCTGCTGTCCCGCCGGACGAGGACCATCACTGGGGGCACGGTAATGTAGAATATATCGCGTCGGCCATAATCGGCGTATTGCTTATATGTGCGGCTATTACCATCACTCTTAGCTCACTGATATCAATTGTTGCAGGAGATATTGACGACCCCGGAATTCTTGCAGTATGGGCAGCGGTAATATCCATTGTTGCTAATGAAATTTTATTCAGGCAGGGCATCTGTATCGGAGAACAGATGGATTCGCCTGTAATGATAGCAAATGCTCGGGAGAAAAGGTCAGATGCTTATTCGTCGCTTGCCGCTTTGATAGGTGTTTTCGGTGCAAAGATGGGATTTAGATTCTTAGACCCTATCGCTGCTATTGTTGTTGGTTTTATGATTGCCAGATTCGGATTAGATACGCTTCTTGAAGGCATAAAAGGTATATCCGACCGGTCTTTTGACAAAAAGACTCTTGCCGGCGTGAAAAGACTGGTCTTGAAGGAAGAAGGTATAAAAGATATAGGCCGATTAAGAGCCAGACAAATCGGCCAGAAAAATTGGATTGACCTTGAGGCAATTTTTGCTCCTGAGGTGAAGGTTGCGGAAATAAAAACTACAATCTCAAGTCTTAGAGAAAACATAATGGGACGATTCGAGGGGATAGCTGACGTGGTAATCATATCCCGTGCGTCGGAGCCGGAACTAAAGTAAATACTGTTATCATTTATCACATAACAAATTTAAAACTATGGCGGTTGTTTGTAAAAGATGTTACTGGTGTGCCAAGCATGTCGGCGGGATAAACTTTTGGGGTAACCTCGCCCTTCTGGTCGTAAAGCTGTTAGGCGGCATATTCGGCAGAAGCCATGCTCTAATCGCCGATGCTATTCATTCTCTAAGCGACGTTGTCGTATCGGTATTGCTTATAATCAGTTTAAAGGTCTCTTCGACGCCACCTGACGAAGACCATCCGTGGGGCCATGGTAATGTAGAATTTATCGTATCAGCCATATTTGGGGTGTTGCTTGTTTGTGCAGCTGTGGCTATTACCGCAGTGTCGATTACCTCGATTATTCAGGGAAATGTATACGATACAAGTATTTTGGCTGTGTGGGCGGCGGTCATATCCGTTGTAGCTAACGAGATTATGTTTAGACATTCCTTTTGTGTCGGCCAGCAGGTGGATTCCCCTGCAATGATAGCAAATGCCTTGGAGAACAGGGCTGATGTGTGGTCGTCGCTGGCAGTGTTGGCAGGTGTTTTTGGTGCAAGAATCGGATTTCCGGTTCTTGACCCCATCGCTGCTGTTATTGTCGGTTTTATGATCGCCAAAAATGGATTAGAAACATTGACTTTAGGAATCAAGGGCATGACCGACCGGTCTTTTGACAAAGGAATGCTTGCCCAGGTAAAAAAAATAGTTCTGAAAGAAAGCGCCATAAGAGATGTAAGCAGGCTGCGCTCCAGGCAGATCGGACAAAAAAACTGGATAGACATTGAGGCAATGTTTGACCCACAGATAAAAGTTTCCGAGGTAAAAAAGATAATCGAAAGGATTAAGAAAAACATAATGGATAAGTTCGAAAGGATCGGGGACGTAGTAATTGTGTCCCGCGTAACAGAGACTCAGTTAAAGGAAATATAGCTATGATATGGAAAAAGAATAAGGATAAAACGAAAAAGTTAAAAACAATAACAGATGACATGACGCCCAGAGAAAAAGAACAGGTTCTGGAATATAAGAAGCGGGTGATCAGGCGATGGGCTATAGTTGTCGGGCTTTTGGCCCTTGCAACCTTTGGCTTTCTTTTTATGACACTGTTTGACCATGTGCTCAAAGGCACCGCCGACGGTGGGCTTGAGATAAACTATAATAAGCTGGATTCAAAGCTTGCCTGGCTGGGCTCGGAAATTCAGGAGTTGGATGCCACCATCAGTGATGCGCTTAATTTGACGGCAAATACCGGGGTTTTAGTAAACGGCATTACGCCAGGTTCCCCTGCGGATGTGGCCGGGCTGCAAAGAGGAGATGTGATTGTCTCCATGAATGGAGTTAATATAGTCGATTCATTCCAGGTTCAGGATTTGATATCAGAGCTTGAGCCGGGAGATACAGTCAGGCTTCTTGTCGATACTGTAAACGGCGGCATGAGAAATGTATATATTACACTTGGTGTTCAGCCTAGTAATATCGCTGCAGTTGATACGAATATTCAAAAGACAGCGGGGACTGCTATTGACCCTGTTTTGTCTACACCCTGGGGGATTTCTGTTTCGCCACTGACAGATGACACGAGGGATGCGTTCAAGATACCTGATGCAATAAAGGGCGTTATTATTGTTGCGGTTGCCAAAGGCAGCCTTGCCGATTTACAGGGCCTTGAAGTTGGTGATGTTATCGTAAGTATCAATCAGGTTCCTACGCCTAATTTACAGGCCCTTTATAAGGCCCTTGAAGATGACGAAAATGTTCTTCTGGATGTCTACTCACCTTATTATGCCAAAAATATTTTTGTGACACTCCCTGACGAAGGTGATTTCCCGCCTCAGGTTGTGTTGATGAGCTTTGATGAAGAGATTACGAAAACCAATCGCATAATTGTGCCCTCTGATTCGGCGAGTTTGGACGGTCAGATTTACTATCGATTTGCTTCTGCTCCGTATTTTATTCTGTATGATTATAATAAAAGCCAGGCAACCTCGATTGCTAACCCTTATGCCGCCCAGGTTCGCGGTATGGGAATAACGGTTGCCCAGATGCTGATAGATTTCAAGATTGATTCTGTGGTAGTGGGTGGAATAGGCCCGCAGTCATTTGATACGTTTTATCTGGCAAAGATCAAGGTTTACGGGCCAGCTACAGGTTTTGTGCGAACCGCGATAACCAATTATCAATTGGAAAGATTGCCGGAACTAAAAGAAGCTAATCTGGGCGGATACGGAGGTTCATCGGCAGCTACGATACCGACAGGCGGCTCACCATGGACAGAGGAGACCGATACCGATGACGAAGAAAGTGATGGTTTGTCTGGTCAGCCGGGGACTATTCCTCCTATGGGCAAACCTCTCGAACTTACCGCCCAGGGCGATGCACGTGCAAGCAGGCCTGAAACCTGCATCTGTCCCAATTGCGGCGCAGAAGTAACTCATCCGGCAAGTACCTCCTGTGCGGATATGGTCTGCCCGATATGCGGCTCACAGCTTATGACGGCATCACCGGGGATAGATTCAATTACCGGTACGGATATGACAACCCAGCTTCCGGCAACAGATATTCCCACGACGTTGCGGCCTGTTGCTTTAACGGCGGGAAGTACAGTAGCACCGACAAGCCCGCCCAGCAGAGTAGCGGCCATACCGACCGCAAGCAATCTCTGGGCCATAAGCAATCAGCCTGCGACCACACCACCAGTGTCGGTTCCGACACAACAAACCGCAGGTTCTTCCGGCGGACAGGTATCTGTTTGTATATGTCCCCTGGACGGCACAACGGTAACTCATCCGATAGGAATTCCCTGTGCGGCACTTCAATGTCCTCTTTGCGGCTCAAGGATGGTAAGCGACACCAGTGCCGCTGCCGGTGCGATAACCCAAACTACCGGCGTGCCAACTGCAGGTGTACCAGTTGCAGGGATGCCAACTGCCGGCGTGCTGACCGCAGGTATTCCAACCGCGGGTATGCTAACTGCAGGGGTACAAACCGGCGGCAAGCCTGACGATGTACCACCTGTTCAGCAGACATTCTACTTAGTGCCAGTAGCAAGCACACCTGCGCCTATGGGACAAATTCAACAGTCTACGAATCAACTTCAACAGATAGCACTTATCCCGACAGCCGGGGGACCACCAGCCGATATGGGCAGCGCACCGTCAGATACCGGCAGTGCTCCGACTGATGTGGGAGGCTCATCGCAGAGCGCTCGTTCGACAACATGTATATGCCCTGTGGACGGTACAACGGTAACGCATCCGGTAGGTGTTCCCTGTTCGCAGCTTAGCTGTCCTATATG
>CAZECQ010000173.1:0-5837 GCA_964510545.1 uncultured Pirellulales bacterium | reverse complement strand
CATTCAATATGTTCCAGGAGGTTGACCCGCTGCTCGGCCCGGAAATGCGCTCCACAGGAGAAGTGTTGGGACTGGCTGATTCATACGGGTTGGCTTTCTTTAAGGCACAGGAGGCAACTCAGCAACCGCTGCCTTCTGATGGCACCGTCCTTATAACCGTAACCGACAGAGAAAAACAAGCTGTTCTCGAAACCGCAAAAGAATTCGAGAAACTCGGTTTCAAAATCCTGGCAACAAAAGGCACTCACAAGTTCCTCACAGATAAAGCAATTAAAGCCGAAGTCATTCTCAAAACGCACGAGGGCAGGCCCCACATCGTGGATGCTCTTAAAAACAACCGGATTCAGTTAATTATCAATACTCCCAGCGGTAAGTTAAGCGAATTCGATGATTCTTACATTCGCAAGTCAGCCATCAGGTACAAAGTCCCTTATATTACCACAACAGCCGCCGCTGCCGCCGCCGTCAAAGGTATCGCAGCTCACCGCAAGGGTAAATACTCGGTTATGTCGCTTCAGAATTATCACGCCGGCATCGGGAAGTAACATTAAAGTATGACAATACTAAACCAGTTCGATAAACAGTGTGCGTTTGAAAGCCGCATATTTATCACAATAGCTGCGTTCTTCCTGATATTGGCGCTCTATATCGGCATTAGCCTCAAATATATCCCTGCCGGCCAACTCAATGCCGATGAGGGCATTTATTGCCTGACCGCTCAAAAAACCATGGAGGGCCAACTACCATATCGCGATTTCGCTTATCCTCAAATGCCTGTCCTGCCTTATATGAATGGGCTGGCAATGAAAATCGTCGGCTTTGGATATTTGGAGCAAAGAGCTGTCAACGCCTTCTGGGGTTTAATAACCATTGCAGTAGTGTTCTGCCTGGTTTTCTCAACCGCAGGCCGATATGCCGCCCTCGTCGCAACCTGGTTAACGGCAACTTCAATTTACTGGGTCCATTTCGTATGCATGGGTAAGACCTATGCCGCTACAGGTCTCTTTCTGATTCTCGCTGCGCTCGGCATCGCTGCGCCCTGGCTATATTACAGAAAAGTACTGCTTTTTACATTGGCCGGAGTATTTGCCGTCGGTACCCGCCTCTCTGCAGCACCGGTGGTTTTCGTCTTATGGGTGTTCCTGATACTCCAGGCAGATAACCTTAAAAAAAGAATCATCGCCGCCGTATTGCCAATTCTTGCCGGTATCGCCCTGGTACTGCCGTTCTTGATAGCCGACCCTGAAAACTTTATCTTCTGGAACCTCAAATATCATCTTGGCTCTACAATTCATCGAAGAGGCTTACTTAGTATAAAGGAGTATCTCTGGCTGGCCCCCGGTACTCTGCTCATTATCGCTACCGCCCTGGCCGCCCTGGCAATAAAAATCAGGCAGTTGAAGCTCTGGCAATTGGCTATCTTTATCTCGGCCATAATCGGCATTGTTGTACAGCTATCCCTCAAAGCCTCCTATGGTGAATACTCAACCCCTTACATGCCTCTCGCAACAGTCGGCGCAACTGTTATCGTCTCAAAGTTCAGTTGGTTCAAAAAACTCTGCCCGATTATTTTTGTATTGCCCCTGCTGGCATATCTTGGCCCCAAACCTCTCTTTGACAATTACATGCCCGACGCCCTGCTAAATACCGCAAAATTCCTTCGGGCCAATACATCTGCCGCCGACAAAGTACTGACCAGTCTTCCCATCACCGCCGTACAAGCACAGCGCAAAGTATTCGAAGGCATTGAACTTGGTAAGTTTGCCCTGACCAGTGAAATGCCCGAGGACAAGGCCCTTCGCCTGCACATAATCACACCAAGGATACTGGTAGAAATGGTCGAAACTAAAAAACCGGCGGCAGTGGTGATCAACAGTTTCAAATCACCATGGAACTTTCACTGGTCGATCCCGAGCTTTAATCCGGCAGACAAACAGCAAATAAAATTGTTCTTCCAGACGTTGAACCGCAACTATCACGTCGCCTTTAAGGAACACCCCTTCGCCGTTTTCCTGCCCAACCATCCCTGATAGGCGCATAATAGCTCCGGTGTGCAAAAATACAAAATTTGCTATTTTTGCCGAAGTCCCTTACTGCCAGAGGTTATAGAATAATTGCAGCCGTCAGCCATACCCCATATACAACCATCAAACCACCTAAAACAACGGCCGGCGAAATCTTCCAGCCCACAACCCGAACCTTCACAAAATATCTGTCAACTGCCTCTATAAAATATCCGGTAAAAATATATAAAAATGGAATTTTGATGTAATAATACATCAGGTCCATATAAGTTAGGCAGTGGGCCAGACAAAAACACAAATACACCAAACCCGGAACTAAAAGCGATTTATCTTTCCGTTTCAAAGCGATGCAAACTCCCGCAAAACCAAACAAAGTAAGCAAATAGATATAGTACTTAAACGCATCCGACTCAAAGGATGGATAAAAATCCTGCGGATGACCGACCCTAAACCAACTTTTATCAATTTTCACATCCCTGTCCTGGATTGCCCCAAATACTTTAATAAAGACGGAGTTGATATCGAGATTGAACGTTATGAAATTCCCAAAGACGTTATAACAATAAACTCCGGGCTTTAATCGAAGGTTCTTAATCGCTTCTCTCCTGAACTCATCCCCATGCTCTATAATATTATTAACATATTCGGAATAACTATACTCCTCCGCACCGGTTACTTTGCGGAAAACCGCCATCCCGTCCTTATACCACAAACCCCACCACCTGAAATGATTCGGACTTCGCTTCAATTTAGTAACCGTCCCCGCCCACAAGGCCGTGCTTCCCTGGACGTTTACCGGAATAAATCTGCCGGTCAGATAGTAATTATGTATTGTGTTTGGAGCAATAACCAAAACCATCCCAAGCGTAAAAAGAACGCTCCATTTAAGTACAGGTCGCCAGCTAAGCTTAAACTTAATCAGAAACATAATAAACACAAAGGCAGGTAAAATCAGGGTCATAGGCCTTGCCAGTGTGGTCAGCCCCCAAATCACCCCTGCCAATATAATCTTTACCCCGTACCATTTAGGCTGGCTGTCTATAAAACCGCTTAGCGCATAACACGAACAAACCGTAAGGAAAATATGGAACACACCGTAATGAAACAGCCCGCATAAAATTAGCATATAAGGATTGCAGCCGAACAAAAATGCCAGCACAAATGCGCTGTGAAGACGCATATATTTCGACATCAACAAAAACAGAACAACCGTCGAAAAACTCAGCAGAATACATTGAGACAGACATACCGCATTGTAAGCAGCCTGCTCTTTTTGTTCTACTTCCTCCCTGCTCTCAAAAACCTTACCTTCTTCCGGCACCCCACCCCAAATTCTCAGAACCGACGCAATAAAAAAAGGATACGCCGGCGGCCTGAAAACGCGAGCGCCTGTACTCTCGGCAGACAGCTTGCCGTGATAATGTAAGCTGATTGCCATACCAACGTACTCCTCCGCCATCCCTGCCATGTGGTGCAGTTGCTCATTTGTCAAAACTGAAAAACCGCTTAAGCACAGAGTAACTGCGAAAAGTATCAGACAAAATACCGCCTGCCGTTTTAACAGAAACATCTATCGTTCATCCTTCACTACTCAGGTTTACAAAAAGCACCACCCTCCGCTAAACTCTCAAAAGATTTATGACATATATTCCCTCGTCAAGCAACCAAAAATCTCAATAAAGCTGCCGACCCTGCACGGATACCAGGATTATGCCTACTACTTTCCCGCTTGGCAATTTTTATTATTTGCAGTTTTTTTTTAATTGTGTATGATTTGACTGCAGAAAGAAATCAAAGGTTTGACAATATGGCGAGCAATATCAAAAACTTGTTATTTTCCGACACAAACTGGCTTGTCGAAGCAGTTGACGACGACCCCGTCAATATTGAGCAATACTTGAACACCGAAAACGCCGAATTACGTGAAAACAACCACGTACTAAAACTTCCGAACGTTATCGGCATCCTCCCCATCCGAAATGCCGTTGCTTATCCGGGGACGGTAACACCACTTGCAATAGGACGCGCCAGAAGCAGGCGACTGCTTAAAGACACCATACCGAACGAGTCTATAATAGGCCTTGTAACACAGCACAAACCTGAAACCGAAAGGCCCGGCTTTGGTGACATTTATTCCGTCGGCACCTCCGCCTCGGTACTAAAACTAATAAAAATGCCCCAGGGCTCAATTCACATTGTTGTCCACGGCATCACCAGATTCAAAATAACTGAAAGGCTGACAACCGAACCGTATCTAAAGGCCAGGGTACAACTGCTGAACGTCACTGCCAGAATGACAAAAAAACTCCAGGCCCTTATCGTCAACGTCCGCCAGTTGGCCAACCGAGTTATCGCACTAAGCCCCAACGTGCCTGAAGAAGCATCTGTGCTTCTGGAAAACATCGAGAACCCCTCTGCATTGGCCGATTTCCTGGCGGCAAATCTCAGCCTCAAAATCGCCGAAAAACAAGAACTGCTCGAGGAGCTTGACGCCGGCAAACGCCTTGAAACAATTTCAATCGCACTTGCAAATCAACTCGAAGTGCTCGAGCTAAGTCACAAAATACAGGGCCGAGTCAGAGATTCCGTTGACAAAAGCCAGAGAGAATACTTCCTTCAGGAACAGTTAAAAGCGATCCAGTCTGAACTCGGCAAAGGCGACAGGCAAACTGAAGAGCTAAAGCAAATCAGGAAAAATATCAGAAAAGCCAAAATGCCAAAAAAGGTCGAGGCCGAAGCCCTTCGCGAGTTAAGCAGACTGAGCAAAATCCCCGTCGCCTCACCTGAATACAGCGTGCTCCGAACATATCTGGACTGGGTCTGCGAACTGCCCTGGTCCATTCAAACCAAAGACCAGCTCGACATCAACAAGGCCGAGAGAATACTCAACGCCGACCATTATGACCTGCGTAAGGTTAAAAAACGCATCCTCGAATTTTTGGCCGTCCGCAAGCTCAACCCAACCGGCAAAAGTCCCATACTTTGCTTTGTCGGCCCGCCCGGCGTAGGCAAAACCTCACTCGGAAAATCCATCGCAAGAGCTATGGCAAGAAAATTCATCAGAATATCGCTCGGCGGAATAAGGGACGAAGCCGACATCCGCGGCCATCGAAGAACTTACATAGGCGCCCTGCCCGGTAGAATCCTCCAGGAACTGAGAAAAGCAGTCAGCAAAAACCCCGTTTTTATGCTCGACGAACTGGACAAAATCGGCGCCGACTTCAGAGGCGACCCTTCAAGTGCGCTTTTGGAAGTGCTCGACCCTGAACAGAACTTCAGTTTCACCGACCATTATCTCGACCAGCCATTTAATTTATCATCCGTAATGTTCATCGGCACGGCAAACTACACCGAGCCAATCCCGCCGGCGCTGCAGGACAGAATGGAAGTTATAGAACTGCCCGGCTATACCGAAAATGAAAAACTCAACATTGCAAAAAAATATCTCGTCCCCCGCCAGCTCGCAGAGCACGGCCTTAGCAAAAACCGCCTGACCATAAAAGACGAAGCAATACTTGCAATAATCCGGGACTATACACGCGAGGCCGGTGTTAGAAACCTCGAAAGAAGCATAGCCGCCATTTGCCGCAATATCGCCACCGAAATTGCCAAGGCCAAAAAAAGACGTGCTACCATCGCCAGAAAGGACCTCGCCAAAATCCTCGGCCCTGCCAAATTTGAATCTGAGCTGGCACTTAGGACCGGAATCCCCGGCGTCGCAACCGCACTTGCCTTTACACCCGTCGGCGGTGAACTGCTATTTATCGAATCGGCCACAATGCCCGGCAAAGGAAATTTGCAACTGACCGGCCA
>CAZECQ010000172.1:0-5851 GCA_964510545.1 uncultured Pirellulales bacterium | reverse complement strand
CCAGATTATGGTGAGCATCATGATAGTTGGGTTCAATCTCAAGCGCTTTAAGATAGTGCTTGACAGATTCGTCGATGTTTCCGGTTTCCGCAGTAGTGGCACCGAGAATAAAATGTGCCTCTGCATCGCTGGGCGCCATCTTTGTTGCTTGCAGTGACAGCTTCCGTGCCTCTTCAGTTCTGCCCGCCCATTTGAATACTTGTGCCACGTTACGCAGTGCCTCGCCGTGGCTCTTGGTATCGAGGCGACTTTTGAGCTCTTCTGTTACCTGTTGCAGTGCAGCTTCATCCCAGGTCTGTGCGGGCTTTACGACGCCCTGCTTTGTCATTGTTTCCAATATGGCCAGCGCAACTTGACGATGGCCCTCGATGGTCGGGTGCACGTGGTCGATGAACATCTCTTCGCCGGGCGCAGAATGCTTCGAGAGTTGCTCAACTATCGCTGCATAATCAACCACGGCAGTCTCTTTTTTGGCCGCAACCTCAAGAACAATACTTCGCATCGCCGACAGGGCACGCAGCGGACAGATGTCTTCATCTAAAGCCCGCCAGAACGACGACTTCGCTTCACTATAACGGCCTAACTCCCACAGCACACTACCACGCAGATAATGAAGCTGGGCATACTGCTCATCGATTGCCATTGCTTTTTCAACTGCTGCAAGTACTTCATTTAACTTTCCGACGGCGAGGGTTTTCTTTGCGTACTCGAATACTTCCTGCCAGCGTTTGTCGTCTGTATCATTAAACCCATCTCTATGCTCGCTCTTGAAAGGGGCACAATCCCGCAGGTTCGATGCAGGTGTAATGAAAATCACTTTTGCACCGGCCGATTTTGCTATGTCAACACAGCGAATCAGGTTGAAGCGATAGTGCTGGAGTATTTGTTTTTTTAGCTCATCGTCACGGTGATAACTCTCAGGGCCGATAGAGTTTTCCAGTATTGTTTCTACCTCACCGGGCAAAATAACAGACTCGTCTTTCACTTGGCCAAATCGCCTTCTTGTGATATCTATTGTTCGCTTGACTGCAGTATGGGTGCGTGTTCGGTTCAGAATTGCACCTAATCGGCGTAACTCGCGGGGCATCCTGATTATTTGTTCATACGTTCGCTGTTCGAGAAACTCG
Organism: uncultured Pirellulales bacterium; assembly: GCA_964510545.1. Lineage (GTDB taxonomy): Bacteria > Planctomycetota > Phycisphaerae > Sedimentisphaerales > Anaerobacaceae > CAYXPG01. Next base: position 4,724 of record CAZECQ010000172.1, on the reverse strand, counting down.
TTTTGGCCTGAATAAATGATATACAGGTCAGGCTCATAGCGGTTCAGCTCCTCCATTAGCATAGCTACGCGGTAGCTGGCATAACTGATACCGCCAGCGTTAATTACTTCCCATTTTCGGGATGGGTCGGCCTTGGGCAGTATTAGGCGTAACCAACCGCAAAACGATGTTGTATCTTTGTAGGGTCGGCCGAATGTCGTAGAGCCGCCCATGCAGAAAATACGATACGTATCGGCAGACTTGGCTTTGACAAATTGCTGGGTGTTGAAAAATTTCAGCTTGTTCCTCGCTGTTACCATAATTTTGTTGCTGTCCGGCCTGGTTGTCTCGGTAAAAAGCGCAATATTAGATGAGAAACCAACGTAGGGATCCTCCTCATACAAAACAGGCTGTATCCCCAACAGTGCCAACATCACTTCAAGCAACACAAAAAAAACGCAGAAAACCACGATGCTAAAGAGTATCTTCTTCAAGACAGACAGCTTTATATTTGCGGCCTTTTCCTTTGGCTTTTTTGTTTTCTTGTTTGTTCGCTTCATAGCATAAGCATAATGGGCGTGATTTTGACATCAAGCGTCAATTCATCACCCCCCTCATTTTAACGACTTATCACTTTGTTTTAGGTTCGCGGCTGTAACCCTGTTTTTTGTATTTCTCCAGCAATTCCGTAAGCCGTCGTACAACATCCGGCCGCCCAGCCCATAAGTTATTTTCCTCTGCAATGTCCTTTTGAAGGTTATACAACTGGCCTTTCGGCTCGCCCGGCTTTGGTTCAATATGTCTGGGTTTGCTAAAACCGCCGGAGCCTCTTCCAAGAATCAGTTTCCACTTTCCCTGGCGTACGGAAAACATCCCCCTGCTGGAATGATGCACAGTTGCTTCACGGATTGGTTTATCAAGTTTTTTACCCAGCAGAACCGGCAGGATATTATAGCTGTCCTCACCCGCATTATCCGACAGTTCTTGGCCAACGATAGCTGCACAGGTCGCCATCAGGTCTGAGAGACAAATGGTCTCATCGCTGCTTGTGCCGGGCTTGATTTTACCCGGCCAGCGTGCGATAAACGGTATGCGATGGCCGCCGTCCCAGATGTCGGCTTTCATACCCCTGAAGTGATAATTGGCCAGATGACTGTATTCTTTTATAAAATCTTTTTTCCAGTGAGAACCATTGTCACTGGTAACAATGATGAGTGTATTGTCGGTAAGTTTAAGCTTATCTAAGGTATCAAGCACCTGCCCAACAGTCCAATCTACCTGAAAGACAAAATCACCATAGACGCCCGCTCTGCTGCGGCCCTTTACAAAATCAGCGGGAACCCAAGGCTGATGAGGCGCCGTTAGCGGAAAATACAAAAAGAAAGGATTTTCAGGGCTTTGTTTTGTGTGTTCTTCGATAAATTGAACGGCCTTGTTTGTAATAGTCGGCAGAACTTCGATGTGCTTAAAACCGGGTGCGATTGGGCCGGGCCTGTAAAAAGCCGGCCAGGGAGACTTTTCTATCTCATTACCCGGTATATCCACAGCATGGTCGTTCTCAACATAAAGATAAGGAATCATATCCAAAGAGGCGGGAATACCAAAGAAATAGTCAAAACCAAGCTCATTCGGACCACCTCCAAAAGGTTTGGTAAAATCGATGTTTTGAGCTTTTGTTTGTTCTTCCCTGCTGGCCGGTTTTTTACCGTCTGTGGTGGCCCAATCCAGGCCGAGATGCCACTTGCCGACACAGGCGGTTCGGTAGCCGTGTTTCTTTAAAAGAGAGGCAATGGTCAAACGCTGCGGCTCAATCAAGGCAGGGGAATATCCCCAGAGTACGCCCTTCTTCAAATGTGTTCGCCAGCAATACCGGCCGGTCAGAATACCGTAGCGGGTCGGTGTACAAACTGCAGATGGCGAATGGGCATCGGTAAAATGTATTCCCTCGGTTGCGATGCGGTCCATATTGGCCGTGGGGATTTTTGAGGACTTATTCAGACACGTCAAATCGCCGTAGCCCATATCATCAGCCAATATATAGATTATATTAGGCAATTTACTTCTCGAAGGAGCCCTGCCGGAAAAACCTGTACATCCCGAAAAAGCAAAGGATGCTGCACCAAGACCAACCGTCTTTAAAAAATCACGCCGATTAAAGTTTTCATTCATTATTAGTCTCCTGTTGCTATATTCTTTTTTGATGGAACATTTCCTGAACTTGTTGAGGGAAATCCGTTTTGACAAATACGCTGACCAACCTTTCTGAGGGTTTTTACATCTTCGGGGTGTATCGAGCCGTCCGGCAGGGGCCCGGTATTCAACAGCAGATTGGCATTCTGCTTTGACGCCTTTGCAAGCATTTCCATTACCTTATCGCTACTTTTATGTTTGCCATCATTGGCCTTTATATATCCCCAGCCCTTCGGCTGCAGGGTGTCGCATATTTCAAGCGGTTTGCCGGTATCTGTCAAACCCCGCCCGCGGCGTTCCGGCGCAAAGAAATCCTCCGTACCCAGCATTCCCTGTTTGTAAGAAACCAGCACCTGCGGCTGCAGGCTGTGAATCATATCGTAAAGCTGCTGGCATTGGAATTTTGACCTGTCTCTCGAAGCGAGCACCGAATATCCATCCAGCCATATACCTGCGATTGGGCCGTAGTTTGTTAATAACTCTGTAATCTGGGCACTCATAAAATCGAGATACTTTTGCAAATCGTGCTCTTTGCCGTAAGCATATGATGGCTCAGGCAGGTCATATTTGGGACGTGCATTGCCGCCCCATTCATCGTTGTTTGGTGCGTGCGGATGTCTCCAGTCCCTGCCGTGTGAATAATAGCAGAAAAACCCTAAACCCCTTTTGGCACAGGCCCGGGCCAATTCGCCCACCAAATCGCGCTTCGCCGGGGAATTGACACTATTAAAATCGCTCTGCTTCGTGTCGAAAAGACAAAAACTGTCGTGGTGCCGCGTCGTAATATTGACATATTTCATTTGCGCCTCCAGGGCAAGGTCGCAAATAAAATCAGCGTCAAAATTCTCTGCTGTAAACGTATCTTTCAGTTTGGAATATTCGCCAACTGGAATCTTCTCTCTGAACTGCACCCACTCATGACGACCAAGCTGAGAGTATAGACCATAGTGCAGGAAAAGACCAAACTTAGCGTCACGAAACCATTCGATTGCAGCCTGGCGAGGATTTTTGCTATAGATTTCTTCATAGTCCTTCAGATACGAAGGCACTTTTATTTTTTTCCCGGCGAACTTCCCTTTGCAAGCACAACTCAAATTTGATACCAGCAAAGCCGCTGTTCCTGTTGCGGTAATTACTAATCCGCAGGATGCCTTACGGCAAAAGTCTCTTCGGCTTATGACCTCATTAAATACTCTCATCAAAAATCTTTCTTTACTTATACCTGATTTTTATTTTGACCCTTCAGGGTATTAACTCACAAACTAATCTCAGAACCCCCAGTCAACTGCCTGAAGCTTGACTTTATCGCCGGTTTTAATAATCCAATCCTCCATCAAAGCAGTCAATTCCTTTATACGTTCGGCCTGAGCAGGGTCGTCGGCAAGATTGGTCATCTCCCACGGGTCGTTTTTCATATCGAAAAGCTGGGTCGTCTTTTTGCCTTTGACATTGTAGTAGATGAGTTTCCAGCGCTCCGTGCGAACACCTCGTTGAAAATTCTTGTAGGCAAAGAATACCGAATCACGCACCTTTTCTTTCTTTCCCTGTATAAGCCATGCCAGACTCTCACCTTCGACCGAACCGGGTATAGGCAGACCGGTCAAATCACATAGAGTGGGAAAAACGTCGTTTAGATAACAAAGGGCATCACATTTTTTATTTTTGCCGATACCGGGGCCAGTAAAGATAAGGGGCACACGAACGCTGTGGTCGTACAGGTTCTGTTTGCCCATCAGCCCATGTTGGCCCACCGCCAAACCATTGTCACCGGCAAAAACAATGATTGTATTCTTATCACGTCCGGTTTCCTTCAACACCGTTAATACACGCCCAATTTGCGCGTCGAGGTGCGTTATCATTGCGTAATACGCAATGATATGTTCTCGTACTACGCCGGGTGTGCGCGGCCATGGCGCCAGCCTTTCGTCCCGTAGTTTCAAATCTCCATTATCAAAGGGATGTTCCGCCATAAAATTCTTCGGCAGTTGAATCTTCTCCGGTGCATACATATCCACAAATTCCTTTGGCGCCATCCGTGGGTCGTGCGGAGCCGTATAAGAAATATACATAAAGAACGGCTGAGCACCCTTGTGTTGCGCCAGAAACTTGACTGCGGCATCGCTGTAAAGGTTACTCGAAAATCGCTTCACTTTGTATTGTTTACTTGTGGGGTATTTGCCCGTCGGGTCGAAATCGCAAACCTTCGGTGTAAGATGACCGCCACCCTTCATACCGTGCATACCGCCGAAAAAGATACTACCGCCGGTTGTAAATGACCTCGCAAATGAGTCTCTGCCATTGTGCCACTTGCCGGTACCAAAGGTTACATAACCGGATTTTTGCAAAACCTCCGGCAGCATCGAATGCTCCAGAGGAATTTTACGTCCCTTGTTTTCGAGATGGAACAGATGCCTGCCGGTCATCAGCATTGCACGGCTGGGCATACATACCGCCCCACTCATCGAACCGGCTATATAGGCATTGGTAAAGCTTGTACCATTGCGCACAAGTTTGTCCATATTCGGAGTAATAATTTCCTTGTTGCCTAAAGCAGC
>CAZECQ010000171.1:0-5864 GCA_964510545.1 uncultured Pirellulales bacterium | reverse complement strand
GAAATCCTCGATTTATTAATACTGATAAAATTCATACTTCAGAAGAGCAAACAAGTTCTACTGCATACGGGACTCTAGTTAATGACCCCAAAAAGCAGAAGGTCCGTGTAGACGAGGTGTGGGATATTAAGAATAAGATGATATTTACCCTAACGGACGGCAGCAATGTGTACCTCGAGGAGCCAAAGGAATGGACGTACGAGATGCGTGGATTCCCTTTCTCGTACCTACAATTTAATCCGAATAATGACGAACCATATGGGGTTTCGGACATTGAGATGTTTTTACCCCAAATTCTAGAGCTGATGAAATTGCGGTCAGCCATGCTGGATCATTTAAAAAGATTTGGCCGTCAAATGCAGGCCGATAATGCAGTAGATGACAACGAGTTAGCGAAGCTATCGGATGGGGTCTGCGGCGCCATTGTTAAGGGCGATTTGTCTAAAGGCGATATTATTAAACCCATTAATTACCCCCAGTTGCAGCCAGATGCCTATGCGATTGAAGAGCGGTTAAAAGAGGATGCTATTCGGATTTCAGGCCAAACGCCCTTAGAGCAGGGCGGGACTTCGAAAACATCTACACGGGCGGTAGGGGAGTTGCGGATGATCCAGCAGGGCGCTCAGAATCGTCGAAGCGATAAGGTGGAGGCGGTTGAAACTTTTATGGAGGACATTGCGCAGAATTTAGTGAGTCTCGTCAAACAATTTGCGACAATGCAGGATTATGTTCAAATTGTGGGCCAGCAATCTCCCGAGCTTCAAAAAGCCCTTCAAGAAAGGCCATCCCAACAGCAGCCGGGCGCGGTTACAACGCCGCAAGGGTTTACTTTTACAAAGGAAGATATTGAGGGGGAATTTGATGTAGCCCTAGTGGCGGGCAGTTCAACACCAATTGATCGGACGGAGAAGAAAAATACCATTTTAACGGCCTTGGAATTATTACCGAAGTTGGGCTTGCCTCCGGGTAGCCCGATTTACGCCACACTGGGTCGTATGTTAGCCGAAGAGTTTGATATGCCTGAAATCTTGCAGGCGATAGACTTGGAAACCCAGCGTCAAATGCAGCAGATGGCTCAGCAAAAGGCAGAGCGCGATGAGCTGAAACAATTACAGTTAGGCCAGATTGGGGCGGAGCACCAGTTGAAGGCCGAGCAGGCGGCGACAAAACAGACTGCGCAAAGTCTAGAGTTGGCGAAATTTCTAATGGAGCAGCAAAATCAGGGGAAACAGAATGATATGTAATAATTGCCAAAATCCACATGCTGCCCGGATGCTTATGCGAGTAATTGATGGGCAAGTTGTTAGTTGCTGTGATGAGTGCGGGGCGCCCCCGTGCAACCCGTGCCCCGATGTGTATATGGGACCAGCAAAAGGGGTACAAACTAACGAAAATATTTGTGATGACAATGGCGCTCCGATTCCATTTTCATCAAAGCGTGAAAAAGCCTTAATAATGAAGCAGCGGGGGCTTCGACAAGCAGATTGTGCGGAAAAACAGCGTGGTGGCAGACTTGACTCATATACTCGCCGCACATACTTTACATAATTTGTAAGCAATACCTAAACATTAAGTAATAACTTAATTCTGTTAGGACTAGGAGACAACTATGAATGATCCAAATGAGACTCAAGTGTCGGCCTCTGAATCTACCCCGTCGGATCAGGGGACTTCAGAGATCGTGAATCAGCAGCAAGGGGAGAATGTTAATACACAGCCGGTACCTGGGCCTGAATCCCCCGAATCTAGCGAGAGGCAAGCCTCGCCTTCGGATGCGCAGTCTACAGACACGTCAGAAAAAGATACACAGATTTCTGACGATTATGTGTGGGACGGCAATAGTGTGGATGACTTACCAAAGCCTTTACAAGCCCGAGCCAAAGGAATGCTTCGGCACTTGACAAAGGTTACTCAAGAGGCAGCACAAGTTAAGCGATTTGCTGAAGGATATCATCAAATTGTTAACCACCCGGAATTTAAAGAATTCTTAGAGTGGAAGGAAACGAAAGGCGCTTCTTCGCAGCCGTCGGCACAACCCGCCACGCCTCTGACTGAAGAAGAGTTGTTAGCCGCACAAGGAGACCCTGAAAAGTTTCATGGGCTATTGCAGCAATCCATTACCGGAGCGATCCAGCCATATGTTCAACAATTTAAAAATGAGCTAGCGCAGATACATCAGGCGCGAGCGCTTGAACAAAGCCATCGGTCTTTAAATGAGTTTGCTACAAAACATCCTGACTTTTGGGAGGTTAATCCAGTCATTATGAAGTCCGTTATCCAAGACTTGGTAGTGAAGCAGGGAAAATCCTTAGATGAGGCTTATAAGTTTGCTAAACATATTGAAAAATCATACGACGACAAGGCGCAATCATCTTTACAGGCTGAGGTGGCTAAGAAGAAAAATGCAGTTTCGGCTACTCCGACTAAGAACATTACACCTAATGTGGTGTATGCACGAGATAAGGAAGATGTGCGCCGTCTGGCGTTTAAAAATGCTGTCCTTGGGAAACAGGTTGATGTGCGGATTAAGAAATAATCTTAATCTATCTCAAGGAGGATAACAATTATGGCTGATACAATATTATCACGTGGTCCAGCGAATGTCACTACATTACTGACCACTACATTAGAAAATTATCGTAAGGAAATGCAGGATAACATCTTTGATGAGGTTCTTACGGTTAAATGGTTAAAAGAAAAAAGCAAGGTCTCATTGTCTGGGGGCGCTACTATTGTAGAGCCGTTAATGTATGGGACTAATAGTGCGGGGCAGTGGTTTGATGGGTTTGACCAGGTCAATGTTACTCCGCAAGAAGGGTTTACGCAGGCGCAGTACCAGTGGAAAATGGTTGAAGTGCCCGTGTCGGTGTCCGATAAAGAGGAAAATGTGCAAAATTCTGGTGAGGCAAAGCAATTCGACATTGTTCAGCAAAAGTTGAAACAGGCTGAGTTGTCGTTGACTGATCTCCTAAATGCGCAGCTCTTTGATGACTCAATTGGCTCGAAAGAAATGGACTCACTTGTTACAGTGATTGACGGTACTGGGACTATTGGAGAGATTAACTCTTCAACTTATCCCTGGTGGGCGGCAGACGAAAATTCTGGTGGAAGTTTTGCTGCTCAGGGCTTGTCTGATATGCTTACTCTTTATAACGCTCTTCGCGTTGAAGGAGCTAAGACCGATGCCATTATAACTCGTCCGACAGAAGAGGCCTATTATGAGGCCGCTGTGCGCCCCCATCTCCGAATTGCCTCAGAGAAATCTGGTGATTTGGGTTTTGGACGGCTGACATATAAGGGCATTCCGATTATAGCGGATAATGATGCTACGTCTGGAGTGATGTATTTTGTGGATTCTCGTCACTTGTCCTTTTATGCACGAGATAATCGAAATATGTTCCTGACGGACTTTATTCGTCCTGTGAACCAGTTAGCTAAAACAGCTCTTTTGGTCATGGTGTGTCAATTAGGGACAAACAACCGGCGTCGATTAGGTAAAATTACTGGAATATCGGCTTAAGGAGGAATTATGTCTTTTTCTGCGACAAATGTTAAATCTACCATTTTTGGTGACTTAAAAGTTACCTGTGGAGATTGGACGGGATCGGCGGGAGATGCTGCAGGCACAGTTAATGTTGAAGGTGGCCGTGTTTATTTAGCTGAGTTTTGCATCCAAGACACTGATTCCCCTACACAAGGAAAGATCCCAGTGTCCGTTTCAGTTACGGGGCCGGTGGCGACAGTCACTTGTTATTATCATGAAACGGTAACAACTGGAAGATTCTTAATCATACATAGTTAATCGCTTAATTTACCAGGGCCCGGCGGTTTATTCGGGGGAACTAAGTCCAAGGTACAGTAAGTTAACGTCAAGGAGAATATAATGAACATTCAGCAAATTAATAGGTCTGACCCTGAACGAACGTATATTAGTGTGCACAATATTAGTGGTGCTACAATTACTACCGGGATGGGGGTTGTGCTTGCAGTTGGAAATGAAGATGTGGCCGCGTCGGCCGATGGTGTGGGGGCTCTTCCCCTTACCACTAGCGCGGAATTAAGGCCATCTTTTGTTGGCGTCGCGTCTATGGACATTGCCGACAACTCTTATGGACTAGTCATTGCTTGGGGATATGCGGATTCTATCTTACTTTCTCAAGAAACAGATAAAACCGTAGGGTTGCTTGCTGGAGCGAGCCTTCTTCAAGCTGGTGCCGCGACAGGTAGTTTTACGTCGGCGCTGGCTCCTCAGGCCGTTTCGACCTATATGGGTAAATACGTTGTTTTGGCAGATACCGTTAATATTAGCGGGTCTCTTCCTTATGGGAAGGGATTTGTGAGGTGTCTGTAATTTACTAGTTAATGGGGTAGGTCACGTAGATCATTATACTGCGTGACTGCGTGGCCTACCTTAAACTTTAGGGGGAGAAAATGTATTTAAAACCACGCGATACGTGTAAACGCTTATTTTTGCGTCCCATAGCAATTTATCGTGCGTCAAATGGGGCACTAGTAACTTTAAAACGACTGAGACGAGGTGAGTACGCCGGTTGTTACATGCGCCAGCCCGTTTCCTTAACTTGGCTTGAATTTCTTTTTATATACTTAGGTATTTACCGATGATCCCGAAAAAGCGAGTAAAAGTAGCAATTTGTATCCCGAATGAAGGCCACACTTTGCCTGAGGCGTACGGTAATCGGCTATTGATGTGTTTTCACTTAGGCATGCTACAACTAGCGTCTGAGCAGGGCATAAAAGAATATCAGGGGTGTAAATTTAATTACCCAGATGATGTTATATTTGAGTTTGCTTGGATGAGTGTGGGAAGAGTACTAACGCCTCTAGCTCGAGAAAGATTAACTGAGTGGGCGGTAGATCAGCAAGCAGATTACATGCTTATGGTTGATGATGATATGATGTGCCCAACAGACCTTTTTGAAAGGTTATATAATCATCAGAAAGACATTGTTGGGGCTTTAGCTTTTATGCGATTGGCACCACATAAGCCGGTTATATTTTTAGCAGAAGAAGGGTATGATCCTTTAAAACACCTAGAGTACTATATTATGCGGAATGTAACAGATTACCCTAAAGACACTTTGGTTGAGTGTGATGCCGTTGGGTTTGGGGCTGTCTTAATAAATATGCGTATAGTTCAAAAGATGAAAAAGCCTTGGTTTATGAGCACTACTTCTTCAGGAGAAGACTTGTGGTTTTGTAGGAAGGCTAAAAAAGAGGCAGATGCGCATGTATTTATGGATACTTCTTTAAAAATAGGCCACCTAGGTATTCCGCCAATCATTGAAGAGAAGGACTTTGAACGAGAGTTTAAGGGGGAGAAGAATGAAGACAATTAAGCCTGTTGATATTATCATACCAACATTTAATAATCCGCAGATGTTGGCTCAGTGTATACAGTCAATGACGCAAACACGAAGCGTTTTTCCACTTAGAATTATTGTGGTAAATAACGGCCATCGGCAAAGTATTGCGCATATTCCAGAAACAGATTATATTAAAATTATACATGCGGAAGAAAATTTAGGGTGGGAGGGCGGCCTTAAAAGAGGGCTACAAGAGTCAGATGCAGAATACGTTATGTTTGCAAATGATGATATATTGATCCCGCACGGGTCTAAAAATTGGCTAAGAAGTATGTTAGAGTGCTTCAGAGACCTTAAAGTGGGGGCGGTAGGGCCGTGCTCTAATTATGTTACTGGGAAACAAAATATGACAGCTCTTTCTCCTATTTCGCAATTAGAGGTAGGGTACTTAATTGGGTTTTGCATCCTCTTGAAAAGGGCCGCGTTAGATAAAGTTGGCGGAGTAGATGATTCTCTTCCCGGAGGAGATGATTTTGACTT
>CAZECQ010000170.1:0-5886 GCA_964510545.1 uncultured Pirellulales bacterium | reverse complement strand
AAGGTAGAGTGGACACTAGTATCAATAAGTAAAAAATCTGCTTTGCCGAAAATAGCGTAGTACTTTGTTATTTGCATTAATGAAATATTTTTCAGGCAAAGTGTAAAAGAACAAAACGTTACAATAAAGGGGTGGCAGGATAAACCAATAGAGGGGATTCATTCAAAGGACTGGTACATAAGTTAATACTGTATGAACCTGTTCAGAAGCTTTGATATTATACTTAAATCTAATAAAACTGTTACTGAGGATTTGAAAAAGCCCCTCACAACGTTAGCGAATAAATTATTAAGGAGAAGAAGATAGATGAGAGTCATAAGAAAATTTTCGAAAAAATACTATTTCAGGCAGATAGCAGCCTGCTTCTTGGCGTCCTGCATGTTTTTCAACACATCTGCCGTACTGGCTGTACCAAGCGGCGCAGACGTCGTGGCCGGCTCAGCCAGTGTAAACCAGACAGGCAACACCACCACTATAACAATGGACTCAGCCAGCGCCATTATAAACTGGGACAGCTTAGATACCACTGCGAATGAAATCCTCCAGTTTCTAAAAGCCAGCGGTAGTTTCGCCGTGCTCAACAGAGTAATAGGAGCAGGCGCAACACAGTTTAACGGTTCGCTCTTTGGCAACCAGGGCCTTATCATCGTCATTAACAGCAATGGCGTCGTTTTCGGCCCTACCGCTCTAATTGAGGCCCACAAGTTCACCGCCTCGACGCTGGATATGACAAATGCAGACTTTATGAACGGAATCTATCAATTTGCCGACGGCGGAATTGGCGAGGTTGCCAACTACGGACAAATCAGCGCCGAACAGGTCACTCTTATAGGCAAAAAGGTCCTAAATGCAGGCACTATCAGAAGTCCGAACGGATATGTCCTGATGGCCGCCGGAGACAGGGTCTTCCTCGGCACCGAGGGCAGTAATGTCCTCGTTGAAGTGGACGCTGTCACAGTTGACCAAAACCCCTCGACCGAAGGAATCGGCGATGTCATTAATGAAGGTACAATTGAGGCGGCAGGCGGAAAGATAGTGCTCGCCTCCGGTGATACCTTTTCAAGGGCCGTCGAAGGTCTTGACGGTCTGTCCATAGCAGTTATGGGAGGCGCCGGCCGCGTTGCCCAGCTCGGAACAATAAATGCTGATGGCGCCGAAGGCGATGGCGGCAGCATTACGCTAACTGCCGGCGACGTGGTCGCTCTTGGCAGCGGCAGCTTAACAACCGCAAACGCCGGTACCAACGGCGACGGCGGAGAGGTTATTGTCTATGCTGATAATATGGCTACTTTCAGCGAGGGTGCACAAATTGAAGCCAAAGGAGGAAGCAATTCAGGCAACGGCGGCTTTGTCGAAATCAGTGGCGGACACTTTGTTTTTGCCGGTGACGTTGATACCTCCGCAGCAAATGGAAAACTTGGCCTATTATTGCTCGACCCCGCAAATATTACTATCAAAGACGGAGATGGCACTAATACAGATAGCATCCTTTATGAAGTTCAGCTTGAGACTTTGGCCACTGACATCTCCCTGGTAGCGGATGATTATATTTATATGGAAAACCTGACAGGTGCCGGCGATGATGAACTTACTGTTGGTGCAAGGAATGTTTCATTCGAAACAACCGGTGCCGACAGTTACATCGAATTCGAGGATAAAGATGACAGTATCGTTACCACAGCAGGTAATATCTTTATGCAGGCCGGTAGCGGCGGCATTGACATAGGCAATCTCATAACAGGGGCACCAAATCCTCAGGAGCCTTCAGGAGCCATTGAATTGTTAACTTTCAACAATGGCCCCATAAAGACAGGGTATTTGAACGCTCTCGGAGGAAGTGTGGCATCTATTGTTGTTATAGCCGATGGCGACCTGACAATTAAAGGTGATGAGCCACACGGTGCCGTACAGACAAAAACTCATAATACTGGACCTCCGGCAAGCCTTGCCGATAAAGCCTCTTCGTATATATGTTTGCAGTCCCGTAACGGGAAGGTTGATATAGAGGGTTTCGTAGAAGCCTGGTCTCACGGTAAAGAGGAAACCTATGCAGAAACTCATATTCACGCAGGTACAAATGTGATAGTTGATACTAAAAACGGCCGAATAGAAGCCTGGGCGGATACCGTAGGAGAAGGCACTGCTGAAGCAATTGTAAAGGTACACGCCGAGGGCGATACTATCTCCATCACAGGTAACGGTGAAAACGATCCGGTTCGAGCCCGAGCTAATGTTAGTGGGTCATCACCGGCTCTGGTAACCTCCTCCGGCGATGCCGGTGATAATGACGATGAAACAAGCGGCGGCGCTTACGCAGAAATTGAACTTGAAGATGATTACACAGGCACTTGTATAGGCTGTGATACCGGCACAGGAACGGGCACTGGAACCGATACCGGCACCGACACAGGAACTGATACAGGGACCGATACCGGAACTGATACCGGGACCGACACCGGAACCGATACCGGAACCGATACCGGAACCGATACCGGAACCGATACCGGAACTGACACCGGAACCGACACCGGAACCGACACCGGAACAGACACCGGAACAGACACCGGAACAGACACCGGAACAGACACCGGAACAGATACCGGAACTGATACAGATACGGAGACAGAAGCAGCGCCGCTTCCAAAGCCGGAATTACCGCAGATACAGGGTTGTCCTCTCCTGCTGGAGGCAGCATCGGTAGAGCTTGGAATTCCAAAAGAAACTATACAGGTCTCTATAGGAAATTCTCTTACCCTTAATCCGAACATACAGCCATGTAACACCTGTGCAAGACTTGTAGGAGCCGCTGAAATTCTAATAGACCCTGATGGGACATATATGGCTGCAATGGCTCAGATATTTAATGACCTGGCTCCTGCCGATGCGCCGTTCTCACCGGAAATGTCGGCCTCAATTGCAATGGCATTGGAAACAGCCGAGGAAGGCTCTTTATACGCATCAGTAGCTGAATACATCAATGCATTTGTTGAATATGTCGCCGCTTTGGACGAATTAGGTTCACCGGCAGGTGATTCGGTAGCGTTTGTCACCGAAAAGTACGGTACAGCTTTAACAGAAAGTGATAATCCGAACATTACCGCATTTGTTGCAGCACAACTGGCAGCAATTGGCGGTTAAAAAGGCGAGTCGAAGCTCATTTGCGAGCATTTGGCTTTCAGATTACTGTTGGGGATTGGAAAACTTCGTCCCCAACAGTTTTTTTATACCACCAACATCCCTTCCAGCATCGATATAAAATCTGCCCTGACTCAATTTCACCATAACCCAATGCCTGCTGAGGCTACTCAGTTCAAGACTTTCCCGAACCACTGTTTTTTTAACGAAAAAGCAAGGAAGGTCAGATAAAAACGAGTAAAAATGTTAATCTGGGTAATTTGTGCTTGACTTAAAATTCGTAAAATGATATACTGATACAAAAGGTAGAGTGGGCATTTTTATCGGCAAATAAAAAATGTGCTTTACCAAAAGTAATGTAAACTTTGTCATTTGTATTAATGAAGCGTTTTAAGACAAAGGTCAAAAGACCGAAAAGTTACAACAAAGGGGTGGCAACAAAGACCAACAAGGGGATTCAAAGGACTGAAACGTCAGTTAATATAGTAGAAATTTGTTCAGGGTCTTATTACTATATTATTATAATTTAAGCTTAAAAAACCTGTAATTAACAATTTCAAAAAGCTAATCCAAAGTTAGCGAAGAAAGTAGAAGGAGAAGAAGAGATGGAAGTTATTAGAAAATTGTCGAAAAAGTACTGTTTGGGGCAGGTTTTGGCCTGCCTTTTGGTCTGTTCTATGTTTTTCACCGCATCAATGGTGATGGCCAAGCCAAAAGGCCAACTACCCGACAAAAATCCACACGCCAACAATTCGCCTATCCCGAATCTGCAAATCAACAACCCGCATAGTGCAGTCAATCCTGCCGGCATTATTACCGGCAGTGGCGGAGTCAGGGTGATTGTGGTACCGGAAACCACCCCAACACTGGGCAATTCCGGGCCAACAGGTGCCGGTCCTAAGCCCAACACAGGCCCCAAAGCCGCCACAGCTTTGGGCAATGCAGGACCAAAAGGTATCGGCCAGCTTGGAAGCAGCGTTATCATTCAAACGCTTCCAAATAATTTCGCCCAAAACAGGGGAGCCAAAAGAGGCAGAAAGTTCCTTCTTGCCGCCGGCGATGTTTTTTCCGGAGCTTTAGGAAACCTCGGTTCCCGGGCCGGCTCGTCCAATGTCCCCAACCCTATCGGCGCCAAAGGACCCAATCCAAAACACGGTGGCCAGCACCCTAATAAAGGTGATGGAAACCCGGGCGGCGGCAATGGTAATGGTAACTGGGGTGAAGGCAACCAGGGCGAAGGAAAAGGTAACAATTTCACCGGCAACCAGGGCAAGGGTGTTGGCGAAGGTATGGCCGGCGGTGGAGACACCGGAACCAGCACAGGAACCAGCACTGGAACCGGCACTGGCACTGGAACAGGAACAGGCACCGGTACCGACACCGGCACTGATACAGATACCGAAACAGAAACAGCGTCCCTTCCTGTCACGGCATTACCAATAATTGGAGGCTGCCCCGCCCTGATGAGTTGGCTGGCTGATGAACTCGGAATAGGAGAAGAGCAGCTTCAGGTCTATATAGCAAATGCCTTAGCAATATCCGCGGATATAAACCCCTGCCAGATGTGCGCAAGACTCAGAAACGCCGCATGGACAGTAGATAACATCAACGCCGACAGAGCATCTGCTCTGGCAGGCGTTATTACCACTGAGCTTGGCGGCCCGCTTGCAGGCCCGCCTTCTCCTGAGCAGATGGCTGCAATCGCTACTGCATTGGCAACGCCGGACGAAGGCACTCAGTACGCTTCAGCCGCAGAACTACTTGATGCTGTCGCAGAATATGTCGGCACTCTCACTGATGAAATGGGCTGGCAAACAGCCGATGCCATAGCCTTGTTTATGGAAAACCACGGGGCACCGATAACAGAAGACCCAAGCGCTGCCGCTTACATCGGGGCTTACTTAGCAACTATTGGCGGCTAAAAGAACGGTTTAAGCTCGTTGTGAGCATTTGACTTTCATATTGCCGCTGGGGACAAGCAAATCTTGTCCCCAGCATTTTTTTATGCAGCCACTATCTTCGGCATCGATAAATACCGCAAAGACATACAAAGAAAGCTTACCCCCCAACCACCAATATCCTTAACCGGCAATTTCAACTTCCGAAATCCTCAGAAATGTGGTCGCTGAGACCTGAATTTCATAAAGGGGCTTTAATTTATAGTCCGAATGCAAAACCGTATCGTTAGTCGGCCTTTCTCCTTCATACTCAATTTGTTGAAATACAATAATCTTAGAGTAGAGGTGCCTGCTGGCCTCATACAAAAGAGAGCTTCTGTTTTCATTGGCATAGGAGAAATTTACCGCTCCATAACCTAAAGCAGTGTATTGGCCCGGCCGCGGTGAAACAATCAATATATTCCTATCATTAAGTTTCGAAATAAACTTCAGGCAGTGCTCGGTCCTGCGGTTTAGCTTCAACGTGTTGATAAAGCGGCCTTCGACGGCAATTGGATGATAAAACAAAAAGCACGCTATAGAAATGATTAAGAGAGCTGCACCTGAAAGGCACCCGGGTTTGAGAATCTTTAATGCTGTCGGGGCAAGAGCAAAAACAATTGAGAGGGTTATAAAAAATCTTGCTGCAGAAGGATGCGTGCTGACCCCGAAATAATGAGAAAAATACAAAATGATGCTAACGAAAATAGACACAAACAGAACAACCAGAAAATATCTTTCATAGTCTTCTTACTTAATCTTTCTCCTCATAACCTCTTCAATCAGATATATAATTATTAAAATACTGACTATG
>CAZECQ010000169.1:0-5932 GCA_964510545.1 uncultured Pirellulales bacterium | reverse complement strand
GGTGCTTTGTCATGCTTGTCGAGTTCGAATGTCCACATCGCAAAACAAGCTTATGTGAATACGAAGAGTTGGCTGGTCAGGAAAGAATTTGTCCGAATTGCAAAAAGGCAATTACTGTACCCACGCAGGACAGCAAGGGTAAAGGCAATAAGACCGCAAAAGGTAAATGACGCAATAACAAAGAAGTTGGAACTGTCGCGGTAATTGAGCAGTTGTGATACAGGCTATCGGACGATTTGATAAGAACCAGTATTATTGTCCATGTTATGAAAGGATGCAAATTATGAGGAAAATAACTATTTTAAGCTTAGCCCTGTTTAGCCGTGAAAATGGGAAATGTCAGTTTAAGTGGTAAAGTCAGTTAGGAACACTTATGTTTCTTCTATTCTTCTATCTCCTGCTGGCCCTGGCAATATCATTCCTTTGTTCGTTACTGGAAGCAACGATACTAAGCGTGCCTCGATCATACATCGCGGTGCTTGTCGAGCGTAGTAGCCCGACTGGCAAACAACTTCAGCAAATGAAAGACGATATCGGCCACTCTCTGGCTGCTATACTAACCTTGAACACATTCGCCCACACACTTGGCGCGGCAGGCGTAGGAGCCCAGGCGAGCCTTATTTGGGGACAGGCCTGGATTGCTGTAGTCAGTTTCATGGTAACGCTGCTGATTCTGTTCATCTCTGAAATAATTCCTAAGACCCTGGGAGCGATGCATGCAAAAAAACTCGCACCTTTTGCAGCCTGGGCTATCAATGGAACTATCAAACTGTTATGGCCAGTAGTGGTCAGCTGCGATTGGGTTTCCAAGCGACTGTCGAAAAACAATCATTTAGTAGCGAAGATCAGCCGCGAGGAAATCCGGGGCTTGGCCAACTTGGCCTTAAAAGAAGGTACACTCGATAAGAACGAATCTCGTATTCTCCGCAACCTCATAGCCATGCGCGAGACCATTGTCAAACAAGTAATGACCCCGCGCACTGTCGTCTTTACACTTCGAGCTGATCAAACGGTGCGTGAAGTGACCGAAGTAGGCCCGCCTCGCTTTGCTCGGATCCCAATCATCGGAGATTCGCCTGACGATGTCAAAGGAATAGTCCATCGCTATAAGTTATTCAGGATGTTAAAAGAAGGCGAGTTGGATATCACCTTGGACCAACTCGCTCAGCCGCTCCATTCCGTTCCGGAGCTGGCCCAGCTGACCAAGGTGCTGCAGACATTCATCAAACGCCGAGAGCAACTGTTTCTGGCGGTGAACGAATATGGCGGCGTCGCTGGCATCATAACACTTGAGGATACCTTGGAAACTCTGTTGGGTGTTGAGATTGTTGATGAAACCGACTCGGTTGAGGATATGCAGGAACTGGCATTATATAGATTCTCTTGTCGAAAGACAGATTGAAAAACATCTACCACTAAACAAGAAAATAACGAATTTTTGCAATCTTACAAAGATATTTGGAAATAAAAATACCCAGTTAGATTTTTGGTTAATATGGTAGTGATGATGGTTAAAGAAGGCGCCTTGTGTCAAGGTAGAAGCTATGGGCAATAAGGAAAAAGACCATAAAAGCATTAAGGCTGCTCTGCTCACAATGCCGCCTGATGAACCTGCACATATCGCTGATTTGGCATTGATGCTGCATAGCCAAACAGAGTTTAAATTAACCATACTCGGTTGTAAGCCAAGGCCCTTTTTCTCATTGCGTTTTCGCGATCCGATTGCCGGCCTGTCGATGCGGGGCTTTACGGCAGAGCAATTTATTAAATACGGGCGAGGCAAAGTACAGACCCATTGCAGGGTGATTGGAGAGATTTTAGGAAATGTGTTGCCAAAAGGTGATAAGCTGGAGATTAACTATATAAGCGGACGCCCACACAAAATCGCCAATACACTGGAATCTATGTTCGATCTTTTTATTATTCCACATTCTTACCAGTTTCCAAACATCAGCCAGCGTGTCTTTGGTGAAATTGGATTGCAGTTAGTCCGAGCTAAAAGGATTCCCGTTCTGTTTTGTTCCAGCCCTGAGAAATGGCAACATATTGTTATAATGGAAGTTGATGACGATAAAGATTATGGCGAACTATGCACAATGAATTACCTGCTTAAGTTCTTGGGCGATGCAATTCTAAAGGAAAAACCAAAGAATATACCCACAATAAGCATACATTTCGACAATTCTATGGAACAGTCATCAGACTCAGCATCTTTTGGGATTTTAGATGTATCCAAAATGCAGCCGGAACAGCAGGCAGATACTGTTCTTGTGGTATCGACTAAAATTGCCTGTTCTTTCCTACGATACAGCAAATCGAAAGATATCCTATGGAATTGGTCAGGGAGCATGCTAGTTTTTCCGTCTTAGCTATTGCTTTAAAACTTAATGGCAGCCCAACTTAGAAGTAAATAGTGCAGGATTGGTACAGTCATAGACAACTACGTTTTTCCAATTGGATGTAAATATATCATTCTATCGGTTTTTCAAAGCGTATAAAGCATTTTAGCTAGTATTACATTCCTCGCATGTGTACCAATACGCGTCCCAAATCACATTTAATCCCAGGCCGTGTACCAATAGTGCACGTTTCTTGCCATCCATAAGGCTTCATTATGCTCGAAAAACTAACTTGCAAGAAATGATATTTATATAACTATCGCTTTATGATGGAGTTATGCAAATAACTAATAGTCTGGTATACCGGTTGCTATAAGTGTTAGTGTGTAGTCAAGATACCTTTTTTCAAAAAATAATGATTTTAGGTAAGAGGCAGGTAATGAAATCGCAAGCAGTGCTTGTTTTGGGAACTTATGCCAACAAAGGCCTGATCGATATTCTCTTTGGCATTGGCCTAGCTCCGTTGGTGAGAGATAGCATTCAAGGCATTCTCGATAAACTGCGACACGAACAGTTTGGCGTAATTATAGCCGACTGTAAATATGCAAATATCGATATTTTGGAGTTTGTCCTTAATGTGCGAGACATTGACGAGCAGACTCTCGTGGTGGTGTTAGGCAAATTAAACGACGAGGCGGTTCGTAAAACGCTGACCAGCCAGAAACAGACAACAATTGTTGAAGACACTGAGGATAGCAATAAGCTTGCGGGAAGGCTTGAGCAAATACTTACGAGTTTGGAAGGAAAATAAAAATGGCCAATACCAGCAATACAAATAACCAAAACACTGTGTTGCTTGTGAATGCTGAACCAAAAGAGGTCTTACAACTGCGTCAAGATATGCCTGATCGGCTTTGGATAGAGGCCCCTGAGGGTTGGCCTTTCGCAAATGAAACTGACCTGGCAGCCCTTTCATTTCAAGTAATAATAGTTTTTGCGAGGAAAGGCACAGAAGCACTTGCACTGGCCATTTGCAAACAAATCTGTGAGAAGCAACTGCTTAACGAAGTGCCGTTGTTAGTAGTCGGCAGCAGGTATCAAATGGCCCTTGCCCATGCAATAAAGCGACTGCCCCGAGGAAGCTTTATCTTAACGCCCATAGAGAAAAATGCTTTGATGAATAAACTAAAGGAATCGCAAGTTAAGAAATTGTGAAGTTATTATGAGTACGGAGCTAATTACGCAGATCACAAAAAAATGTATCCTTAGCTTTGATGAGTACTTATAGATTTTAACAATGATTTGGAGGTATAATGACTGTAGCAAATGAATTAAACGCCGAGAAAGTAGGGCTTTGTTCATCTCTTTACAAACCCTTAAACGATGATGATATAAGAACAATAGCCGATGCCGCATTTGAGCTGTTGGCTAAATCGGGAATGCAGGTCAATTCGCCAACGGCATTTGAGGCATTTAAGTCAGCTGGGGCGTTGACTGACTCTGAGACCAAGATAGTTAGACTTCCCAAAGGAATGGTTGAAGACGCCATCGATTCAAATCCATCCTCGGTAACGTTATATTCCCGGGATGGTAAAAATGACGTGGTTCTTGAAAAGAACCGCGTTCACTATGGCACGGGCGGTACGGCCATTTACGTACTTGATCCTGATACCGGATACCGCCGACCATCCACAACACAAGATGTGATTCTCAATGCACGTATGGTTGATACCCTGGAGAACATCCATTTATTTACCATTAATGTTTTCCCACAAGAGGTTGAACACAAGGACCATATAGACGCAAACCGTTTCTTCTATTCACTGGACAATACCACAAAGCATGTAATGGGAGGGGTTTATTCACTCACCGGCTGCAAAAAAGTTGTACGAATGGCCGAGTTAATCGCAGATAGTCCTCAGGCACTTCGTGAAAAACCGTTTATCTCTTTCATTACGTTGCTTATAAGTCCTTTTAAGATTGATGAACATTACGGCGAGATGACCTGCTACCTGGCAGGTGAGGATTTGCCTGTTGTGGTGCCTACCGAACCTATTTGTGGAACAACTTCGCCGATTACTCTTGCGGGTAATATCTTGACGCATATAGCAGAGACACTTGCCGGTATAGCCCTGGTGCAATGTGTCAACAAAGGTGTCCCAGGCATTTGCGGCAGTGTCGGCTCTATTACAGACCTTAGAACAATGAGCCATCTTGGCGGCCCCATAGAGCGGGCGATGATAAATTCAGCGGTATCGCAATTGGCCCAACACTTTGAAATTCCGCTTTATTCGACCGGTGGAACCTCGGACTCAAAAGAAGTAGACATACAGGCGGCCTACGAAAGTGCGATGTCGAGTCTGCTGGTGGCAATGTCCGGGGCCAACTATATCCACGACATCGCCGGTCTTATGGAAGAAGACCTTACCGTATCGTATGAGAAACTTGTTATGGATAATGAAATACTTGGCATGTGCCAGCGTGTCTTACGCGGAATAGAAGTTAATGATGAGACATTGGCAGTAGATCTGATGATAGAAAAAGGACCAGCCAAGGACTTTCTTGCGGAGCATCACACAGTTCGCCATATGCAGGACGAGTTTTTTGTACCACGTTTGGCCAACCGCCAAAAGAGGGAAGAACTTAAACCCAACAGCGACGCATTGTCACGAGCCAAAGCGGTTGTACAGGAAGTATTTGGCAGCAACGACAGGAGTTGTTTGGGTTCAAGGATTCGTGAGCAAATACTGGAGGCATTTCCGGAAATAGTTGAACCGACTAAGAGTAACCTTAGAGACGAGGCAGTTGAGTCACTTCTGCAAGAGAAACCTTAGACATAAATTCAGTTGCGTAGCTGAGTTGACTTTTGAATGAAAAATATAAGTTAAGGTGTTAGTAAATGGTAGAACTAAAAGCGTTAAGTAAGGCAATTATAAATGGAGATCAGGCAACAGCGACAGATATAACTAAAGCTGCAATTAATAATGGGCTGCCTTCAGATAGTATTTTGCACGACGGTTTAGTTGCCGGCATGAACGTGGTAGGAGACCGCTTTAAAGCGAATGAGATTTATATTCCTGAAGTTCTTATCGCTGCTCGCGCAATGAAAATAGCGATGGAGATACTTGAACCAAAGCTGGCAGATGCAGGTGTAGAACCAATAGGAAAAGCTGTTATGGGCACCGTTCAGGGCGACCTTCATGATATCGGCAAGAACTTGGTTATCATGATGCTCAGAGGTGCTGGTTTTGATGTTACCGATGCCGGTGTTGATGTTTCTCCTGAGGATTTTGTTACTAAAGCAAAAGCTGCTGGTGCTCGGATTGTGGGTTTAAGTGCACTTCTGACAACGACTATGCCCGCAATGGAAAAAACCATTCAAACTCTTAAAAATGCCGGTATTGAGGCAAAAGTTATGATAGGAGGGGCTCCTGTAACGCAGGGGTATGCCGACAAAATTGGTGCTGATGCTTATGCTGCTGACGCTGCAAGTGCTGTTGATATTGTTAAAGATTTGTTGTGACCCAAAAATAGAAATGTAGAAAAAACTTTGGAATTGATTTTTAAGAAGAATAACTGATGGCCAAGAGAAA
>CAZECQ010000168.1:0-5934 GCA_964510545.1 uncultured Pirellulales bacterium | reverse complement strand
ATTCACGGCTTTTCCGAGCCTGATATACTGCGGGTTTACCACGACCACAAAGACAGTTACTATGTTTCTATTAGCGATTCTGACAGAGATAAGGATTTGCCATATCTTGCTACCGTTTATAATGGCATCGACCTTTCCAACATAACATTTCGCGAAACTGCCGGGGATAACCTCGTCTTCCTTGGGCGAATACATCTCGACAAAGGGACACATTTGGCAATTGAGGCTGCAAAAAAATGCGGCAAGAACCTGATAATAGCAGGGATAATTCAAGGCCAGGACTACTTCGACAATATGGTAAAACCTCATATCAACGATACTTCCATAAAATTTATAGGGCCGGTCAATCCGGTACAACGGGACGCTCTTTTTAAGGAATCTTACGCGGTTCTTCATCTTCACACCATCCCCGAAAGATTCGGCCTGGTTATGGCTGAATCAATGGCTGCGGGCGTACCGGTAATTGCTATGGATTTGGGCTCACCTCGCGAGATTCTCAATGACGGCAAAACAGGTTTCCTGGTTAATAATGCTGAAGAAGCTGCAGAAGCCGTCGCTAAAATTGATAAGATTGACCGCAGAAAGTGCCGCCGGCATGTGGAGGAAAACTTTACAATCGATTGTATGGTTTCAAACTATGAAAAGGTATATGAGGAAATATTCCGCAGGGAAGCGCAAAAAGAAAAGTAAGGTATAGGGTTTCCTCATCGTCTTTCGGACATAAGCAGGATGATTTTTTTGTATTTCTCCTTAGGAATCGCTTCTCTTAATATTCTCCGAATCTCCCGCATAGCTGTTCGTTGCGTTACATGGGTGACAATGATGTGTTCATTCTGCAGCTTATCGAGCAGAGTCGCAAATTCATCGATGTGCATATGTCTGCCGGCCTCTGCCCTGTCGGTGTGCTCAGCCTCATAGAAGGTGCATTCCACGATTAGAATTTTGCTGTCAGCGATATATTTTAATCGCGAAAAATCGACATACTGCGTATCACCCAGATAAGTAACAATCGGAATCTCAAGTGGATAATCGATTTCGGTGCCCTTTTTCTTAAATTCAACAATTTGCGGACTGGCAAGGCCTACATATTCTGGTTTTAGTTTTTTTCTCTTTTCAATTACGCTGTAACCAACAGAATCTCTGCTGTGTTTTGTCGGGAACACCCTTGCAAATAGATTTGGCTTTATCTGGTATTCGTCTCCTGCTTTTACACCCACCAGATTGGCGGGTATTTTGTTGCCGTCCAGCCGGCCCCAGGCATCTATTATCTGCCTTATTGGGCCCAGAAGTTTTTCGGGGGCTACTATGGTTCCCGGAGACTGGCCACAGAAATTCCGATGCGAAAGGTAATATGCGATACCGGCAGCGTGGTCCATATGACCGTGCGTAAGCAGAATATTGTTTATGGCAATAACCTGGTCGGGCGCTTTGCCGATATCAAAGCAAACATCCAACTGAGGCATCGCAACCACAGTCTCTTCACCCGCGACCGAATAGCCGATGATTTCCAAATCGTCTATTTTAAAACGTGCTAAATTGTGACTGGGCATTTTACAGTTGATTACTGGTAATTGTTCATTTACTAATAACTTTTACCCCATAGTAGAGCCCGCAGGTGGTTATGTCAATTTGTTTTTGGTGATGCTTGTGGAGCGGTGATTATTGGTTTATCATATACTATCTGAATGTTTATAGCATACATAATACAGGATATGGAAAATGCCTGACAAGCGAACCCATAGAGGCCCACATCCGGCGGATGCGAGATTATTTGCCCCCGCTGCAATAACAGATTTAACCTCTGCCATTGCTGACTATTCACTGCTGCGGACAAAAGGTTACGCTGATAAAGGCGCCCTTAAATTAGTCGGCGACAGGTTCTCACTAACCCAAAGGCAAAGACTGGCCATTATGCGAAGTGCCTGTTCGGATGAGCAGTTAACATCCCGCAAAAAAACGCAACTGAAAATCTCCGACCTTACAGGCCGGGACCTTGCTATCGACGGCTACAATATCTTAATAACAGTTGAGGCGGTGATGAGCGGAGCAGTTATCTTTAAGGGCAGAGATGGCTGTTTTCGAGATTTGGCAAGCATACATGGAACGTACCGTAAGGTTACCGAAACAATACCGGCTGTAGAACTTATTGGTGAATTCTTGAATGAAATCGTTGTAGTCAGCGCTCTGTGGCTTTTGGATAGTCCCGTTTCAAACAGCGGGCGACTAAAAACCTTAATCAAAAAACTGGCCCGCAAAAACAATTGGAGCTGGGAGGTTGAGCTTTTGGCCAGCCCGGATGCCAAACTGAAAGATACCGAACTGGTTGTGGCCAGCAGTGACAGCGTTATACTCGATAACTGCAAAAGCTGGCTTAATCTGACAGGAGCTATTATAGAGGAGAAACTGCCTGCTGCTTGGATAGTAGATTTATCATAACAAAATCGAGTTTTTCCTTTTTTTTGCGCATAAGGATGGCCGTAGGTTCGGATGACCCACGGCCGTCAGTGTTGCATATTCGCCCCCCCAAAAGTTCCCAATATATACAAGTTAGCGATTAAGAGTCCATAATTATGAGGGTGAAATCGTTTTTATTCCTCAGTTTTCCTTTCATCAAGTTTTCGCTTTATATATCTACCTGCTCGACGGGCCGCATCCCTGCCGAAATCAATACATTTGTGCAACCCACAATTAAAAGATTCTGCAAACTCATCTGATTTCACCATTGAATCCACAAAGCCTCTTTCCCCTGACCGCAAGTTTTGACCATCAGGTACTGGTGCAAGGCAGTAAATTGCGGTTGCAAATCCTGCAAAATAAACTATAAGCAAAAATAAAAACTTAATTCTCCAGCCCCTCATCGAAGATCTCCTCCCCAAAAATGTTATTATCGGCTCTGCAGCCGCCCACCCCATGATTTGCAACTGCTTCTAAAGAAAGTATAAGATAAAAACCAGACCCCGCCAAATGACCGGCTAAGTTTTATCCAAAATTTCCTTCAGTTTGCTGCAAACAATTGCTACTTCATCTTTGGCAAGATTATTATAAAAAGGCAGAGCAATGGTCCTCTCCGACACAGATTCGGCAACAGGAAAATCACCTTTTTTGTAGCCAAACCTCTCGACCATAAACGGCTGCAGGTGCACAGGAGGAAAATAATTGCCTACCTGTATGCCCTGCTTGGTCATCTCCTCCAAAATCCTGTTGCGCTGGGCTAAGGTAAAACTCTCTCCCAGCCGCACTACAAAAACAAACCAGCTCATCTCACAGTCATCCTGCTCGACGGGCACTATTAACCGATCATCTTCTGCCAGCATTTCCTGGTACCATTTTGCAACCTGCCGGCGTTTTGCTTTTATCTTCTCGATTCGTGAAAGCTGAACAATCCCAAGTGCACAGTTAATATCGCTGAGTCGGTAGTTATAACCCAGACGTTCGTGGCTTAGCCAGCCGCCACCCTTACCCCTGCCTTGATTGCGAAGTGATACGCAGATATCCGCCAGTTCGTCGTCATCTGTCAAAATCACCCCGCCTTCGCCTGTAGTTATTTGTTTATTGGGATAAAATGCAAATGTACTCATCCTGCCGAATGTGCCCACTTTTTTGCCATTCAATGCAGAACCAAGTGCTTCACAACTGTCTTCAATTACAGGCAGATTATATTTTTGAGCAATTTCACAGACCTTATCAATACCTGCCGGGTTGCCAAAAACCTCTACCGGCAGAATTGCTCTTGTCTTTTCACCGATTGCTGATTCGATTTTCGCAGCATCAATGTTCAAACTTACCGGGTCAATATCAACAAAAACGGGTTTGGCTGAAGCCATCATAATAGTGGTTGCCGAAGATATGAATGTAAAAGGTGTAGTAATGACCTCATCTGCCGCACCGATGCCCATTGCCGAGACACACAGAAATAAACCGCTGGTACCACTGTTAACAGCTACAGTGTGTTTTCTGCCGATGTATCCCGTAAAAGCATCTTCAAATTCAGTCAGTTTAGGGCCGAGCGAAAGGTTAGGAGAACGAAGCACAGCACAAACGGCCTCTATTTCTTCTTCGGTAATATCCGGCCGAGATAAATGTATCCGCATTGCAAAAGCTCCTAAGTAACAGCACAAAATTAGTTCTAAAAGAGGATTTTAACCACTCCAGCCAATAAATAAAAGGCATTTTCTTATGCCTAATTATATTGAAAGCATAAAATTTGCTCTGGCTTTGTTCTTCAATCTCTTTTTGCAAAACCAAAGGCACTTATGGGACGTAGTATTATTAGGATAAGTGCTTATTTGACAAAATTATAAAAATTCAAATTCCAAGTTAAACAATGCCTGATTAAAGCCGAAAAAGGGTATAGCATACTGTGCAAATTGGTATTGGAGATGAAAAGATGGCAAAGGGAAAAAGTGTACTGACGACGGGAGATGTTGCGAAGATTTGCAACGTTGCTCCCCGTACAGTTTCAAAGTGGTTTGATAGTGGTCAGCTCAAAGGATATCGCATACCCGGCAGCAAGGACCGGCGAATCCCAGTAAATGAGTTAATTCGATTTATGAAGGTTCACAATATGCCTGCGGCGGCCCTCCCCGTTGGTAACATCCGTGTCCTCGTGGTCGACAGCGATACCGATACAGTATCTGCTTTGGCCGATACCTTAAAAACCAAGGCTGATTACGAGGTGCAGACCGTCTACAGCAATTTTGAGACAGGCATAACCGCTCATAAATTTTCGCCGCACGTGCTGTTAATAAATCTGTTAGCCGAGGGCATAGACGCAATGGACATCTGCAAAAACATCCGTTCCGATGAGGAACTGCAAACCATTAAAATTATAGCCATTGCAAATCCTCTAAGTGATTCAGAGGCTGCCGCCCTGCTGCAGAAGGGTTTTGACGGTTATGTATCAAACTTAGCTGATGCCGCTGAAGTTATCAGGAAGATTGAAGAGGCAACTGCGATTGTCTATTAGCAAATACTGACTTACCCTCAACCATAAAAAGTAAACTACTACTGGCGGATGGCATAGTAGTTTACTTTTTTTTATGTCTTTCAGGTAAATTGCTTTCTCAATACACTTAATGCCCTGCTTAGCCTGCTTTTTAAAGTTCCTTTGCTCACACCTGCAGCTTCGGCAGCTTCGGCAATACTCAAGTGCTGCATATAGTGTAAAATCACCGGTTGTCTTAACTTCATTGGCAGATGTGCAATTGCCTTCTTCAACAGTTCAATTTCCTCTAAATGTTCGATTTCGTAATGCTCGGTATTACTGCCGTCGGGCACATCAGTTTCTCCAATACCAGCCGTTTTCCTACCCTTTACTCTGCGCCAGTAAAGGTTTGAGACATTTGCGGCAATGCGGTAGAGCCAGCTATTTAGCGAACGGCTGCTTCTCAACTGGCCTATGTGCTGCCAGGCATGAAGAAAGCATTCCTGTGTCAAGTCCTCACTAATCTGGCAGCTATGACCGAGTCTTCTCATAAACAGGTATATTTGCTCATAATACATATCAACAAGTTCAGTCGCAGCAGCACGATTACCCTGTTTTAGACGAAATACAAGCGAATCCCGGCTTTTGTCCTGAGCTTGTTGAAGGTGTTCGTCCATATAGCTATTCTTCGTATCTGGCCCTTACTCTCTATTTGTAAGATGCACAGAACAAACGTCCTGTTCCGTAAATTTTTCCTTATCTTTCACTATTATGCCCTGTTTTGCTATCAATACAGTATAGCTTAAATTTGATTTTCTTGCAATATCAAAGTCTTGAATCTAAATTATAGCAAGCTTACGTCAGAGATGTTTTTTGCCGGGATGTGCCCGTGGCTCAGCAGGATAGAGCATCGGTTTCCTAAAACTTTTTAATAATCCTCTCGTTACACAATTATCAGACATTGTCCCAATCGTAGTTGGAGGTTTGAATGGCCACTCCAGTTCTCATAG